>JANPJZ010000123.1:0-2994 GCA_031425795.1 Rhodobacter sp. | reverse complement strand
GCCGCGATTGCCGCCCTGCGGGCGCTCGGGCGTGGCGAGGCGGCTTGCGAGGCTGCGGTGACCCGCGCCTTCTGGCCCGCGCGGATGCAGCGGTTGCGGACCGGACCTCTGGTCGACCAGGCCCCGAGGGTGGAGTTGTGGCTGGACGGCGGGCACAACCCGGCCGGCGGCGAGGCCGTGGCGGCGACGCTGGCGCGGATGCCAAAGCGCGAGACGCATCTGATCTGCGGGATGCTCAACACCAAGGATGTGACGGGCTACATGATGCCGCTGGCCCGGCAGGTCACGCGGCTTCATGCCGTGACGATTCCCGGCGAGAAGAACACCCTGCCTGCTGACGTCACCCGCGACGCCGCGCGGGCGGCCGGGATCGACGCAGTCAGTGCGGCGTCGGTCGCTGAGGCGCTGGCCTGGATCGCCGCGGCGTCACCCGAGGCCCGGGTGCTGATCTGCGGGTCGCTGTACCTGGCGGGATCGGTCCTGCGCGAGAACGGCTGACGGCCAATCAACCGCCGCAATCTTGCGAACGATCCGGGCTGCGACGCGGCGAGGGCCCGAAACCCGCGTCCGCCTTATTCCCCCACCCCATAGCGCGCCAGGAACATATCCACCGCGCCGTGGACGATGCGGTGCACGTCAGGGGGCGTGATCTTGTCCGCCAACCCGAAGATCAGCTTTTCATGGATCGACGCCTTGCAGAGCTGGGCGAACTGGGCGGCAGCGAGGTCGAGGTCGTCGATCTTCAGCTTCCCGTTCTCGACGTAGCAGCCAAGGTGAAAGACCAGTCGCTGATGGATCAGACCCGGCCCGTACTCGTAGAACTCGCGTCCGAGGCCCGGGAATCGCTCGCCCTCGCCCACGACGATGCGGAACATGCGCTGGCCGAATTCGGACATCATGAACTGCACGATCCGCTCGGCTGCGATGGTCAGCGCCACGCGCACCGGCACGTCGCCTTCGACCGAGGCTTCGGCAGCTTCCGCCTGGCGGTGGCATTCGCAGCGCGCGACCTCAAGGAACAGGAGCTGCTTGTCCGGGAAATAGGCGTAGATCGTGGCCTTTGACACGCCAGCCTCACGCGCGATGTCGTCGACCGACGCGCGTTCGAACCCGTCGCGCATGAAGATCTTGCGGGCACCGTCCAGCACCTGGTCGAACTTGCGGCCGCGCCGGACACCCTGATCGGCAATGATGTTCATTGGCCCCCCATTGGAGGACCATAGACCATCGACGCTCGGCGCGGCAAGCAAGGCGGCAGCTATTCCGGCAGGACGCAGGTGGTTTGGGCCTCGGCAACGCAGCCCTTTGTCGAGGGCGCGGGGGCGGGGGTTGGGAAGCTGATCAACGGCAGCAGGACCGACAGCGACTGCGCTGCGGCAGGCAGGGCCAGCGTGGAGGAGGCGGCGAGGAAGAGGGCGGCAGCAAGGGGGCGAAACATGATGATTTTCCTATCTGAACTGGTGGGTTCAGTGACAGTTCTGAACCCGCCAGTTCAGTTTGGCAAGACATAATTGAACTGACCAGTTCATTTTCTTCGGTTGCCCTTCCTCCCTGCCCGACTAGATTAGAATGATTCCAGACCTTGGGAGCCCTTTGGTGCTGTCTTCGCTTGCCCCCCGTCGCCGGTTCGCCGACTTGTCCGAACAGGAAATCCTGGCCCTGGCGATCTCGTCGGAAGAGGATGACGCCCGCATTTACCGCAGCTTTGCCGGCCGTCTACGTGAGGATTTCCCGGCCTCGGCCGCGGTGTTCAACGACATGGCCGTCGAGGAGGATGGTCACCGCCAGCGCCTGATCGCGCTGCACCAGCAGCGCTTTGGCGATATCATCCCGTTGTTGCGCCGTGAACATGTGGCGGGCTTCTACGCCCGTCGCCCCACCTGGCTGGCGCCAACCCTGTCGCTGGACACCATCCGCGGCGAGGCGCGTGCCATGGAACAGGCGGCGCAGGATTTCTACACCCGTGCCGCGGCCCGCACCGAGGACGCCGACACCCGCCGGCTGCTGGGCGATCTGGCCGCAGCAGAGGCCGGGCACGAACGCCACGCCGCCGCGCTGGAGCAACGGCACCTCCCGGAAGAAGCGCGTGAGGCGGAGGACAAGATTGCCAACCGGCAGTTCATCCTGACCTGGGTGCAGCCCGGGCTGGCGGGGCTGATGGATGGCAGCGTCTCCACCCTCGCGCCGATCTTCGCAGTGGCATTTGCCACGCAGGACACCTGGACGACCTTCCTGGTCGGCAGTGCCGCGTCGGTCGGGGCGGGCATCTCGATGGGGTTCACCGAGGCCGCACATGATGACGGCGTGCTGTCGGGTCGGGGCAGCCCATGGAAGCGCGGCCTCGCGTCCGGCGTGATGACGACACTGGGCGGGATGGGGCACGCCCTGCCCTATCTGATCCCGGATTTCTGGACGGCGACGACCATCGCCATGATCGTCGTCTTCGTGGAGCTGTGGGCGATTGCCTGGATTCAGAACCGCTACATGGAAACGCCGTTCCTGCGCGCGGCCTTTCAGGTCGTGGTCGGCGGAGCGCTGGTCTTTGCGGCAGGGGCATTGATCGGAGGCGGGTGACGGCCCCGGCAGGGGCCGCCGAACCGGTCAGCGCAGGGTGGCGATCCGGCGCGGGACGACGATGGCGCGTTCCTCGACATCGACCTCTTCCGGCTCGAACCCCGGATCAAGGTCGGACGGCACATCCGGGTCCGGCCTTGACGACGTCACGAACGGGGCTTCCGGGCCGGGAAGGGCCATCGGCTCGGTTGCGACGGTTGTGAGGCGTTTGGGTCTTGCGACGGTCATCGCGGGTCGTGCCGGGCGGTTTTCGCGCGGGCGGGTGGAAGCGTCGTTGACCTTGATGATGGTGAAGCTGATGTTGTCCTGGTCAGGGTCGTCCAGCCGGGTCAACTCCTCCAGCAGCCGCTCGGCGATCTCGGTCGAGCGCTTTCTGGCGTATTTGCCCACCACCTTCTCGATCTGGGCATTCGTCAGGAA
>JANPJZ010000122.1:0-5734 GCA_031425795.1 Rhodobacter sp. | reverse complement strand
AAGGTCGTCGAACCGGTGCCCGTCGGGCGTGGTGCCGCCACAGCGCAGCAAACCGTGCGCGAAGGCGTGGTCGGGGCCTTCGGTCACCTGCAGGTCCTCCAGCCGGAAGGTGAAGGCGCCTTCGGTCTGCGGTTGCCAATCCTCCCAGGTTGCGCGGTAGGCGGCGGTGCCGTCATGGCGGAGGGGCGACAGCACGTCAAAGATCACTGCACGGGGGTCATGATCCTGAAGGATGTCGTCCACCTGCCCGCGCGCAGTGCGGTCGGCCCAGGCGTGGAGCAGATCATGGATGGGGACGGGCACGGCGGTGATCCTTTTTGTAACTAAGTCTTTATATAACTAATCAATCATCCTTGCAAGCCTGTAGAGCCGCGACCGCCCTCCATTGGCGGCAGAGTGACGACGGTGGCGCTGCAACGGTCCTTCGATGACAGAACCCGACAATCTGCGGCCAGAAGGGACAGGCTGGCGATCAGCGGCAGAAAGGCCATGCTGCCGGATGCTCTTCGGGTTCAGCCTGAACCAAGGGAAGGACGGGCCGTCGAGACCAGCGCAGGCGAGTGCCAAGGCTCACCGGCGTGACGCATGGTCCGAAGGGCAAGGCAAAGCTTTCCGTCGCCAGCCAATGCCCCCTGAAAGCCAAGGTGGCCCCGTTTCGCGGGCCTGCCACGGGAAAAGCCATCTTTCCGTCTGGTCACAAGGGCCGATCTTCGCTACGCTGGCCTGAAGACCCGGGGGATACATCCGGGCTGTGAGGCAGAGCAGCGACAGGCGGTTCCCATGACTGAGATGGTCTATGGCTCCAATCCGATTCGGGTTACGGAGCCGGTCATTCCCCGCTGGTGGCGGACGATCGACAAATGGACGCTGACCTCGGTCTTCGTGCTGTTTGGAATGGGGCTGCTGCTGGGACTGGCCGCTTCGGTTCCGCTTGCCACACGCAACGGGCTGGAGCCGTTCTACTATGTGCAGCGGCAGGCGTTCTTCGGCGGTGTGGCGCTGGTCGTGATGATCGGCATCTCGATGATGTCGCCGGCGATGGTGCGGCGGATCGGGGTCATGGGCTTTGCGGTTGCGATGCTGGCGCTGATGCTGCTGCCGCTATTCGGCACCGATTTCGGCAAGGGCGCGGTGCGGTGGTTTTCCTTCGGGTTCGCCAGCATCCAGCCGTCCGAGTTCCTCAAACCCGGCTTTGTCATCGTGGTGGCCTGGCTGATCGCCGCGTCGCAGGACCTGAACGGACCCCCGGGCAAGACGATTTCCTTCGCGCTTACGCTGGTCATCGTGGCCTTCCTCGCGATGCAGCCGGATTTTGGCCAGTCGGCACTGATCGTGTTCGTCTGGGGGGTGATCTATTTCGTCGGCGGTGCCCCGATGACGCTGATTGTGGTGGTTGGCGGCATCGTCGGAGTGGCTGGGCTGGCGTTCTACGAATCCAGCGAACACTTCGCGCGACGCATCGACGGGTTCCTTTCGCCCGACGTGGACCCGCGCACCCAGCTTGGCTATGCGGCCAACGCGATCCAGGAGGGCGGGTTCTTCGGCGTGGGTGTGGGCGAGGGCCAGGTGAAATGGTCGCTCCCGGATGCGCATACCGACTTCATCATTGCCGTCGCGGCCGAGGAATACGGTCTGATCCTCGTCTTGTTCATCCTGGTGCTTTACGGGGTGATCGTGGTGCGATCCCTTGGGCGGCTGCTGGCAGAGCGCGACCCGTTCGCGCGGTTGGCGGGGGCCGGGATGGCCTGCATCTTCGGCGTTCAGGCGATGATCAACATGGGTGTTGCGGTGCGACTGCTGCCGGCCAAGGGCATGACGCTGCCTTTCGTGAGCTACGGCGGCTCGTCCGTCATCGCAGCGGGGATCACGATGGGGATGCTGCTGGCGCTGACCCGGTCGCGGCCCCGGGGCCAGATGAGCGACGTCTTCCGGCGGGGTCGCTGATGCGGGGAAAGGTCATTTTCCGCATGGCCCCCCACGCCCCAACCTTTCCCCACGAGGCGGGACGGAAGGCGCACTTCGCCTTTGGCGCAAGGGTTGGCCGATGACGGCGAAGCTGTTGCTGATCGCCGCTGGCGGCACCGGGGGGCACATGTTTCCGGCCCAGGCACTGGCCGAGGCGATGCTGGCGCGGGGCTGGCGGGTCAAGCTCTCCACCGACGACCGGGGCGCACGCTATGCGGGCGGCTTTCCCGATGCGGTGAAGGTGGAGCGGGTGGCCAGCGCCACCTTCGCGCGGGGCGGGGTAGCTGCAAAACTTGCGGCACCTTTCCGGATCGCGGGCGGCATGGTTGCGGCGCTGATCTCGCAGCTGCGCGACCGGCCGGCGGTGGTGGTGGGGTTCGGGGGCTATCCCTCGATCCCGGCCTTGTCGGCAGCCTGGGTGCTGCGGCGGCCCCGGATGATCCATGAGCAGAACGGTATGCTGGGGCGCGTGAACAAGATCTTCGCCTCTCGCGTCCACAAGATCGCCTGCGGCACCTGGCCCACGGCACTGCCCGGCGGAGTGACGGGTGAGCCGACGGGCAATCCGGTGCGGCAGACGGTGCTGGACCGGGCGGCGGCCCCGTACATTCCGCCGGGGGATTACCCGATGTCGATGGTTGTGATCGGCGGCAGCCAGGGTGCGCGAGTCCTGTCGGACGTGGTGCCCGCGGCGGTGACCCTGCTTGCCGAAGGGTTGCGCGCAAACCTGCGTGTCGCGCACCAGGCACGCGACGAGGACGCGGCGCGAGCGGCTGCAGCCTATGAGGCGGCGGGAGTGCGGGCCGAGATTGCGCCGTTCTTTGACGATATTCCGCGCCGGCTGTCCGAATCGCAACTTGTCATCAGCCGCTCGGGTGCCTCGTCCGTGGCGGACATAAGCGTCATCGGGCGGCCAGCGATCCTGATCCCCTTCGCGGCGGCTACGGGGGACCATCAGACGGCGAACGCCAAAGGTCTGGTCGAGGCGGGCGCGGCTGTCGTGCTGCAAGAAATGGCGCTTGACGCGCAGGCCCTTGCAGGCCAAATCGCCGCGATCCTTGAAGACCCGGCGAAAGCCGAGACGATGGCGCGCGCGGCGCTGGGCGAAGGCAAGCCTGATGCGACGGCGCGGCTGGTCGCATTGGTGGAACAGTTGGGCGGAGACGCATCATGAACGCAGCGACGAAACTTCCGCTGGAGCTTGGGCCAATCCACTTCGTCGGCATCGGCGGGATCGGGATGAGCGGCATCGCCGAGGTGCTGATCACGCTCGGCTACCAGGTGCAGGGGTCAGACGCGAAGGCATCGAAGATCACCGACCGGCTGGTCAGGCTGGGGGCGACCTTTTTCGAGGGCCAGGCGGCGGCGAACATCGGCGACGCTGTCTCGGTCGTTGTGATCTCTTCTGCGATCAAGCGGGGCAACCCGGAGCTTGAGGAAGCCCGCCGGCGCAAGCTGCCCGTGGTGCGCCGGGCCGAGATGCTGGCGGAACTGATGCGGCTGCGGTCGAACATCGCCGTGGCCGGGACCCATGGCAAGACGACGACGACGACGATGGTGGCGACCTTGCTTGACAAGGGCGGCTTCGATCCGACGGTCATCAACGGCGGCGTGATCCATGCCTACGGCTCGAACGCGCGGGCCGGGGCGGGGGAGTGGATGGTGGTCGAGGCGGACGAAAGCGACGGCAGCTTCAACCGCCTGCCCGCGACGATTGCCATCGTGACCAACATCGACCCCGAGCACATGGAGCATTGGGGGACGTTCGACGCGCTGCGAAAGGGATTCCTCGACTTCGTTTCCAACATCCCGTTCTACGGCCTCGCGGTGTGCTGCACCGACCATCCCGAGGTGCAGGCCCTCGTCGGCAAGCTGACCGACCGCCGCGTGGTGACCTTCGGGTTCAACGCGCAGGCTGACGTGCGGGCGCAGAACCTGACCTATGAAAACGGCGTGGCGCATTTCGACGTGGCGCTGCAGGGCGAGGAGGCGGTGATCGAGGGCTGCACGCTGCCGATGCCGGGGGATCATAACGTCAGCAACGCGCTGGCGGCGGTCGCCGTGGCGCGACATCTGGGGATGAAGCGCGAGGAGATCCGCGAGGCGCTGGCCGGGTTTGCAGGGGTGAACCGCCGCTTCACCAAGGTGGCCGAGGTCAATGGCGTCACGATCATCGACGATTACGGGCATCACCCGGTAGAGATCGCCGCCGTGCTGAAGGCCGCACGGCAGGCGACGAAAGGGCGGATCATCGCGGTCCACCAGCCCCACCGCTATACCCGCCTGTCAAGCCTGTTCGAGGAATTCTGCCTCTGCTTCAACGAGGCCGACGTCGTCGCAATCGCCGATGTCTATGCGGCTGGCGAGGACCCGATCCCCGGTGCCAGTCGCGACGATCTGGTGGCGGGGCTGATCGCCCACGGCCACCGCCATGCCCGTGCGCTGCTGGACGAGGCGGACCTTGCACGCCTGGTCAGGGAACAGGCGCGGCCGGGGGATATGGTCGTCTGCCTTGGGGCGGGCACGATTTCCGCCTGGGCGAACGCGCTGCCCGCCAGGTTGATGGGCCAGGCGGCATGAGGCGCACGGCTTTCCTGCGAAGGCTTGTGGGGCGGCGGGGGATTCTGGCCCGGGTGGGCCGGTGAGTGCGCCACTGATCCTGGGCTGCCTGTGGGTGCTGGCTTCGGCCATCACGGCGATGTTGCCGATGCGGCGGCAGATGCTGCCGGGGATTACCCTGCTGATCGCGGCACCGATACTGCTGGTCTGGATCGGCTGGGTGCATGGCTGGATCTGGCTGGCCATCGGCCTCTTTGCCTTTCTGTCGATGTTCCGCAATCCGCTTCTCTACTTCGCGAGGCGGGCGCTGGGACGCCCCGCTCCGCTGCCGAAGGAGCTGGAAAAGTGATCCTGCCGCTGTCGTTGTGCCTGCTCTGGCTGGTTGCGGCGAATGTGATCGCGATGTTCCCCTCCCGCGACTATCACTGGCGGGCGGCCTATGTGCTGATCGCCATCGGTGTGCCGCTTCTTGGTTGGGTGACGTGGGAGGGCGGGCCGATCCTGGGGATGGTGATCCTAGCGGCGGCAGCCTCGGTCTTGCGCTGGCCGGTCATCTATTTCTGGCGCTGGCTGCGCCGACATCTGGGCTAGGCAATGGATGGCATCGACGACAAGCTGATCCTGTACCTTCTGGCGCTTGGCCTAGGGGCAGCGGTCTTGTCCGCGCTGCTGACTTGGGCGGCGGCGCGGCGCTATGGCCGGTCGCGCGGGCTGTTGATCCCGGTTCTTGCCATGCTTGCCGTCGCGGTCCAGCTCTGGCGGTCGACCGGAACGGCAGGTCATGACCCCCTTTGGGCCGCGATTGTGGCGCTGATCTTCGCGGGGCCGGCAGTTGCGGGCGGGCTTTTGGGGTTGGCGCTGGCCGGGCGGCGCAAGGGGTAGGGCAAACCCCCTTGCGTGATGCGCCAAAGGGCAGCAGAACGCGCCTATGTGCGCCGATCTTCCCACCCCTCGCGGAACGCTGACCCCGAACCGCCCGCTGGCCGACCTGACCTGGCTTCGGGTGGGGGGGCCTGCGGACTGGCTGTTTCAGCCTGTGGACGAGGCGGACCTTGCCGCATTTCTTGCCGCGCTTGATCCGGCCATTCCGGTGTTTCCGATGGGTGTGGGATCGAACCTCATCGTGCGCGATGGCGGCATCCGGGCCGTGGTGGTGCGTCTGGGGCGCGGCTTCAACGGGATCGAGGTTGCGGGCAACCAGGTGACGGCC
>JANPJZ010000121.1:0-6515 GCA_031425795.1 Rhodobacter sp. | reverse complement strand
GGTTCCGTCTTTCAGCAAAACGAAAGGAATGATCAGGCATATAAAAGCCCGATAACTCATTAACTTACCGCTGCCGCGCGAAGGGTTCGACCGATGAACAGGGCACTTTTGGGTTCGACCGCCTGCAGCTTGATGCTGGTCCTCTCGGCCTGTGGCGGCGGAGGCGGAGGCGGCGGCGTAAGTTCGACCCCGCCAGCGCCGCTGACCCCGACTCCCCCCCCCCCCCCCACCCCCCCGCCCAACCCCCCAACCCCCCCCACCCCCCCCCCCCCCCCCCCCCCCCCCCCCCCCCCCCCCCCCCCCCCCCCCCCCCCCCCCCCCCCCCCCCCCCCCCGCCGGCCCGGGGCGCGCAGCCCTCAATCAACCTCGACCGTCACCCAGGTCTCGAAGCAGACCCCGCCCGCCAGCGCCATCACCCCGATTGTCGCTCGCCCGCCAAGGCCCCGCTCCGGCCCGAACACCTCGACGAACAGATCCGACAGGCCCGAGGACACCTTGTGCACCTCCTCGAAGTCCGGCGTGCAGACGACGAAGTTCAGGCTCCGCACGATCCCCTTCACGCGGTCAAGCGACCCCACCGCCTGCCGGATGCCGCCGAGCACATTCAGCCCGGTGCGCCGCGCGGCGTCATAGCCCTCTGCGCAGGTCACATCCGCCCCAAGCCGCCCCTTGTGGGTGATCTCCGCTCCGATCTGCGCCACATGGCCCGACAGGAACAACAGGCTGCCCACCCGGTGAAATGGCTTCATCGTGCCGTAATCGGCACCGTAATAGCCCATGAGGTCGAAGTCCGGGATATCCAGACCCATGTCGATGGCCAGTCGCTCCGGTGATGACATTTCCTTCTCCTTTCCCCCCACCCTGCCCCACCGCTCCGATTCGCCGCCATGGTTAATCGCACCGGGCCACGCCCTGCGTATGGCCGCTTGCCATACGTCTGCCAGACGCATCGCAGACTGCCGCCAGGGGCCAACCCCGGCCACTTAACCCAGCGCCCGCAAGGGTTTGGCCGTCACCGTGCGTCCCTGAACCAAGCCTCTCTCGAATTTCCGCATTCATTTGTCGTCACCCGGTCCCTACCTTACAGGCCAAAGGAGCATCCCATGACCCATGTTTCCCTCGGCCTCGACACCTTCGGTGACGTTACCCACGGCCCGGACGGCCAACCGCAATCGATGGACATCGTCCTGCGCGAGGTGCTGGACCAGGCCACGCTCGCCGACGAAATCGGCATCGATTTCATCGGCTTGGGTGAACATCACCGAGACGATTTCGCCATCTCTGCGCCCGAGATCGTGCTGGCCGCCATCGCCGGCCGCACCAGGCGCATCAAGCTTGGCACCGCCGTGACCGTGCTCTCCACCGACGATCCCGTCCGCGTCTTCCAGCGCTTTTCAACCCTCAACGCCGTCTCGAACGGCCGGGCCGAGCCGATCCTCGGGCGCGGATCCTTTACCGAAAGTTACCCGCTCTTCGGGCAGGATCTGAACGACTATGAGCAGCTGTTCGAGGAACGCCTGGACCTCTTCGCCCAACTCACCCGCAACCCGACCGTCACCTGGTCGGGCGAGACGCGCAGCCCGTTGAAAAACCAGCGGGTTTTTCCTCAGCTGGGGCCGGATGGCATGACCGTCTGGGTCGGCGTCGGCGGCAGCCCGGAAAGCGTGGTGCGTGTGGTGCGGCACGACCTGCAGCTGATGCTGGCGATCATCGGCGGCGATTCCGCCCGCTTCGCCCCTTACATCGACCTCTACCACCGCGCCTGCGCGCAGCTTGGCAAGCCGATCCGCCCCGTCGGCGTCCACTCCCCCGGCTTCGTCGCGGAAACCGATGAAATCGCCCAGGAAAAGCTCTGGCCCCATTACGCCGACATGTTCGGACGTATCGGGCGTGAGCGTGGCTGGCCCCCCGTCACCCGCGAGAAGTTCCTCGCCGAGGTGCAACACGGAGCGCTTTACGTGGGCTCGCCCGAAACCGTGGCGCGGAAGATCGCCAAGACGGTTCAGACCCTCGGCATCCAGCGCTTCGACATGAAATATTCCACCGGCCCCGTGCCGCATGGCGACCTGATGACCTGCATCCGGCTTTATGGTGAACGGGTCATCCCGATGGTGCGGGACATGCTGGCCGACAAGGCGGCCTAAGACCCCATATGTCGCGAACCGCGCGCTTTGGCCAACAACATCTGGTGTTGGCGTTCGCGGAATCTGGACCGGTCGGTTTGTGAATATTCGGTCACACAGGCCGGGCAGCACACACCGGCCTCGTAGTCCGGATGCCGTTGCTCCGCTTCGGTCACCGGCCTCCGGCAGGCACCGCAGCTTGCAAGTCCCCCGGGCACAAGCCCGTGTCCGACCGACACCCTGTCATCAAAGACAAAGCACTCCCCCTGCCATAGGCTTTCGGCCTCCGGCACCTCCTCCAGATATCTCAGGATCCCGCCCTTCAGGTGATAGACCTCGTCAAGGCCCTGACCCAGAAGGTAATTCGTCGACTTCTCGCAGCGGATACCCCCGGTGCAGAACATCGCCACCCGCTTGCCGGCGAACCTGTCCCGGTTTGCCTCCCACCACGCCGGAAACTCGCCAAAGGCCCGCGTGCCCGGGTCAACCGCACCCTGAAACGTACCGATCGCCACTTCGTAGTCGTTCCGCGTATCGATCACCACGGTGTCGGGGTCAGAGATCAGCGCATTCCACTCGGCGGGCCGCACATAGTTTCCCACACGCGCCAAAGGGTCCACGTCAGGCTGGCCCATCGTCACGATCTCGCGCTTCAGCCGCACCTTCATCCGGCCGAAAGGCATTGATCCGGCAAGACTTTCCTTCCACTCCAGCCCCGCACACCCTGGCAGCGCGCGGATCGCTGAAAGCACGACATCCACCCCCGCACGCGTCCCGGCGATGGTGCCGTTGATCCCCTCGGGCGCAAGCAGCAGCGATCCCTTCACCCCATTGGCGAGACAGGTCTCCAAAAGCCCGGAACGCAAGGCGGCCGGGTCGGGAAGCCGGGTGAACTGGTAGAGTGCGGCAACGATCAGCATGGCCGTTCCCTGCACCGAAGCGTCACGGATTTCAAGCACATCGCTTGACGCCCCCGCCCCCCACACTTACGCAAGGAGGCAATAGTCCGGGAGGCCAGGATGAAACCCGCCAGCGACGCCCTGATCGTCATCGACGTGCAGAATGACTTTTGCCCCGGTGGAGCGCTCGCCGTGGCCGGTGGGGAAGAAATCATTCTGCGGATCAACGGGTTGATGGCCGATTTTGCCACCGTCATCCTGACCCAGGACTGGCACCCCGCCACCCACGCCTCCTTCGCTGCCAACCATCCAGGCGCGGAGCCGTTCAGCATGACGACCATGCCCTACGGCCCCCAGGTCCTCTGGCCCGCCCATTGCGTGCAAGGCACCGATGGCGCGGCTTTCCACCGGGACCTGCGGACAGACCCAGCGCAACTGATTGTCCGCAAAGGCTTTCGACCCGAGATCGACAGCTATTCCGCCTTCTTCGAGAATGACCGCAGCACCGCCACGGGTCTTGAGGGTTACCTGCGCAGCCGGGGGGCGACCCACCTGACCTTCGTCGGCCTCGCGACCGACTACTGCGTCGCCTATTCCGCACTGGACGCGGCGCGTCTCGGGTTCAAGGCCAGCGTGCTGGAAGGCGCCTGCAGGGCCATCGACCTTAACGGAAGCCTGGCCGACGCCCTGTCGCAGATGCGCGACGCCGGCGTCGCAGTGGAGGCCTGAGCATGGTCGATATCGCCACTCGCGTCTGGAACCACAAATGGAAGATCGACCCGATCGTGCGGTCGCTGATCGACACCGATTTTTACAAGCTGTTGATGTGCCAGTCCATTTTCCGCAACAAGCCGGAAACCAACGTGGCCTTCACGCTGATCAACCGGTCGTCCAGGATCCGCCTGGCGGACCTGATCGACGAAGGCGAACTGCGCGAGCAGCTTGACCATGTCCGCACGCTGTCCCTGACCCGTGGCGAAAGCACTTGGCTGCGCGGCAACACCTTCTACGGCAAGCGGCAGATGTTCCGGCCGGATTTCATGGAGTGGTTCGAGGGCCTGCGCCTGCCCGCCTACCACCTGGAAAAGCGTGACGGCCAGTTCGAGCTGACCTTCGAAGGCGCCTGGCCCGAGGTGATGCTGTGGGAGATCCCGGCGCTGGCGGTGATAATGGAGCTGCGCTCGCGTGCCGTCCTGAACGACATGGGCCGCTTCGAGCTCCAGGTTCTCTACGCCCGCGCGATGACCCGGGCCTGGGAAAAGATCGAGCGGTTGCGCCGGATCGACGGCCTCAGGATCGCCGATTTCGGCACACGGCGGCGCCACAGCTTTCTCTGGCAGGACTGGGCGGTGCAGGCGATGCAGGAGGGGTTGGGGCCTAAGTTCACCGGCACCTCGAACTGCAAGATCGCGATGACCCGCGACATCGAGGCCATCGGCACCAACGCGCACGAATTGCCAATGGTTTACAGTGCTTTGGCCGATACGGACGAAGAGCTGCGCCAAGCCCCCTACCGTGTGCTGGCCGACTGGCAGGAGGAGCATGACGGCAACCTGCGCATCATCCTGCCCGACACCTATGGCACTGAAGGCTTCCTGAAGAACGCGCCGGACTGGCTGGCCAGTTGGACCGGCATCCGCATCGACAGCGGTGATCCCGCGACCGGGGCGGAAATCGCGATCCGCTGGTGGCAGGACCGGGGCGAGGATCCACGGCAAAAGCTGGTCATCTTCTCGGACGGGCTGGATGTCGACAAGATCGAGGAATTGCACGCCCGGTTCCGTGGCCGGGTAAAGGTCTCCTTCGGGTGGGGAACGATGCTGACGAACGACTTTCGCGGGCTGGTGGAGGGCGACGCGCTGGCCCCGTTCAGCCTGGTCTGCAAGGCGCAAAGCGCGAACGGCAGGCCAACGGTCAAGCTGTCGGACAACCCTGCCAAGGCAATGGGCCCGGCCGACGAGATCGAACGCTACAAGCGGGTGTTCGGGGTGGGCATGCAACCCTCGCTGGAGGTCGTGGTCTAGCCCAGCACGCGCCCGGCCCACATCACCGCGCGGGCGAGATGGCTGCGGTGGATCGGATCATTGACCGCCAGACGGGGCATCGTCCAGCCGACCGAGGCGAGGGTCCGCGCCAAGGTGAACGCCTCGACCATCGCGGTGTCACGGGTGCCATAGCCGGCCATCACAGCATCGCGGATCGCCGGATAGGCCGGTTCGTACAGATTCTGGCTCAGGACCGTGCCGAGGTCGTAGAGCCTGAAGCCGAAGCCGCTGTCGTCAAAGTCGATCAGCGACACGGCCGGGCCATCGACCAGCACATTCTCGCGCAGCACGTCGGCATGGATCAGGCCCTGATCGCCCGCCAGCCGCTCTCGCAGCGCATCGCGGGCGCGGATCAGGGCTGAACGCTGGTCCGGGGTGGCGGCAGGGTGGTCCCAGAATCGGCCCCAGAACGGGGTATCGCCGACCAGCCCGGCAATATCCCAGCGGGGGCGGGTAAATCCTTCCGGCAACGACAGGCCATCCGTCGTGTGGTGCAGCCGTTTAAGCACCGCGCCAAGCGCGTGGTGCAGATCAAGGGTCTGTGTCAGCGGGCGGTGAAAGGGCTGCCCCGCCTCGCCCAGCGCCTCGCCCTCGAGCCAGGCGATGGCCGAAGCATGGCGGCCGTTCGAAAGCGTGACCAGCATTGCCCCATCCTGCGATGGCAGGGCCGCCGGGACCGGCACATCCGCGCGGGCCAGGGCGTCACACCACCAAAGCTCTGACGCGATTGCGGCTTCGCTTTGATAGCCCTGCCGGTGCAACCGCAACGCGGCGCGGCCTGTCGGCAAGGCCATCTCGTAGACCACATTCTCACGGTCGCGCAGCAGGCGGGTCAGGCTGCCGTTCCAATGCGCCGCAGCCTCGGCCGCAAGGGCCGCGATCATTCCTCGTCACCGATCTTGCCGCGCAGGGTCTTCACCTCGCCCCGCTGGGTCTTGGCGGCGATGCGGCGGCGCTGACTGCCAAGCGTGGGCTTGGTGGCGATCCGGCGTTTCGGGGCGACCAAAGCCGCCCGGATCAGTTCGACCAGCCGCTCGCGCGCGATCTCGCGGTTCTGGGCCTGGCTGCGGGTGTCCTCGACCTGCAGGACGATGGCACCCTCGGTCGTCCAGCGCCGCCCGGCCAGTTTCTTCAGCCGCGCCTTGACGCCCGGGGCCAGATGCGGCGAGCGATCCGCCTCGAACCGCAGTTCGACGGCGGTCGAGACCTTGTTGACGTTCTGCCCGCCAGGTCCCGACGCCCGCATGAAGCTTTCGGACAGTTCCCATTCGGCGATGGACAGGTTTTCGGTGACGTGCAGCATTCGGGCAAGCTATGCGAAGGGGCGAAATAGAGAAAGGGTTGCCGTGACGGGCAACCCTTTCCGAGATCCAAGGAGATGGGCCAGTTAGGGCATCCAAATCCAATCGGTGGTCTATTTTCCAGGGGCTGCCCTTAGAAAATACCCC
>JANPJZ010000120.1:0-21197 GCA_031425795.1 Rhodobacter sp. | reverse complement strand
CCCCCCCCCCCCCCCCCCGCCCCGGCCCGGGGTTGGGGGGGGTCCCCGACCCCCCCCAACCCGCCACCGCCGTCAGGAAAACCCCTTCCCTTCGCCGATTTCCCCCGTATGATCCCCCCATGACCAGGGACCGCCATATCCATGCAGCCACCGGGGCGATCCGCCCCGCGCCCTTCCTTGGCCTCCTCCTTCTTAGCCGCCTCTGAGCGTGCCCCCGGGCGCGACCGCTCAGAGGTGACCAGCGCCCAAGGCTCTCAGGCTAAGAAACAAGGATCAGACCCATGACCAGACAAGACAAGGTCGTCATCTTCGACACCACTTTGCGCGACGGCGAACAATCCCCCGGCGCAACCATGACGCATGAGGAAAAGCTGGAGATCGCCACCCTTCTGGACGAGATGGGCGTCGACATCATCGAGGCGGGCTTCCCCATCGCCTCGGAGGGGGACTTCGCCGCCGTCTCCGAGATCTCGAAACGTGCGAAGACCTCCACGATCTGCGGCCTCGCCCGCGCCAACGTCAAGGACATCGACCGCTGCTGGGAGGCGGTGAAACACGCCCGCTCTCCGCGGATCCATACCTTCATCGGCACCTCGCCCTTGCACCGGGCAATCCCGAACCTCGACATGGACCAGATGGCGGAGCGGATCCACGACACCGTGACCCACGCCCGCAACCTTTGCGACAACGTCCAGTGGTCGCCGATGGACGCGACCCGCACCGAACATGACTATCTCTGCCGTGTCGTGGAAATCGCGATCAAGGCCGGTGCCACCACGATCAATATCCCCGATACCGTCGGCTACACCTACCCGATGGAATCGGCCAAGATCATCAGGATGCTTCTCGACCGTGTCCCCGGCGCCGACACGATCGTCTTTGCCACCCACTGCCACAACGACCTTGGCATGGCGACCGCCAACGCCCTCGCCGCGGTGGAGGCGGGCGCGCGGCAGATCGAATGCACGATCAACGGCCTTGGCGAACGCGCGGGCAACACCGCGCTGGAAGAGGTCGTGATGGCCATGCGGGTCCGCAACGACATCCTGCCGTTCCAGACCGGCATCGACACGACCAAGATCATGAACCTCTCGCGTCGGGTGTCCCAGGTGTCGGGATTTCCGGTCCAGTTCAACAAGGCCATCGTCGGCAAGAACGCCTTCCTGCACGAAAGCGGCATCCACCAGGATGGCGTCCTCAAGAACGTCCAGACCTTCGAGATCATGCGGCCCGAAGACATCGGCCTTTCGCAGGCGAACATCACGATGGGCAAGCATTCGGGCCGCGCGGCGCTGCGGTCCAAGCTGAAGGACCTCGGCTTCGACCTTGCCGACAACCAGCTGAACGATGTCTTCGTGCGCTTCAAGGCGCTGGCCGACCGCAAGAAGGAAGTCTACGACGACGACCTCATCGCATTGGTCAGCGACGAGCAGACCAACGACGCCTACGAGTTCCTGCAGCTCAAGAAGCTGCGGGTGATCTGCGGCACCGAAGGCCCGCAAGAGGCCGACATGATCCTGACCATCGACGGGGTCGATCACCATATCGACGCCACCGGCGACGGGCCGGTGGATGCGGCCTTCATGTGCGTGAAGATGCTTTTCCCGCACAAGGCCCGGCTGCAGGTCTATCAGGTCAACGCCGTGACCGAAGGCACCGACGCACAGGCCACGGTCTCGGTCCGGCTGGAGGAAGACGGTCGCATCGTCACCGGCTCCTCCGCCGATACCGATACGATCGTGGCCTCCACCAAGGCCTATATCAACGCCCTGAACCGCCTGATCATCCGCCGGCAAAAGACCGCCCCGGGCGAGGATGTGAAAACCGTCAGCTATCACGGCGAATGACGGCCCGGCGCGGGGTCACTTACCCCGCGCCAGCCCCTGAAAGTGGTCGATGAAGGCGCGCAAGGGCGGCGGCGGGTTGCGGCGGCTGGGATAGTAAAGATGCGCGCCGGAAAACGGTGGCGTCCAGTCGTCCAGCACCCGCACCAACACGCCCGATGCCAGAAGGTCGATCACCTCGCTTTCAAAGAAATAGCCGATCCCGAGGCCCGCCGCGCAGGCTGCAAGGCGAAGCCGCAGATCCGACCCGATCAACCGGCCCGTGACCAGAACGCGAAGCTCGACCCCGTCCTTGTCGAACTCCCACCGGTAAGGGGTCCCGGTCGACGGGGCGAGCGAGACGAGGCAGTCGTGCCGCTCCAGATCGCGGGGATGCTGCGGGGGCGTCCGTCCTGCCAGATAGGCAGGTGCTGCCACGACGGCCATCCGCAAGGGGCCGCCGAAGGGGACCGCGATCATGTCGCCTTCCAGCCGTTCGGCAAGGCGGATGCCCGCATCGAAGCCCCGCGCCACGATATCGACAAGGGCGTCATTCGCCTCAACCTCAAGCGTGACGCGGGGGTAGCGGGCCAGAAACCCTGGCACCATCAGCGCAAGCCCGGTCATGGCCACCGTGACGACGTTCAGGCGCAGGGGGCCGGACACCTCTCCCCCTGCGGCAAAGGCGCTGTCGACTACCCCATCCAGATCGTCCAGGACCGGCAGCAGGCGTTCAGCAAGCGCCTGCCCGGCATGAGTGGGCGCCACGCTGCGGGTGGTTCGGTTAAGGAGGCGCTGGCCAAGGCGGTCCTCAAGGCTGCGGATCAACTGGCTGAGTGCTGAAGGCGACAGGCCAAGGTGCTGCGCCGCCCGGGTGAACGTCCCGTGCCGGATCACGGCTGCAAAGGCCCGAAGCTCGGAGAAGTCACTACCACGCATTCATTAGCCTCACTTCAAACGCTATTAGGATAATGTCGGATTATCGCAGAAACGACTGAGTGGCAAAAGGGGCTTTCAGGAAATGGAGGCGGCCATGTGGAATGAATTGAAACGGTGGTGGGCTACCGAGGGCGCACTGGTGCAGTTGCGGCGGCTGGACGACAGGCTCCTCGCTGACATGGGGCTGACGCGCGACGATCTGCAGGACCGGGTGCACGGGCGGGCCGATAGCAATGCGGCGACCCCTATCACGGTCGGCGCGTCGGTCTGCGAGTGCGGCTAGGCCCGCCTCACAGCCCGCCGAACCAGCCCCTCACAGCCGCCGTATGGGCGACCAGCGCCGGGGTCTTTGACCATTGGCCCAGAAGCTCGGCCCAGGTCAGTGCCACAAAGGTCACGTCATCGCCCTTCACGGCGCGGGCAAAGGTGGCGACCTCGGTCCGGTGGCGCGAGATGGCCTTGGTGTCCACCGGCTTGCCATTCGCCCAGTTCTGCGGCTCGGCATGAAGGTAGACCAGCACCGCCCCCCGCGCGCGTTTCACCGCCTGGGTCCGCAGCGCATAGGCCTGCTTCACCAGCGTCACCGCATCGAGGTGGCGACAGGTCTGCTGGCCAGCCGCCAGAGCCTTGCGCAACGCGCCATAGCGGGCCATGCCGGGACCCCAGTCGCGGCCGTCAAAGGGCTCCGTGAAGGCAGTCACCTTGGCCGGACGGAACGGCTGGTAGCGCTTCGACACGATCCCGACCAGCGTCGTCGGCGTGGTCACGACGGCATCCACCCTTGGATGGCGGACGCCCCGCATCGGCAACTGCACTTCCACGCCCAGCTCCACCGTTTCCGGCAGCCCCATCGGCACGCCGGGAAACGGCAGCAACTGGCGCGGGCGGTCCAGAAACCAGCCAAAGGTATTGGCCACAAGGGCCGAGGAGGAATCGGGGCTGTCAAGATCGCTGCCGGGCAGATGGCCAAGCGCCGCCAGCACTGCATCGGCGGGAACGCCGGGAAGGAAGGAAAGGTCGGTCATCCTTTCATCTCTTGCAGCGTATTGCCGCCGTCCACAACCAGCATCGCGCCGGTGACGTAGGACGCCTCTGCCGAGCCCAGGAAAACTGCGCAGGCCGCCACTTCCTCCGGGGTGCCGGGACGGCCCGCAGGGGTGCGCGTGCCGGCCTGGATCTCTGCGTCCGAAGAGCTTTCGGTGGCGATCCAGCCCGGCAGCACCGCATTGCAGGTGATGCCGTGGCGCCCGTACTCCAGGGCGATGGACCGGGTCATGCCGGTGATGGCCGCCTTGGCGGTGGCATAGGCGGAACTGCCGTCGATGGTAACCACCGGCCCGGTGACAGAACTGATGTTGACGATCCGCCCATATCCGCGCGTGGCCATCCCCGGCAGCGCCGCGCGGCAGCAGTGGAACGTGGTGTTGATGTTCAGCGCCATGTGATGCGCCCAGGCGCTGTCGCTCCAGCCCGCAAGGGGCTGGCGGTCGATGTCCTTGCCGGTCTGCACCATGCCCGCGTTGTTCACCAGGACCTCCACCGGCCCGACGGCTGCAAAGAGCGCCGACACCTGCGCGGGGTCCGTAAGGTCGGCGATATGGGCCGTGCAGCCAAGCTCCGCCGCGCGGTCATGGATGCGGGGGCTGGTTGCGGTGATGCAGACCCGGGCGCCCCCGGCAACCAGCACCCGGGCGATGGCAAAGCCGATTCCCCCCGCCGATCCGGCCCCTGTGACCAGCGCCAGACGTCCCGAAACACCTGCCATTTTCCGCCCCTTTTCAAGCCAACCCCGCCGCTTCGTTGGGCTAAGGTTTGATAACATCAATTCCCACCACCATTTATCGCCCTGAACCCGGAAAATCCGCAGAATTCTGCAAGCAAGCGATTGTGTAAGCGGGCCGCCGCGCGCTGTGCTACAAGACCTTTCGCTCCCCAGCACAGGTCCTTATATGAAGGCGCCCGCCTTCGACCTTGAGTCGCCGGGTCAATGCCGCTTGCGCGGCTGCTTGCACGTAGGGACCCTTAATGTCGATTTTCTCGAGCCTCTTTTCATCGGACATGGCGATCGACCTCGGCACGGCGAACACTCTGGTCTACATCCGAGGCAAGGGCATCGTGCTGAACGAACCCTCGGTCGTGGCCTACCATGTGAAGGACGGCAAGAAAGTCGTCCTTGCGGTGGGTGAGGATGCCAAGCTGATGCTGGGCCGCACCCCCGGCACGATCGAGGCGATCCGCCCGATGCGCGATGGTGTCATCGCCGACTTCGAGGCGGCGGAGGAGATGATCAAGCACTTCATCCGCAAGGTCCACAAACGCTCCACCTTCAGCAAGCCCAAGATCATCGTCTGCGTCCCGCACGGCGCGACCCCGGTCGAAAAGCGCGCCATCCGGCAGTCGGTCCTGTCCGCCGGGGCCAAGCGCGCCGGGCTGATCGCCGAGCCCATCGCGGCGGCCATCGGGGCGGGGATGCCAATCACCGAACCGACCGGCAACATGGTCGTCGACATCGGCGGCGGCACCACCGAGGTCGCGGTCCTTTCCCTCGGCGACATCGTCTACGCCCGTTCGGTCCGCGTCGGTGGCGACCGGATGGACGAGGCGATCGTGAACTACCTGCGCCGTCACCAGAACCTTCTGATCGGCGAAAGCACGGCCGAGCGGATCAAGACCTCCATCGGCACGGCGCGGATGCCTGACGACGGGCGCGGCGCCAGCATGACCATCCGGGGCCGCGACCTCTTGAACGGCGTGCCGAAGGAAACCGAGATCAACCAGGCCCAGGTCGCCGAGGCGCTGGCCGAACCCGTCCAGCAGATCTGCGACGCGGTGATGCAGGCGCTTGAAGCCACTCCGCCGGACCTTGCCGCCGACATCGTGGATCGCGGCGTGATGCTGACCGGGGGCGGCGCGCTGCTTGGAGACCTTGACCTCTCCTTGCGCGAACAGACCGGGCTGTCGATCTCGGTCGCCAACGAGTCACTGAATTGTGTTGCCCTTGGAACCGGGAAAGCGCTGGAATACGAGAAACAGCTTCGGCATGTGATCGACTACGATACCTAAAGCCGGCGGCGTACGCGCCCTCAGGTGACCCGAGGAAGAGGCTGACCGTTGGCGAAGATCCGCACCAGTCCGGAAGAGTATCAGCGCCCCTTGCGCCGATTGCTCGTGGGGATCTCAGTCCTGCTTTTGCTGGGGCTGTTTCTTCTCTGGCGGATCGACAGCCCGCGTGTGGAACGGTTTCGCGCAGCCCTGATCGACGCCGTGGTGCCGAACCTTGACTGGGCGATGCGCCCGGTGACTGCAGTGGCGGGGATGATCGACGACTTCCAGTCCTACACCCGGATCTACGAACAGAACCAGGAGTTGAAGCGCGAACTGCAGCAGATGAAGGCCTGGAAAGAAGCCGCCCTGCAGCTGGAGCAGAAGAACGCCCGGTTGCTGGACCTGAACAAGGTGCGGCTGGACCCGAAATTCACCCATGTCACCGGCGTGGTCATGGCTGACAGCGGCAGCCCGTTCCGGCAGTCGGTGCTGCTCAACGTCGGATCGCGGGACGGCATCCGTGACGGCTGGGCCACGATGGATGGGATCGGTCTGGTCGGCCGGATCTCGGGCGTTGGGGAACGTACCGCACGGGTGATCCTCATCACCGACAGCAACAGCCGGATTCCGGTGACGATCCAGCCTTCGGGGCAGAAGGCGCTTCTGAGCGGTGACAACTCGGCCCTGCCGCCCCTGGAATTCATCGAGGACACCGATGAGGTCCGCCCCGGTGACCGCGTGGTCACCTCGGGCGACGGCGGGGTGTTCCCGGCGGGGTTGCTGGTGGGTCAGGTTGCCCTTGGCACCGACAAACGGCTTCGCGTCGTGCTTGCCGCCGATTACCAGCGGCTGGAATTCCTGCGTGTGCTGCGCAGCCATGAGTTGGAGCCGATCACCGACCCCGGAAGCCTGGTCGCCCCCCCAGCGCTGCCGCCTTTGCCTGACACCTCGGCCGAAACCCTGGAATCCGCCGCTGGCGCTCAGCCCGCCGCGACCGAAGGGGGCAATGTCGAGGCCGGAGGCTCCGGCCTTGCGGAAGGCGCCGACAGCGAGGCCGGCGATGGGTGATTTCTGGCGCCAGGCCCACTGGGCGTTTCGCGGGCTCTTCCTCGGGCTTGCTCTCCTCCTTCTGTTCCTCCGGCTTTTGCCCCTTGGCCATGCGCCGGGCGCGCTGCCGGGGCCTGACCTTCTCATCTGCCTGATCCTCGCCTGGGTCGTGCGGCGCCCCGAGTTCCTGCCAATGCCGATGATCCTGATCGTGATGCTGGTCGAGGATCTGGTTCTGATGCGGCCACCGGGCCTCTGGACCGCCATCGTCGTGATCGGGACAGAGTTCCTGCGCTCGCGCATTGCCCTGACGCGCGAGCTGAACTTTCTGGTGGAATGGATGCTGGTCGCCGGGGTCATGCTGGGCATGACGCTGGCCTACCGTCTGGCGCTGGCAGTGGCCTTCGTGCCGCAACCGGCCTTCGGCTTTGCCATCGTGCAGTATCTGTGGTCGATTGCGCTTTACCCGCTGGTCGTGGGTCTGTCGCGCCTGGTCCTTGACCTGCGCAAGCCCGCGATGGGCGAGGTTGACGATTTCGGGAGACGGCTATGAGGCGGACCGCCCGCGACAACGAAGAAGTGGCACGGACGCTGAACCGCCGCACCCTGATGCTCGGCGGCGCGATGTCGGCCATGGTCGCCGTTCTGGGCGTGCGGATGCGCTATCTGCAGGTCGACCAGGCTGACGAGTTCAAGTTGCTGGCCGAAGAGAACCGGATCAACATCCGGCTGATCCCCCCCGAACGCGGGTTGATCCAGGACCGCAACGGCATGCTGATCGCCGCCAACGAACAGAACTACCGCGTCGTCATCACGCGGGAAGCGGCGGGGGATGTGGACCTTGTCCTGCGCCGTCTCGCCGGCGTCATCCCGATGACCCCAGAAGAGCTGGAGCGCAGCATCGAAGAGGTCAAGGCGCTGCGGGCCTTCGTCCCCGTGACGGTGGCCGAACGTCTGAGCTGGGAGGACTTCTCCAAAGTCGCGCTGAACGCCCCGGCCCTGCCCGGCGTGGTGCCAGAGGTTGGCCTCTCGCGCCTCTACCCGCTCGATCAGGACTTTGCCCATGTCGTCGGCTACGTCGGCCCGGTCAGCGACAAGGACCTCGAGGCGCTGGAAGCCCCCGATCCGCTGCTGAAGATCCCGAAGTTCCAGATCGGCAAGATCGGCGTGGAAAAGTGGATGGAGGACACCCTCCGGGGCCGCGCCGGCACCAAGCGGATCGAGGTGAACTCTGCCGGCCGCGTCATGCGCGAGCTGGAGCGTGAGGATGGCGATGCCGGCACCGACATTCGCCTGACCATCGACGCGGGCGTCCAGAACTTCGCGCAGGCCCGCCTGGGCGAGGAAAGTGCCGCCGTCGTCGTGATGGACGTGACCAGCGGCGACATCATCTGCGCCGCTTCCGCGCCCTCGTTCGACCCGAACCTCTTCGTCCGCGGCATCAGCCATGCGAACTACAGCGTGCTGATGGAGGACGACCACCGCCCGCTGGCCAACAAGACCGTCTCGGGCGCCTACCCCCCGGGGTCCACCTTCAAGATGGTCACCGCCCTTGCCGCACTGGAGGCCGGGGTGATCAGCCCCGACACCCGTGTCAGCTGCCCCGGATTTCTCGAATACGGGGATCGGCGGTTTCACTGCTGGAAACGCGGCGGTCATGGCACCGTCCGCCTGGAACGGGCGCTTGGCGAAAGCTGCGACGTCTACTTCTACGACATCGCGCAGAAGGTCGGCATCGACAAGATCGCCGAGATGGGCCGCAAGCTTGGCCTCGGCCAGCGCTTCGACATCCCGATGTCTGCGGTCACCGAAGGCATCATGCCCGACAAGGCCTGGAAGCTGGAGCGGCACAAGGCCGACTGGCGGGTCGGCGACACGATCAACGCCTCGATCGGACAGGGTTATGTCCTGACCTCGCCGCTGCAACTGGCGGTGATGACGGCGCGGATCGCCAGCGGCCTTGCCGTCTCGCCGCGTCTGGTGCGCATGGTCAACGACCGCGAACTGCCGACGCCCGTGGCCCCGCCCCTGACCCTCAACCCCGAGCATCTGACGGCGGTGCGACTGGGCATGTACGACGTGATGAACGGCGAACGTGGCACGGCCAAATCCTCCCGCATCGTCGAGCCGACGCTGGTTATGGCGGGCAAGACCGGCACCAGCCAGGTGCGCAACATCACTGCGGCAGAACGTGAGGCCGGAGTGATCTCGAACGACGATCTGCCCTGGAACCGGCGCGACCATGCGCTTTTTGTGGGCTACGCGCCCTATGACGCGCCGCGCTATGCGATCTCGGTTGTCGTGGAACACGGCGGAGGCGGGTCCACCGCAGCGGCCCCGATCGGGCGCGACGTGCTCTTGCGCGCGCTGACCGGCGGTCTGCCGCCGCTGGAAGCCTACCCGACAAGCCAGCGAGGCCGGATCGAGACGATGCTCAACGAATTGCCGCTGCGTGATCCGCTGACCGGGCAAACCCCGGTCCGAACCCGGGCGTAGGTGCGATGAGCTTTCTTGAATACCGCGTCAAGCAGGCCCCTGTCGGCTTGCGCAAGGTCCTTTACCTGAACTGGCCGCTGGTGGTGCTGGTCAGCACCGTGGCGGCGGTCGGGTTCCTGATGCTTTACTCCATCGCCGGGGGCAACCTCGACATCTGGGCCCGCCCGCAGATGGAGCGTTTCGCCGTCGGCATGGTGCTGATGTTCATCGTCGCCATGGTGCCGATCTGGTTCTGGCGCAACATGGCGGGGGTTGCTTACCTCATCTCGTTCATCCTGCTTCTAGTCGTCGAATTCTTCGGCGATGTCGGCATGGGCGCGCAGCGCTGGATCGACCTTGGCTTCATCCGCCTGCAGCCGTCCGAGATGATGAAGTTCACCCTCGTGATGATGCTGGCGGCCTATTACGACTGGCTGGACAGCCGGAAGACCTCGCGCCCGCTTTTCGTGCTGATCCCGGTGCTGCTTACCGTGGTGCCCACCGTCCTGGTCCTGTTGCAGCCCAACCTTGGCACCGCGCTTCTGTTGATCCTCGCAGGGGCGGCGGTGATGTTCGCCGCCGGGGTCAGCCTGTGGTATTTTGGCGGCGTGCTCGCCCTTGGCATCGCGGCGGTGGTGGGCGTCTTCACCCTGCGCGGCACGCCCTGGCAACTTCTGCACGACTATCAATACCGGCGGATCGACACCTTCCTCGACCCAAGCGCCGATCCCCTGGGGGCGGGCTACAACATCATCCAGGCCAAGATCGCCCTTGGCTCTGGCGGATGGAGCGGCAAGGGCTTCATGCAGGGCACCCAGTCGCGCCTGAATTTCCTGCCGGAAAAGCACACCGATTTCATCTTCACCACCCTGGCCGAGGAATTCGGCTTCCTCGGGGCATTCTCGCTGCTGGGGCTTTACGCGCTCATCATCGGCTTCTGCCTGGTTGCGGCCTTCCAGAACCGGGACCGCTTCTCTGCCCTCCTCATCGTCGGCGTGGCCGCGAACTTCTTCTTCTACATCGCCGTGAACCTGTCGATGGTCATGGGCATGGCCCCGGTGGTGGGCGTGCCGCTGCCGCTTCTGTCCTATGGTGGGTCTGCGATGCTGGTGCTGCTGGTGGCCTTCGGGCTGGTCCAGAGCGCCCATGTCCACCGGCCGCGATGATGGAACCGCGCTGATGCAGCTTGCCCCACGGCACGGACGTTTTCTGGCGGCGTTCGGGGTCGGCACTCTGGTCACGCTTGCCGCCTGGGTGCAGGAAGTAGCCCCCCTGAACTGCCTGATCTCGGGGGTGAACGCGTTCTTCATCCTCTATCTTGGCCTGATGTTCCGTCTGGTCCACGTCTCCGGCCCGGCAGAGTTGCGCGAACACGCAGCGCAATCGGATGAGGGCGTGGCCCTGATCCTCTTCCTTGCCGTATTGGCCGTGATAACAAGCGTGACAGCGATCTTCCTTGTCCTGAATGCCGAGACGAGCAGCGTCTCCACCCGGATCGCGGCGCTGATCAGCCTGCCGCTGGGCTGGACGACGGTCCATGTGCTGGCGGCCTTCCACTATGCGCACCTGCACTATCGCGGCACCCTGAACGGCCCCAACCCCGGCATGGTCTTTCCGGGCAAGGGCGAACCCGACGCCCGCGATTTCCTTTATGCCAGCTTTACCATCGGGATGACCGCCCAGGTCTCGGACGTCGTGGTGGAAAGCCGGCCGATGCGCCACGCGGTGCTGGTCCACGCCGTCGCCTCGTTCTTCTACAACACCTGTATCCTTGCGCTGGCAGTCAACGCCGCGGTGACGGCGGGGCTTTGACCGCAGATCCGACCGCAGAAACCGGCCCGGACGCATCATTCGATGATCCGGGCGCTTCGCCAGCGGCAAATGCCGCGGCCACGGGAGAGTCTTGACGAACCCTTAAAACGCGCCGACAAGTCCTTGATTTCCCTTGGTCGACCCCCCTGTCCCTGCCCGGGACACTCCCGGAGCCCGCCCCATGCCCCTCATCCTCTTCGCCGCCCCCTCCCTCTGGCCCGAATACCAGGCCGCCCTTCCTCAGGCCCTCGCCGAGGCCGGGGTCAGCGGAACGGTGGTAACCGAGGCCCCCGCAGAGGAGGTCGACTATATCGTCTACGCCCCCTCCTCTCCCCTTCAGGACTTCACCTCCTACACCCGGACGAAGGCCGTCCTCAGCCTCTGGGCGGGGGTGGAGCGGGTGGTGGGCAACCCCACGCTGACCCAGCCCCTGACAAGGATGGTCGACCCCGGCCTGACCGAGGGGATGGTGGAATGGGTGGTCGGCCACACCCTCCGCCACCACATCGGGATGGACCGCCACATCCTGAACCCCAGCCATGTCTGGGACCCGACCTGCCCCCCCCTCGCACGGGAACGGCCGGTGGCGATCCTCGGGATGGGCGCCCTCGGGTCGGCCTGCGCGGCGGCCCTGCGGGCGCTGAACTTTCCGGTGACAGGGTGGAGCCGCACGCCGAAACCGGGCTGCCTGCATGGGGAAGAGGGTCTGGCCCAAGCGCTGTCCGGCGCGCAGATCGTGGTCACGCTTCTGCCGAGGACGCCCGAGACCGAGAACCTCCTGAACGCCACCCGGCTTGCGCTGCTGCCGCAGGGGGCGGTGATCCTGAACCCCGGTCGCGGCGCGCTGATCGACGACGCGGCGCTGTTGGCGGCGCTGGACTCCGGGCACATCGGCCACGCCACGCTGGATGTCTTCCGGGTGGAACCCCTGCCGCAGGATCACCGGTTCTGGACCCACCCTTCCGTCACCGTCACCCCCCACATCGCCGCCGACACCCGCGCCTTTTCAGCCGCACGGGTCATCGCCGAGAACATCCGCCGGGGCGAGGCGGGCGAGCCTTTCCTGCATCTCGTGGACCGGGCGCGCGGCTACTGACCGCCAAAGGTCGGGAACGGAACAGCCACCGTTCGCGACCCATGCGAGCACTGCCGGAACGGAGGGTCGCATGCGGTACGGGCAAGGCGTGGCGTTGGTTCTGGCGGCGGGAAGCCTGTGGTCGCTGATGGGCCTTGGTCTGCGGCAGATCGAGGAAGCCTCGGTCTGGCAGATCCTGTTCTGGCGATCGGTCGGGATGGTGCCGGTCCTCTGGGTCTTCATTCATGTCACCTCGCAAGGACGGCCGCTCAGGGCGATCCGCTCGGTCGGGGTGGCGGGGACTGTGGGGGGGTTCGGCCTCGTCTTCGCCTTTGCCGGCGCGATCTATGCCATACAGACCACCACCATTGCCAATGCGGTGTTCCTGTTCACCGCGTCACCCTTCGTGGCGGCGATCCTGGGCTGGATTCTTCTGTCGGAAAAGGTGCGCCCCTGGACCTGGGCGGCCATTGGCCTTGCGGTCTTCGGCATGTACCTGATGGTGCGCGAAGGGCTGGCGATGGGCGCGCTGGATGGCAACATCGCGGCGCTGCTGTCGGCGGTGGGGTTCGGGGCCTTCTCGGTCGCGCTGCGCTGGGGCAAGCTTGCGGACATGCTGCCGGCGGCTATGCTGGGCGGGATCTTCTCCATCTTCGCAGGCGGCGCGATCCTTTTGGCGCAAGGTGAGGCGATCCTGATCCTGCCCTGGGACATGGGCGTGGCGGCGGCCATCGGCGCGGTTATCCTGGCCCTGGGGATGGTGATGTACACGCTGGGCAGCAAGGTCATCCCGGCGGCAGAGTTGACGCTGCTGTCGCTGATCGAGGTCCTGCTGGCCCCGATGTGGGTTTTCCTTTTCCTCGGGGAGACGGCAAGCGCCGCAACTTTTGTCGGAGGCGGGGTGCTTCTGGCCGCGGTTGCCCTGAACGCCGTCATGGGCGCGCGGGCGCAGATCGCGACGGGGGTTGCGAACCGGGCCAGACCTGTGAATGAATGATCAAATTCAAAAGGCCAGTTTCTGGCCTTGGGGGAGACATCGGGATGCGGTCTGATCCGCAAGACACCAGCCGCGGCCCCTGCTGGCCGCGCAAGCCCGAGTTTGGCGGGGCGCGCAGGGGCAACCTTACTGACGCAAGCTTGGGGCAGCGGCCCCTTCCCCTTTATCCCGATAGTTGAAAGAGGCACGACATGCCCGGAAATCTGACCCTGGACGCCCTGAAAGCCGCCGTAAAAAGCGGGGAGATCGATACCGTTATCGCCGCCGGCATCGACATGCAGGGCCGCCTGATGGGCAAACGCTTTCACGCCCAGTTCTTCGTCGACGGCGGCTGGGAAGAAACCCATTGCTGCAACTACCTTCTGACCGTGGACATGGAGATGAACACGGTCCAGGGCTACAAAAGCTCCAGCTGGCAGACCGGCTATGGCGACTATGTGCTCAAGCCCGACATGGCCACGCTGCGCCGCATCCCCTGGCTGCCGGGCACGGCGCTGGTGCTGGGTGACACGCTGGACCACCATCACCATGAAGTTGCCCATTCGCCCCGAGCGATCCTGAAACGTCAGGTGGCGCGGGCGCGGGCGATGGGCTTCGAGCCGATGATGGCGACAGAGCTGGAGTTCTATCTCTTTGAAAACAGCTATGAAAACCTGCGCGATGGCGGGCTTTCGGCGTTGAAACCGGTGTCCAGCTACAACGAGGATTACCACATCTTCCAGACCACCAAGGAAGAGGATGTGATGCGGGCCGTGCGAAACGGGCTATACGGCGCAGGGATCCCCGTGGAGAACACCAAGGGCGAGGCCGAGGCGGGCCAGGAGGAGGTGAACTACCGCTACTCCGACGCGCTGGACACCGCCGACAACCATGTGATCATCAAGAACGGCGTCAAGGAAATCGCCTGGACCAAGGGCAAGTCGGTCACCTTCATGGCGAAGTACGACCACCGCCGCGCGGGGTCGTCGAGCCATATCCACCAGAGCCTGTGGGCGAAGGGCAAGGCCAGCTTTGCCGACAAGGCGGATCCGCATGGCATGTCGGCGCTGATGAAGCACTACTTGGCGGGTCAGTTGCACCATGCCCGCGACATCACCGCGTTCCTTGCGCCATATGTCAACAGCTACAAACGCTTTACGATCGGCATGTTCGCCCCGACCAAGGCAGTCTGGAGCGCGGACAACCGCACCGCAGGTTTCCGGGTCTGCGGCACTGGGACCAAGGCCGTGCGGGTGGAATGCCGGATTCCGGGCAGCGACGTGAACCCCTATCTGGCCTGTGCGGCCTTGCTGGCGGCTGGGCTGGACGGGATTGACAAGAAGCTGAAGTTGGAACCCGAGATGAAGGGCGACATGTACAACACCCCCGGTATCCGCGAGATCCCGCACAACCTGCGCGACGCAGCGGGGCTGCTGCACGGCTCGGCCATGCTGCGCGCGGCGTTTGGCGACGACGTGGTGGACCACTACCTCCACGCTGCGCAGTGGGAGATTTCGGAAACCGACCGGGTGGTCACCGATTTCGAGCGCGAGCGGCTGCTGGAACGGGCATAAGCGCGGCACTGTAGGCCGGGCTCGCCCCCGACTTTCTGCACAATGTCGGGGTAGACCCCGACCGACGAGGACGAAAATGAAACCTATCCAACTGATTTCCCCCGTTGACGGCAGTGTATACGCCGAACGGATGCCCCTTTCGCCCGAGGCTGCCAAGGCTGCCGTGGCCAGCGCCCGCGCCGCGCAAAAGGCCTGGGCCGCGCGTCCGCTGGCCGACCGGATCGCGCTGGTCAAGGCGGGCGTGGCCAAGTTGAACGAGATGAAGGATGTGGTGGTCAAAGAGATCGCCTGGCAGATGGGCCGCCCGACCCGCTTTGGCGGTGAGTTCGGCGGCGTGAATGCCCGGACGGAGTACATGTCCGAAATTGCGGCGGCGACCCTTGCGCCGCAGATGGTGGAGGATTCCGCCAGCTTCCGCCGCTATATCGCGCGGGACCCGGTCGGCGTGGTCTTCATCGTGGCGCCATGGAACTATCCCTACCTGACGACGATCAACACTCTGGTCCCGGCGTTGATCGCAGGGAACACGGTGATGTTGAAGCACGCGAGCCAGACCATGCTGGTGGGCGAGCGGCTGGCCGAAGCCTTCCATGCGGCGGGCATCCCGGCGGATGTGTTCCAGAATGTCGTGCTTGACCACGCCACGACCGAGACGCTGATCGCGGCGCGGTCGTTCGGGTTCGTGAACTTCACCGGTTCCGTCGCAGGCGGTCAGGCGATGGAGCGGGCTGCGGCGGGCACGTTCACGCCCTTGGGGCTGGAGCTTGGCGGCAAGGACCCCGGCTATGTCCGCGCGGATGCCAATCTGGACGCGGCGGTCGATACGCTGATGGACGGGGCGATGTACAACGCTGGCCAGTGTTGCTGCGGGATCGAGCGGATCTATGTGCACGAGTCGCTCTATGATGCCTTTGTCGAAAAGGCTGTGGCCTGGGTGAAGGCGCTGAAGCTTGGCAACCCGTTCGACGCCGACAGCACGCTTGGGCCGATGGCCAACAAGCGTTTCGCATCGGTCGTGCGCGACCAGATTGCCGAGGCGGTGGCGCGGGGGGCGAGGCCGCTGATCGACCCGGCGCTGTTCCCGGCTGATGACGGGGGCGCATACCTTGCGCCACAAATCCTGGTGAACGTGGACCATTCGATGCGCGTGATGATGGAGGAGAGCTTTGGCCCCGTCGTCGGCATCATGAAGGTGAAGGACGATGCCGAGGCGCTGCGGCTGATGAACGATTCTCCCTACGGTTTGACCGCCAGCATCTGGACCGAAGTTTACGATACTGCCGCAGCCCTGGGCCAGCAGGTGGAAACCGGCACGGTCTTCATGAACCGCGCCGACTATCTGGACCCGGCGTTGTGCTGGACAGGCTGCAAGGATACCGGGCGGGGCGGGTCGCTGTCCTACCTTGGGTTCCACGCGGTGACCCGGCCGAAATCCTATCATCTGAAGAAAGTCTGACGCCATGGCCATTGCAGCCCACTCGGTTCCCAACCGTAACTGGTCCTACCCGACCGCAATCAAGTTCGGAGTCGGCCGGATTTCCGAACTGGCAGAGCATGCCAGGTCCGCCGGTCTGAAGCGGCCGCTCCTTGTCACCGACAAGGCCCTTGCGTCCCTGCCGATCACGGCCGCAGCACTTGACGTGCTGGACCGCGCAGGCATGGGACGCGCAGTGTTTTCCGAGGTTGACCCGAACCCGAACGAGGCGAACATGACCGCCGGGATCGCGGCGTACCTCGCTGGTGGGCATGACGGAGTGATCTGCTTCGGTGGTGGCAGCGCCTTGGACCTTGGCAAGATGATCGCGCTGATGGCGCATCAGAAGGACCTGTCGGTCTGGGACCTGGAGGATATCGACGACTGGTACACCCGCGCCGACTCCTCGGTGATCGCGCCGATCATTGCCGTGCCGACGACTGCCGGAACCGGGTCCGAAGTTGGGCGCGCAGGCGTGCTGACGAACTCTGCCACCCACAAGAAGAAGATCATCTTCCACCCCAAGCTGATGCCCGTCGTCACGATCTGCGACCCGGCGCTGACCGTGGGGATGCCGCGTTTCATCACCGCTGGCACCGGGATGGACGCACTCGCGCATTGCCTGGAGGCCTACAGCTCGCCCTTTTACCACCCGATGAGCCAAGGCATCGCGCTGGAAGGGATGCGGCTGGTGTTCGAGAACCTGCCCCGCGTCTACGGCGCGCCCGATGACCTTGACGCCCGCGCGCACATGATGAGCGCGGCTGCCATGGGGGCGGTGGCATTTCAGAAGGGCCTTGGCGCGATCCATTCGCTCAGCCATCCAATTGGTGCCGTCTATGGCACGCACCACGGCACGACGAACGCTGTTGTCATGCCCATGGTCCTTGACTTCAACCGCCCCGCCATCGAGACGCGGATCGAGGCGGCGGCAGCTTACCTGGGCATCAAGGGCGGGTTTGACGGCTTCAAGGCCCGCATCATGGACCTGCGCGCAGCGCTCGCCATTCCGGAAAACCTGACGGCCATGGGAGTGAAGGCCAGCGATCTGGACATGCTGACCGACATGGCGCTGGAAGACCCCTCCTGCGGCGGCAACCCGATTGCCATGACGCGAGACAACACGCGGGCGCTTTATCAGGCCTGCATGTAGGGCACATGCGCCTGCCGGTCCGTCCGGCAGGCGGTTCGGAGTTGGCATGGTAACCCGTGAACGAACCGAAATCGCCGTCATCGGTGCTGGCGTGATTGGCTTGACCATCGCGCTGGAACTGGTTGAGGCGGGCCGTGACGTGGTGCTGGTGGACCCCGGCGCCCCCGGCATGGGCGCAAGCTATGGCAATGCCGGCACCATTGCGGGTTATGCCGTCAGCCCGATCGGCACGCCTGCGGTGCTGCGGTCGCTGCCGTCGCTCATGTTCAGCCGCACCTCGCCTTTGGCCATCCGGCACCGGGCGCTGCCCAGCCTGATGCCCTGGCTCATGCGGTTCCTGTGGCAGTCGATGCCCGCGCAGGCCGAGCGAAACGGGCGGGCGATTGCGGCGCTGCTGGCCGGTTCTGGCGAGCGGTGGGATGATCTTGCCCTGCACGTTGCCGGGGCTGGCATCTTGCAGCGGCGGGGCTGCCTTTACATCTATGAAACGCCGGGGGCTTTCGCAGCGGCCGGAGCCGAGATGGCTGCACGGCGGGCGCTGGGGGTTGAGGTTGACCTGATCGGCCCCGAAGCTTTGGCGGGCCTGGAGCCTGGCTTGCCGACCGGCATGGGCGGGGCGGCATTCTTTTCCGGGGCCACCTTTCTGGATGACCCGGGGCGGATGATGGGGCTGATCGCGGCGGCCGTGCTGCCACGGGCGCGACTGATCCAGGCGCGTGCAGAGCGGCTGACCCGCGGTCTGGATGGTGTGGTGGTCGAAGGGCCGGGGTTGCACCTTCATGCGCGCAAGGTGGTGATCGCGGCAGGGGCATGTTCCCGCGGGCTGGCGGCCCAGGCGGGGGACCGCGTGCCGCTGGACACCGAACGCGGATACCATGTGGAATGGGACATGCCCGAGCCGCTGCTTTCCCGCCCGACCTGCCCGACGGCGCGGGGGTTCTACTTCTGTCCGATGGCGGGGCGTCTGCGTGTGGCGGGGACGGTCGAGCTTGGCGGGCTGCGGCTTCCCCCCTCTGCCCACCGGGTGCGGAAACTGGTGGAGGGCGCGCAGGCGTTCTTTCCACAGCTTGGTGCGCCTGACCGCGAGTGGATGGGGTTTCGCCCAAGCCTGCCGGACAGTCTGCCGGTGATCGGGCCGTCCTCAGGCGGTAGCGATGTCATTCACGCCTTCGGGCATGGACATCTGGGGGTGACGCTGGCCCCGGTCACGGCCCGGATCGTGGCGGACCTGGTGGCAGGGAAGACCCCCGCGCTGGATCTTGCGCCCTATCGGGCTGGGCGGTTCTAAACGGAAACGGCCCGGCTCTTTGGAGCCGGGCCGCATCATCCGATTGTACTTCAGCAGGCCGGATCAGCCGGCTGTGATGGGCTGTGCCGGTTCATCATCGTCGTTGCCACAGAGGGCGACGCAAAGGATGATCGGGATCAGCAGAAGCGGCAGGATGCCGATCGAGGAGGCGGGCTTTTCAGCCACGACTTCCATCTCTTCTTCAATCACGATCGGGCCGCCGGCAAAGGCCGTGCTGGCCGAGAGGGCCATGGATGCCGCAAGGGCAGTTGCGAGGATGTTCTTCATGGGCCTACCTTCTCTTCTGATCAGATCAATTTGGAGCAGTCTCATCATCGTCGTTGCCGCAAAGGGCGACGCAGAGGATGATCGGGATCAGCAAGAGCGGCAAGATGCCGATCGAGGAGGCAGGCTTTTCGGCTACGACTTCCATTTCTTCTTCAACGACGATCGGGCCACCGGCAAAGGCGGTGGAGGCCGAAACCAGCATCGTCGATGCAAGGGCGGCTGCGAGAACTTTGTTCATGATGGGTCTCCAAGACCAAGTTGGGCCCGAGGCGACGCACCCCGGACGACCTGCCAACGGTAGTCCCTTGGGCAGGGCTGCTCAAACTGTTTGTCAATTTTCTGTGCGCAGTGAGGGAAAGTGTGGCAGTTTCGCCCGGTTTTAATTTGTAGAGTTAGAAAAGCGGCCGATTGCAGGGCGGGACAGGCAAGGTCGACTGGTGCCTGGGCCAAAAGGGGGCGTGAAAGGGGCCGTAGAATCACGCTCTGGCGGTGCGACCGTGACATCCTTGCGCCATGCCGCTTTATGAAGAGGAATGGCCCGGCTTTGCAGCCGGGCCGTACCTGGAACAGGCAGTTGACGGAAGTCTTAGAGGTTTTCCGTGTTGTCGTCGTCGCCGCCGCAAAGGGCGACGCAGAGGATGATCGGGATCAGCAGAAGCGGCAGGATGCCAATCGACGAGGCGGGCTTTTCAGCCACGACTTCGGCCTCTTCTTCGATGACGATCGGGCCGCCAGCCATTGCAGCCGAGGTGCCGAGCGTCAACGCCATGACCGAGGCAATGAGTTTTTTCATGATGTGCTCCGATTGTGTTCAGGCTCCCGTCGGAAAGACAGGCCTTCACTATCGATATTGAAGCCTTGAATTCGGAACAATCGGCAATCGGATCTGGGTGGGTCTCGGCTGCTGACCGTTGCTGGAATAGCACATTTACAGGGCATTTCTGCCCTAGAACTGGCCCGGCACGACCTGATCGGGCGGGCGGTGCCCGTCGGCGTAGGTCTTGATGTTGATGATCACCTTCTCGCCCATCTCGATTCGCCCCTCGATCGTGGCCGAGCCCATATGCGGCAGGCACACGACATTCGGCAATTCGCGGAGCCGCGGGTTCAGGTCGGTGCCGCGCTCGTAGACGTCAAGTCCGGCCCCGGCAAGCTCACCCGAGCGGAGGGCGCGGGTCAGGGCGTTCTCGTCCACGACCTCGCCGCGGCTGGTGTTCACGACCACCGCGCTTGGCTTCATCAGCCGCAGGCGCCGGGCGTTCAGCAGGTGGAAGGTCGAGGGCGTGTGCGGGCAGTTGATCGACAGGATGTCCATCCGCGCAAGCATCTGGTCCAGGCTTTCCCACCAGGTCGCCTCAAGCTCGGCCTCGATCTCGGGGCGCAGGCGCTTGCGGTTGTGGTAGTGGACCTGCAGGCCAAAGGCACGCGCCCGCCGCGCCACCGCCTGGCCGATGCGGCCCATTCCAAGAATGCCAAGACGCCGCCCGCCAAGCCGCCCGCCGAGGTTGCCCATCGGCGACCAGCCAGTCCAGGCGCCGGACTGCATCAGCTGCAGACCTTCGGGAATACGGCGGGTGACGCCCAGGATCAGCGCCATCACCATGTCGGCAGTATCTTCAGTCGTGACGCCGGGGGTGTTCGACACGATCACCCCGCGCTGTCGGGCCGTGGCCACGTCGATATGGTCCACACCCGCCCCGTAATTCGCGATCAGCTTCAGCTTGTCCCCGGCCTGCGCGAGCAGTGCGGCGTCGATCGTGTCGGTGATCGTCGGGACCAGCACATCAGCGCGCCGCAGGGCGGAGGCGAGTTCGTCCCGCGTCATCGCGACGTCGGGGTCACGGAGTTCGACGTCGAAGAGTTCCTTCATCCGCGTTTCGACGGCTTCGGGCAGGCGTCGCGTCACAACCACAGTCAGGCGGGCAGCAGGCATGCAGGTTTCTCCGACACTTCCAAATCCGGCGTCCTTCGGGCAAGGTGATGCCAAGCAGGGCGATGCACAAGCCCTGGATCACATCGAAGCGGTTTCGCCCTTGAAAGGGAGCCGCTCAGGCAGTTGGGCATGGACAGATGCAGCGGTTAGGCATGGTTTTGTCGGTGATTCTGGCGCTTGGCGGCACGTGCCTGGCCGCACAGGAAACCGACGCGGTGGTGCCGGTGCCGGAAAAGCCGCCGGAGGTGCAGTGCAAGCCCGACGTCGGCTGCGTGACGAACCTGCCCCTGCCGCG
>JANPJZ010000119.1:0-8171 GCA_031425795.1 Rhodobacter sp. | reverse complement strand
CATGATGAAGAAGATGGGCAAGGGCGGCATGATGAAACAGGCGCTCAAGTCGATGATGGGCAAGGGCGGGATGCCCGATCCGTCGAAGATGACGCCTGAACAGCTGGCCGAGGCCGCGAAGGGCATGCAGCAGGGCATGGGCGGCATGGGTGGCGGCATGCCCGGCATGGGCGGCCTGCCGCGCGGGATGACGCTGCCTGCGGGCCTCTCAGGACTGATGCGCAAGAAATGATGCAACCGGCGCACCCGCAGCTGATCGGACTGCCCGTTCTGGAAACGGAACGGCTGACGCTGCGCGCCCCGCAAGCCGGCGACTGGCCCGCCTTCCGCGACTACCGCCTGTCCCCGCGCACCGCCTTTACCGGTGGCGTGAAGAAGCCGCATGAGGCTGCCGAACAATTCGCCTCGTTTTTCGGCCACTGGGTCCTGCGCGGCTTTGGCCGTCTGATCGCCGAGGACCGCGCCACCCGCCAGCCCATCGGCCATTTCGGCCCGATGCAGTGGGAAGACGGCGGCGACATCGAACTTACCTGGTCGCTCTGGACCGCCGAAGCCGAAGGCCGAGGCCTTGCAACCGAAGCCGCCCGCGCCATGCGGGCCTGGACCTTCGACAGCCTCGCCGTGCCCTCGGCCATCGCCGTCATCCACCGCGACAACGCGGCCTCGCACGCCATCGCACGCCGACTTGGCGGCCAGGTGATCGAAGGCCGCCGTCCGATCTGGTTCGAGGACGGCTCGGTTTACAGCCTGATGCGGGGGGCGGCATGACCCTCGCCTTCACCATCCCCACGCTGGAAACCCCGCGCCTGACGCTGCGCGAACCGCGCGAGTCGGACTTTCCGGCCATGCTCGCCTTCAACGACAGCCCCCGCACGCAGTATCTGGGCGGCCCGCTGGAACGCCGCTGGGTCTGGCGCGGCCTCTTGGCCAACATCGGCCACTGGGCACTGCGCGGTCACGGGTTCTATTCGGTCGACACCAAGGCGGGGGATTTCATCGGCCGTATCGGCGTGATTTTCCATGATGGCTGGCCGGAACCTGAACTCGCCTGGCACTTATACGACAGCTTCGAAGGCAAGGGATACGCAGCCGAGGCCGCGCTGGCCGCGAAAGCCGACTACCACGCCCGCATCTCGCCCCGGCCGCTTATCAGCATGATCGACGTGGCGAATACCCGGTCCGAAGCTCTCGCCCTGCGCCTCGGCGCGCAACGCGAGACGACGGTGACCGAGCCGGATGAGACCTATCACATCTATCGCCATCCCGTCCCGGAGGCGCAGCCATGACCCCGCACGAACGCCCCATTCCGGGCCCCGCCGCAGACTTCGCCCGGCAACTTTCTGCGCAGTTGCCGGTGGTTGAAACCGAACGTCGGCGCCTGCGCGCCCCGCGTCTTGACGACTTTGACGCATGGGCCGAAATCTTCACCGGCCCCGCAGGCCCGCACCTTGGCGGCCCTTTCGACCGAGAGGCGGCCTTCTCCGACTTCGCCGCCACCTGCGGCCTCTGGCTGCTGCGCGGTCACGGGGTCTGGACAGTCGAGCCTAAAGCGGGTCGCGAGGTTCTCGGCTTCGTCCTGATCGGGTTCGAGCCCGGCGATCAGGAGCCAGAGCTTGGCTATCTCTTCCGCCCCAGGGCCGAAGGGCAGGGCTATGCCACCGAAGCGGCCAAGGCGGCGCGTGATTATGCCTTCACTGCACTGGGAATGGACCGTCTCGTCAGCTACATCGCCCCGGAAAACACCCGCTCGCACCGCGTTGCAGAACGGCTTTGCGCGGTGCGCGCCGGCGATTTCGACGGTATGCAGGTCTGGGTCCACCGGGGTGTTGCACGAAACGGCGTCTTTACGCGCGTAGAGACGGAAGAAAGACGCAACGAAGACGCGTTCAAAACACCGGAAAAGGGGCATTGATGGACACCGCAACCCGTGCCGCCGACCTGCTGAAGGACCACCGCGAGTCGATCGACCGGCTCGATGCGATCCTCGTCTACACCCTTGCCGAACGCTTCAAGCAGACGCAGGCGGTGGGGCGGCTCAAGGCCGAACACAGCCTGCCCCCCTCCGACCCCGACCGCGAGGCCCGGCAGATGGCGCGGCTCGACCAACTGGCGCAAGAGGCGAAGCTTGACCCCGACCTTGCCAAGAAATTCCTGACCTTCATCATCAGCGAAGTCATCAGGCATCACGAGAAACTGCAGAAATAACCGTGGCTTGCCCGGTTCCAACCAAACCAAGGAGACTACACAATGTCGATGAAGATCCGTCTGGCCCGTGGCGGCAGCAAGAAGCGCCCGTTCTATTCCATCGTGGCGACCGACAGCCGCATGCCGCGCGATGGCCGCTTTCTGGAAAAGCTGGGCACCTACAACCCGCTTCTCGCCAAGGATGACGAAAAGCGCGTCGTGATGAACCTGGAGCGCGTGCAGCACTGGCTGGGCCAGGGCGCACAGCCGACCGACCGGATTGCCCGCATGCTCGAAGCCGCCGGCGCCCGTCCGAAAGTGGCCCGCAGCAACCCGAACTCGGCCAAACCCGGCAAGGCCATGGCGGATCGCGCCGCCAAAAAAGCCGCCCGCGAAGCTGCTCCCGCCGAGGAGTGATGCTTTTCGGCCTGGGCCTTCTCCGGCGTGGCATCACGCTTGTCCTCTGCGGGCTGGCCTTCGTGGCTGGCCTCAAGCTGGGACAAGCGGGGCAGGCCGATGCCTGCCGCGACGCCGGAGGGGCCTGGGACCAACGCGGATTTTGCAGCGGAGCTTCCCCATGACCGAGCGGATCTGCATCGGCGCCATTGCCGGGGCTTTCGGCACAGCCGGAGAGCTGCGTCTGAAATCCTTCTGCTCGGTGCCCGAAGACATCGGCTCTTACGGGCCACTGTCGACCGAGGACGGCCTGCGTGAATTTCAGGTCACCTTGCTCCGCCCCGTCGCGGGCGGGTTCGGGGTCCGGATCGCGGGTATCAGCACGCGCGAAGAGGCCGAGGCCCTACGTGGCACCGCGCTGTTCGTCGACCGGTCGCGCCTGCCGTCACTGCCCGATGACGAGTTCTATCACGCCGACCTGATTGGTCTCGACGCCTTCGACACCGGTGGGATTGCGATTGGCAAGGTCATCGGTGTCTACAACCACGGGGCTGGGGATATCATCGAAATATCCTCCACACGTCACAAATCGGCCCTGCTTTTGCCCTTTACGAAGGCAATCGTGCCTAATGTTGATCTGGGGTTGCATCGGTTGGTTGTCGATCTGCCCGAGGAAAGCGCGTAACTCCGGCTTTGCCCCCTGTGGTCGCCGGGCACCGAGGGGAGTCGCCATGCCCACCCACCTGCGCCTGCTCAAGGGGGCCACGGCCCTGCTTTACATCGGTCCGCTCTTTGCCGGAATAAGCGGGCTGGGCTTCGGGATCCTTGCGCCCTTCGTCGCAATCTTCGTCACCTGGCTGTTGATCCTGCGGCCCGAACAGTGGCCGGCAACCGCCGAAGAATGGCTGGTGCCCCAGGCCATCGGCGCAGTGGTGACGCAGATTCTTTCGCAGATCCTTCTGGTGTGCATCCTGCTTGGCATCGGGCGCGGCGTCGGGGCGGTGGCTGGCTTTCTTCCGGTGGTGAACCCGATCTTCCCGCTGGCAGTGTCTTTCCTTGCCATTCCGCTTTGCCGCCTGCTGTGGGATGCGCGCGCTGCGGCCGATCAGGGCATCTTCCTTGACGACGAGGCGGAACGGGCCGAAACGCCGCGCGTGCTGGCTGAAGCTGCCGCGGCGATTGTGCCGCTTCTGAACCTGCCGGACGATGCGCGTGACCAGCAGGTCAACGATGCCGTGGCCAGGGTCATGGACGTGTCAACCGCAGGCATCCGGTTGGATGCCATAAGTGCGGCCCTGTCCCGCCCGGATCGCAGTCATGCCGCCCTGCGGCGCGCGCTGATCCTTTGGCTTTCCGAGCCGGAAACCGTTGCGACCGGTCGGGTGGGCGGCGGGATGGCCGAGGCCTTCTGCATCGCCGCCGGGAATGGCGACCTTCTGCGCCTTTACGTCCCGCGCGCGCTTGCCCTTGTGGCAGCATTCCCCGATCGCGCCGAGGATTTCCCGGCGCCCGTGCAACTGCGCCAGGCTGCTCTGGATGACGCAAAGACCGACCCCAGCGCTGACCTTCCGGTCCACCTTCGCGCCGATCTGGCTGAGGGCCTTACCGCACTTGCGCGCGCGGTGGAACAGACCCTCGCCGCCGCTGTCCTGCCCGGTCAGCCTGCCGACCCGGTGGTGCAGCAGTCGGCCCGCGTGGCCTGAGGCAAGGGCCAGGGCTTTCCCGCCGGGACATTTCCGGCTAAGCCCGAAGCATGGCAGACCCCATTGATCCCCGCAAAAGCCACGGTCGGCTCTCCATCCGAGCCAGCCTTCAGCCACGCGACCTTCTGGAAGAGCGTCGCATCGTCAAGGGTGCCTGGACAGCCAAGGTCATCACCCTCTTCCCCGAAGCGTTTCCCGGTACGCTTGGCCTGTCGCTGACCGGCAAGGCGCTGGATTTCGGGCTTTGGCAGCTTGAGGCGATCGACCTGCGACCTTTCGGCATCGGCAAGCACCTGAATGTCGATGACACGCCTGCCGGCGGCGGTGCCGGCATGGTCCTGCGTGCCGATGTCGTGGACGCCGCCCTCCGCCACGCCGCCGCGAACACCCCTGACGACCGTGCCCGCTGGCCGGTCATCTATCTGTCGCCGCGCGGGAAACCCTTCGATCAAGCCGCCGCGCGTCGTCTTGCTGCCGGCGATGGCTTGACCCTGCTCTGTGGCCGGTTCGAAGGGGTGGATCAGCGCGTGCTGGACCATCACGCGATAGAGGAAATCAGCCTTGGCGATTTCGTCCTGACCGGGGGTGAGATCGCCGCGCAGGCCCTGCTGGACGCCACGGTCAGGCTGCTGCCCGGCGTCCTTGGCAACGCCGCGTCGACCGTGGAGGAAAGCTTTTCCGACGGGCTTCTGGAGCATCCCCAGTATACCCGCCCCGCCGACTGGGAAGGGCAGGGGATTCCGGCCGTCCTGCAATCGGGCAACCACGCCGAAATCGCCAAATGGCGCCGGGCGCAGGCGGAAACGCTGACCGCGAGCCGCCGCCCTGACCTTTGGGCCGCGAGGGACGCAAAGCCGAAAGGCGGGTCCTGACCTCGGATGATCTGCACGGCCCTCGCCAAAGCCCCAGGGCCATAGCAGGGGCAACATCCCTTGACCGGTCGGCCAGTTGATCCTATACGCGGCCGGTCTGGGGGTGAAGACCCATCGGACCCGATTCCCTTTGCTTGCCCGCCTTCTTCCGCGGGGTCTGTGCCAAGGGCGGCTCATAGAAAAGCAGGCGCCACCTGCGGCGGGCTTCTTGTTCAGGCAAGGGGGACCCGGGCGAAGACCGGAAGCTCTGGCGCGGCATCATCTCTGCGGAACCACCGCAGGCACATGGAGAGACCGCGCATGAACCTCATCGCGCAGATTGAGGCCGAGCAGATTGCTGCGCTTGGCAAGACCATCCCGGACTTCAAGGCCGGGGATACCGTCCGCGTCGGCTACAAAGTGACCGAAGGCACCCGTTCGCGCGTGCAGGCCTATGAAGGCGTCGTCATCGGCCGCAAGGGGGGTGCCACCATCGCCGCCTCGTTCACCGTGCGGAAGATTTCGTTCGGCGAAGGCGTGGAGCGTGTGTTCCCCCTGTATTCGACCAACATCGACAGCATCGAAGTGGTACGCCGTGGCCGCGTTCGTCGCGCCAAGCTGTACTATCTGCGCACGCGTCGCGGCAAATCGGCCCGGATCGCCGAGGACACCACCTACAAAGCCAAATCGGAATAAGGAGCGGGACGATGAAAGCCGAGATTCACCCCGAATACCACAGCATCACCATCAAGATGACCGATGGCTCCACCTACGAGACGCGGTCGACCTGGGGCAAGGAAGGCGATCAGATGTCGCTGGACATCGACCCCCTAGCTCACCCCGCCTGGACCGGGCAGCAGGCCAAGCTGATGGATACCGGCGGCCGCGTGTCGAAGTTCAAGAACAAATACGCGGGCCTCGGGTTCTGACACCCCTCGCCTTGCATTGACGACAAGCGCCGCCCGCACCCCGGGCGGCGCTTTGCATTGGAACAATCGCTGGCGCGGGGAATTGACCGGGCTGAACCCAACCTCAGCGAGGATCCAAAGATGGACCACATGACCGAGACAGGGGCCAGCGAGGCCCGGGATGTCTTCATTGCCGGACTGCGCAACGTCCATGCGCTGGAAACCCAAGCCCTGTCGATTATCGAGACGCAGCTTGGCCGGATCGAAAGCTATCCCGAAATGCGGGCGATGCTGCAGCAGCACCACCAGGAGACTCAGGGCCAGATCGGACGATTGGACCAGATCTTCGAGATGCTGGGCGAAAGTCCCTCGGGCTTGAAGGACACGCTGTTGTCGGCGATGGGATCGATGTCCGCGATGGCGCACTCGCTTGCGTCGGATGAGATCCTGAAGAACCACATGGCCAACTACATGTTCGAGCACTTCGAGATCGCATCCTACACGGCGCTGATTGTCATGGCGAATTCGGTACGGGCCACGACGGCTGTCCCCCTGCTTGAGCAGAACCTGGCGGAAGAGCAGCGTTTCGCCTCGATGCTGATCGAAAGCCTGCCGGCGGTGACCGAAAAGTTCATGCAGCGCACGGCAAGCGGCCAGCCCGCAAGCGTCTGACCTCCTGCGCGGTCGGAATTGTCTTTCCGGCCGCGCGACCTTGCGCAGCCTGATCGCGCCGGGCTAAGACCGCGACGCAGCTGGACGGTCAGAAGGTGTGGTGTGGCTCGGATCATTGTCGTCGGAAACGAAAAGGGCGGCTCGGGCAAATCCACGACCTGCATGCATGTGGCTACCGCCTTGGCCCGGATGGGCCACAAGGTTGGCGCGCTGGATCTGGACCTGCGGCAGCGGTCCTTTGCCCGCTATGCCGAAAACCGGCGGGCTTATCTGGCCCAGACCGGGCTGGACCTGCCGTCGCCGGACTACGCCGACCTGCCCCCCGCCGATCCTGCGGCAGTCGCTCAGGGCGAAAACGCGATGGACCAGCGCCTGACTCAAGCGGTCGAGGCCATGCATCAGGTGAAGGATTTCATCGTCATCGACTGCCCGGGCAGCCACACGCGGCTCAGCCAGGTGGCCCATTCGCTGGCCGACACGCTGATCACCCCGATGAACGACAGCTTCGTCGATTTCGACCTTCTGGCCCGCGTCGATCCGCTGACCGGTCAGGTGAAGGGGCCGTCAATCTATGCCGAGATGGTCTGGAGTGCCCGGCAGTTGCGCGCGCAGGCGGGCTTGCAGCCGATCGACTGGATCGTCGTGCGCAACCGTCTGGGCATCCAGGCCATGCACAACAAGAAGAAGGTGGGCGCCGCGCTTGAGGACCTGTCCCGCCGCATCGGTTTTCGCGTGCTGCCAGGGTTTTCTGAACGCGTGGTCTTCCGCGAGCTTTTCCCGCGTGGTCTGACCTTGCTGGACCTCAAGGACACAGGGGTCGATCAGCTGAGCGTATCGAACATCGCCGCCCGGCAAGAGCTGCGCGACCTGATGGCGGGCCTCAGACTTCCGGCTCTGACTGGCGGCTTTTGAACACGGGCCCACCAAGTCCAACGTGGTTCACCACGCGGGCGCGGTCGACCATTTTCAGACGCTTGTCGAACGCGGTCAGCGCTTCTTCCTCGTCCGTCGGCTTGGGCCGGGACAGGCCCATCTTTTGCAGGAGGCTGAGTTTCTTCTTCATCGGAACGTCCCTCGATCTTGTTCCGCCAGTTTCATGTGCAAGCACGGCAGGACTGTGGCAGGTAAGGTCGCATTCTGTGGTGTGCTGCTTCGATTCTTGAACAGAATGTTTCCGAATTCAACACAGAACCAGTCCACTATGGCCAAGGCGGATTAAGGATGCCCTACCGTTCGGGGTCCTCCAGTTCCTTCTCCAGAAACCGCTCGAAAGCGTCCAGGTCGAGAGGCTCGAACTGGCCGAAACCCTGCATCCAGACCGAAGCGGCGCGCATCGCGTCGGGCTCCAGGCGGCACCAGATCACCCGGCCCCGCCGCTCTCGGGTGATCAAGCCCGCATCGGTCAGGACGGCAAGGTGCTTGGAGATCGCGGCCAGGCTCATCGCGAAGGGCTCGGC
>JANPJZ010000118.1:0-11839 GCA_031425795.1 Rhodobacter sp. | reverse complement strand
GTGCCGGATCGCGCCAGGCCGGCGTCCAGCCCTTGTTGCCGAAGAGCCCTTCGGTGATGACCTTCAGACCGGAATAGCGCATGGACGAAACCCCTCGTGTCGCGGCCATAAGACCGGGACAGCCCCGCTTATTCAAGACCGCGTGGCGAATTCCTGCCCCGCCTGCGACACCGCGTGTCGCAGGCGGGACTTCAGCCCGCAAAGGCCACCGCCTTACAGCCCCTTCGACCGATAGCTTGCCGCCACCCGGCTGATCGAGACGATGTAGGCCGCCACCCGCAGGTCCTCCACGTCATCGCGGGAATGCCAGACCTCGCGCATCGCCTGATAGGCCGTGCGCATCGTGTCATCGAGGCCCGAGCGGACCAGCGCCAGCTCATCCGACCCGGTCAGGAACTTTTCCTTGAAGTCGGGCGACAGGGTCCAGCCAAGGTGCTGGTCCGACGACAGCCGCTCGAGCTCCTCCACCAGCAGGCGGCTGCGGGCTTCCTCAGCCCGGCGCTGCATCCGGCCAAAGCGGATGTGGGACAGGTTCTTGACCCATTCGAAATAGCTGACCGTGACGCCGCCTGCATTTGCATACATGTCGGGGATGATGACGCAGCCCTTCTGCCGCAGGATCTCGTCCGCGCCATAGGTTACGGGTCCGTTCGCCGCCTCGATGATCAGCGGCGCCTTGATCCGGGCGGCGTTGCCCAGATGGATCACCCCTTCCAGTGCGGCCGGAATCAGGAGGTCGCACTCCTCCTCCAGCACCGGCGCCCCGTCGGGCACATGCACCGCCCCCGGATACCCTGCCAGCAATCCGCCGTGGCCGTTCATCCACTGGCGGATCTCCTCGATGTTCAGGCCCTTCGGATCGACCAGCGCCCCATCGCGTTCGATCACGGCGGTGATGATGCAGCCGTCCTCCTCGCTCAGGAACTTGGCCGCATGATAACCCACGTTGCCCAGGCCCTGCACGATCACCCGCTTGCCCTCAAGGCTTCCCGACAGGCCCGCCTTAGCCACATCCTCGGGGTGGCGGAAGAATTCGCGCAGCGCGAACTGCACGCCGCGCCCGGTCGCCTCGACCCGGCCCTGGATGCCCCCTGCGTGCGGAGGCTTGCCCGTCACGCAGGCCTTGCCGTTGATGTCGGTGGTGTTCATCCGCATGTACTGGTCCGCGATCCAGGCCATCTCGCGCTCGCCGGTCCCCATGTCGGGGGCCGGCACGTTCTGCGCCGGGTGGATCAGGTCGCGCTTGATCAGCTCATAGGCAAAGCGGCGGGTGATCTGCTCAAGCTCATGCTCGTCCCAGGCACGCGGATCGATGCAGAGCCCGCCCTTGGACCCGCCGAACGGCGTCTCCACCAGCGCGCATTTGTAGGTCATCAGCGCGGCCAGCGCCTCGACCTCGTCCTGGTTCACCGACAGCGCATACCGGATGCCGCCCTTGACCGGCTCCATGTGTTCGGAATGGACGGACCGATACCCGGTGAACGTCTCGATCTTGCCGCGCAGCCGCACGCCGAAGCGGACCGTGTAGGTCGAGTTGCAGACCCGGATCTTCTGCTCAAGCCCTGGGCTCATGTCCATCAGCTTCGCAGCCCGGTTGAACATGAGATCAACCGATTCCCGAAAGCTGGGCTCCCCCGAAACGTGCATGCCATTCCTCCCTGTCAGGCAGGGCGCCGCTGCGGCACCCCGGCCCGCAGCCTAGCGCGCATTGCCCGGCGGCGCACGCTCGGCCCGCATCCCGTCGGCGGGAAAGTGGCGGGACCCGTGCTCGAAGGCATTGGGACCACGGTGCGCGGCGGGTGGCTGCTGCGGTCAACAGAACAGGGGCCGGGCGAATCGGTTAATCCCGCCCGCACTGGGCACCCCGATTGCGCAGGCTGGATTTGCCACTTCTTGTATCAGGGCCCTGCCCTTGTTCCCGAAACTGTTTCCAGAATCGCCGGTTTTTCACGGTATCCGCCCAAAATGCCACACTTCTGCCCGATCTCATGTCTTAATGAACGCTGGGAAAACCTGCCGTCGTGTAGGTCTGGCTGCCACTTGGGAAGGTAACGATTATGCCGCAACCGATATTTGCGTTGGTCCAAAAACGTGCAAGCGCCTCGCTGATCCGCTTTCGCGACGATGAACGCGGATCGATGACGCTGATCATTGTGTTCATGTTCCTTGTCATGGTCATGTTCGGCGGCATCGCCGTCGACGTGATGCGCTACGAAACGCGCCGGGTCACCTTGCAGCAGACGCTCGACCGCGCAGCACTCGCCGCCGCCAGCCTGCAGCAGAACCGCACGCCCCAGGCCATCGTTGACGACTGGTTCGCCAAATCCGGCATCCTTCAAGACGGCATGGACTTCGTGGAGTTCACCGCTGCAACCGTCGGTGGACAGTTTGACGAGGGACTGCGCCGGGTAACCGTCGACGCCTCGGTGTTTTCGCAGAACTTCTTCATGAGCTGGTATTCCGACCGCGATTATTTCCAGTCGCAGCTCCGGACCGAGGCCGCCCAGGGCGTGTCGCAGATCGAGGTCATGCTCGTGCTCGATATCACGGGGTCGATGAACGAATCGCTTGGGGGTGGCGGGACCAAGATCGCCGGTCTTCGCGCGGCCGCTGGCACCTTTGTCGACCTTCTCAAGCAAAGCGACAGCCAGAACGGCGTTTCCATCGGCGTGGTGCCTTATGCGGCCCAGGTGAACATTCCGTTCCAGTTGCGTGACCAGTTCACCGTGCTGGACAAGTCCACCTGGCTCCAGGTTGCGAACACCGGTGTCCCCTTCATCAACTGCATCGAGATTCCGACCAGCACCTTCAACTCCACCGGGTTGTCACAGACCTCGCAGATGCGGATGGGCGCCGTCGCCGATGCCAACAGCACAACGACAACAAACGGAAACTATGCGACCCCAGCCAGTAACACACCCGTAATCACATCGCGTAACTGCACCACGCGGGTCGACAACGCCGCGACTGCGTTCAACGAATCCACCTACAACCATGTCGTCCTGCCAAGCAAAAGCGGCACACCGGCGAAGAACCGCATCGCGAACCTTGTCGCCGATGGAAACACCAACATCGCGATGGGGATGCGTTGGGGTGTCGCTTTGATCGACGAGGCGGCCCGTCCGATCTACACTGCAATCGGCGACGCTTCGGTCGCCGGACGACCCGCCGACAACGATAACGAACTGACGCGCAAGATCATCGTCCTGATGACAGACGGCGACCACGTGACAAACACCCACGTCCGTGACGGCTACAAGGCCGGCGCCTCGCCAATCTGGCGGGGCCAGGACGGCAACTATGCCATCAGGTTCATCAATCCCGCCTCCCCTGCCGCTCCGATCCGGCCGGGCTCCGGCACCTCCGCGGCGCTCAGCTGCTCGGGCTGGCAACTTGCGAACTACGCAACGCGCGAATATTTTGTTCCCCACCTGAAGCGCAACAGCGTTGCACAGAAGAACGGAAATCAGGCGGAAGGCGCCGGAACGGGCGCGAGCACGGCCGGCGCCTGCGACCCGCTTGCCTGGCTTGCCACCCCTGCCTGGCCTGGTAGCGGCACCGCCCGGCGACTTGACTGGAGCGAGGTCTGGGCCGCCGTACGCGTCAGCTGGGTTGCACAACAGCTTTACGCACGGTCGGGCGTGACGGGCATGTCCTACACCAACGCAATGAACAACATGCGCGCGAACTACCTGACCAACGACGCGAACATGGACGCCCTTCTCCAGCAAAGCTGCACCGCAGCCAAGGCCGCCGGCATCGAAGTCTACAGCATCGCCTTCTCTGCTCCGGCACAAGGTGAGGCGGCGCTGAACGGTTGCGCCTCCTTGCCGAAGTCGAACTACTTTTACGACGCGGCAAACAACGCCGACCTGATGGCCGCCTTCGCGAAGATCGCGACCGACATCTCCGATCTGAGGCTGACGCAATGATCCGGCTCCACGATTTCCTGCGCGACGAACGGGGGACCGCGACGATCGAGTTTGTCCTCGTCGTTCCGGTCATCACCCTGATCTTCTTTGCGTCCTTCGAAAGCAGCTTCTTCATGATCCGTCACGTCATGCTGGAGCGCAGCGTCGACATGGTGGTGCGCGACATCCGTCTGGGCAATTACTCCACCCTGACCCACCGCCAGCTGAAGGAAGAAATCTGCAAGAACGGCGTCCTGTTTGGCCCATTGAGCGAATGTCAGAAATCGATGCGCATCTGGATGCAGCCGATCAACACCGCCACCTTTGCCATGGTCGCCCCGCCGCAAAGCTGCGTCGACCGTAGCCAGAATATCGACCCGGAGTTCACTCCCGGCGTTGACCAGTTCAAGTACGGTACAGATAACGAGATCATGTTGATGAGGATCTGCGTCATGGAAGACCCGATGTTCCCGACCTCGGTCGTCGCTGCCGGTCTCACATTCAACCAGACCAGCGGCGACTATGCGCTTGTCACGACCTCGGTCTTTGTCAACGAACCCGGATGAGGCATCAAATGCGTTTTCGTAAAAGTCTGCGCGCCTTTGCGAGGGACGAGCGCGGCGTCATGCTCGCCGAGTTCCTTATCATGTTGCCCTTGGTGATCTGGGGCCTCTTGGCGCTCTTCGTCTACTGGGATGTGTTCAAAACGATCAACATCACCCAAAAGGCCGCCTATTCGATCTCTGACCTCCTGTCGCGCCAGGAGGTGATCACCCCCGCCTTCCTCAACGGATTGCCGGGTGTCCTGGCCTTCCTGACACCGGGAACGCAAGGGTCGCGGATGCGGATCACCAGCTTTGAATACAACCAGACGACCAACAAATATGTCGTGCTGTTCTCCTGCTCGCCTGGGAACAGTATCGACCTGCCGCTGACGGCCACGAATCTTGACCAGATGAAGCCAACCATTCCGATCATGGACAACATGGACTCGATGATCCTGGTCGAGACCTGGGTAGGATACCAGCCCGATTTCGACACCGGCCTGCTGAACGTGACTGGTACGCTGGACGGGCTGACGATGACCCAGTCAATCCTCACCCGCCCCCGTGCCCGCCGTGTCTGCCTCGCGGGCCCGCCAGAATGTGCGCCAGCCTGCGCCTGAGGGCGGTCCGAACCCTTCCCATCGTCAAAGCCAGGCCCCGGTCCCGCCGGGGCCTGGCCGTTTTTGGCCGCCCCCGGCGTTGCGTCTGACGCGGCTTCCGGCTAACAGTCGGCAGCCCTGAAGCAGCCCGAGGATTCCGATGTCCGCAGCCCCCTTGCGCCTAGGCCTGGCCGGTCTTGGAACCGTCGGCATCGGTGTCGTGAAGATCGTTCAGGCCCAGGCCGACCTCATCACCGCCCGGACCGGTCGCGCCGTCCGGATCACCGCAGTCTCGGCCCGCGACCGCACCCGCAACCGCGACGCCGACCTCTCCGCCTTCGCGTGGGAGACCGACCCCGTCGCCCTCGCCCGCCGCGATGACGTGGATGTCTTCGTCGAGGTGATGGGCGGCCACGACGGCGCCGCGAAAGCCTCCACCGAGGCCGCGATTGCCGCCGGCAAGGACGTGGTCACCGCCAACAAGGCGCTTCTGGCCCACCACGGCCAGGCCCTGGCCGAAGCCGCCGAGGCCCAGGGCCGCGTGATCCGCTTCGAAGCAGCCGTTGCCGGGGGCATCCCCGTCATCAAGGCCCTGACCGAAGGACTGGCCGCGAACCGGATCAGGCGTGTCATGGGCGTGATGAACGGCACCTGCAACTACATCCTGACCCGGATGCAATCCGCCGGTCTGCCCTACGACCAGGTTTTCGAGGAAGCCCGCCAGCTTGGCTATCTTGAAGCCGACCCGAACCTGGACGTCGGCGGCATCGACGCCGGGCACAAGCTCTCGCTCCTTGCCGCCATCGCCTTCGGCACCCGCGTCAGCTTTGACGCGGTGGAACTGGAAGGCATCGGCAACGTCTCGATCGACGACATCCGCCTGGCCGAGGATATGGGCTACCGGATCAAGCTGCTTGGCGTGGCGCAGATGACCGGGCGGGGGCTGGAGCAGCGGATGACCCCCTGTCTCGTCCCCTCCGCCAGCCCGCTTGGCCAGTTGCAGGGTGGCACCAACATGGTCGTCCTGGAAGGCGACTCTGTCGGCCAGATCGTCCTGCGCGGCGCCGGCGCCGGCATGGGCCCCACCGCCAGCGCCGTCATGGCCGACGTAATCGACATCGCCCGCGGCCTGCGCCTGCCGACCTTCGGCATCCCCGCATCCCAGCTGGCCCAACCCACCGCCGCCACTTCGGCCACGCCTGCGCCCTACTACCTGCGAATGACCCTGCTCGACAAACCGGGCGCGCTGGCCAAAATCGCCACCTGCCTTGGTGAGGCCGGCATCTCCATCGACCAGATGCGCCAGCTTCACCGCCCCGGCGACCGGGCCGAGGATGCGGTCGTGCTGATCGTCACCCACAAGGCCGCCCCCGCAGACGTGGCCCACGCCACCGCCAGCTTCTCCACCACCGGCGTTCTGGTCGGCCAACCCGTGGCGATCCGGATCGAGGAAGTCTGACCACCCTCAAGCCTGCCGAGCTTTCCCGGATACTCCCCCGGGCAAAGTCCCTTTAGCTGAGGAGGAGCGTGCAAGCCCCGACGACGAACCCTTTCCCCGCGCCGCCTTCGGTCGCAAAACACCGTTAGCGCCACCAACCTTGCCGCGCCTCCACGCCCCCGCTACACCGGACATCCCAACGCAGGAGACCCCATGTCCGACAAATCGCAGTTCCAGGACCGGCTCCTCAGCCTCGGCCTCGCCCGCGTGTCCGAAGCCGCCGCCCTCGCCTCCGCAAATCTGATCGGGCGCGGCGACGAGAAGGCCGCCGACCAGGCCGCCGTCAACGCCATGCGCGACCAGCTGAACCTCCTCGACATCAAGGGCGTCGTCGTCATCGGCGAGGGTGAGCGGGACGAGGCCCCGATGCTCTACATCGGCGAGGAGGTCGGCTCCGGCAACGGTCCCGCCGTCGACATCGCGCTCGATCCCTTGGAGGGCACCACCCTCACCGCCAAGGACATGCCGAACGCGCTCACCGTCATCGCCATGGCCCCGCGCGGCACGCTTCTGCACGCCCCCGACGTCTACATGGAAAAGCTCGCCATCGGCCCCGGCCACAAACCCGGCCTTGTCACCCTGTCGATGACCCCGTCCGAGCGCGTCTCCGCCCTCGCCGCCGCCAAGGGCTGCTCCACAGAAGACATCACCGTCTGCGTCCTCGACCGCCCAAGGCATGAAGACATGATCGCCGAGCTGCGCTCCACCGGCGCCGCGATCCGCCTCATCACCGACGGCGACGTCGCCGGTGTCATGCACTGCGCCGAACCCGAGCTCACCGGCATCGACATCTACATGGGCTCCGGCGGCGCGCCCGAGGGCGTCCTCGCCGCCGCCGCGCTGAAATGCATGGGCGGTCAGTTCTACGGCAAGCTTCTCTTCCGCAACGACGACGAACGCGCCCGCGCAAGGAAAGCCGGCATCACCAACTTCGACCGCGTCTACACCCGCGACGACCTCGTCCGCGCCGACGTGATCTTCGCCGCCACCGGCGTCACCACCGGCTCCCTCCTCGCCGGCATCAAGCGCGAACCCGGTTGGGTGACGCTGGAGACGATCCTGATGCGCTCCAAATCCGGCTCGATTCGCCGGATGATCTACAAAAGCCCGGTCAGGTAGGCCACTCGGCCCAGCCGCGCACTTCATGACCGCCAAAGACCATGCGGCGGATCATCGGCTGCGTCAGGCTGGCTGAAAACCCGGGGGCAGGCGCGCTGACCGCGTCCAGCCGTATCGTCTGCTCCGCCGTCAACTGCAGCTCTGCCGCTGCCAGATTGGCCTTTAACTGCCCTACGCTGCGCGCCCCGATCAGGGTCGAGGCGACGCCGCGCCGCGCCATCACCCAGGCCAGTGCCACCTCGGCGACCGACCGCTCCTGCTCAACCGCCACGGCCTTCACCGCCTCAAGAATATCCCAGTTGCGCGGCGCGAATTTGCTGTCGCCAAACGGGTTTGCCCCGCTTAGCCGCCCACTGTTGGCAGTATCGTCGCGCTTGTATTTGCCGGTCAGGAAGCCTCCGCCCAGCGGGCTCCAGGGCATCACGCCCATCCCAGCCTCAAGCGCTACCGGGACATGCTCCGCCTCGATATCTCGCGCGACGAGCGAATATTCGACCTGCATCGCAATCGGCCCCGGCACCCGGCGTTCGGCCGCAAGCGTTGCGGCCTTCATCGCAACCCAGGCCGGCATGTCCGAAAAGGCGTAGTGCCGGATCTTGCCTACGCGGACCAGGTCGCCCAGCGTCTGCACGATCTCTTCGACCGGGGTCACGCCATCCCAGATGTGCATCCAGTAAAGGTCGATGTAATCGGTCCCCAGACGCCGCAGCGAGGCTTCCAGCGCACGGTGAATGTTCTTCGACCCCACCCCACCGGCGTGCGGATTTCCCAGACCCAGGCCGGATGCCGCCAGCGGGCTGCGGGAACCATTGAAGCCGAACTTCGTCGCCAGCACGATGTCATCGCGTGATCGGCTGTCCTTGATGAATCGCCCCACGAACTCTTCGCTTGCCCCGCCCGAATAGATGTCAGCGGTATCGACAAAATTGCCGCCGGCATCGCGGTAGGCGTCGAACATCGCGCGTGAGGCGGCCTCGTCCGCGCCCCACTCCCCCGGACCAAAGGTCATGGTGCCCAGACTGAGCGGGCTGACCACCAGACCGGATCGGCCAAGGGTGCAAAAATCGGACAGGGACATGGCGTGCTCGCTATTTCATAGTGATTGATATAAAACACATGGAGCACTTGATTGAAACTGTCAACGGATTTACTATCAATCACTATGAAACCAGTTGAACCCTTGCTCCGAAAAGCCGGACGGCCGCTTTCCTTTGACCGGGATGCAGCACTTGGACAGGCGATGCTGGCCTTCTGGCGCAGTGGGTATGAAACGACATCGATCGCGGATCTGACCGCTGCCATGGGTGTCACGGCCCCAAGCCTCTACGCCGCGTTCGGCAACAAAGAGCAGCTTTTCATCGAGGCGATGCGCCGCTATGCAGGCGACCCCGCCGCTCTGGAACAGACCATGCAGCGCGCGCCGACCGCGCGGCAGGCGGTGGCTGACATGTTGCGCGGTGCTGCCGTGCTTTACACCGGCGACAGCACACCGCCCGGCTGCCTTCTGGCCAGTGCAGCCGCGACCGGATCACCCGATGCGGCCTCGGTGCGCACGGCGGTCGCAACCGAGCGGCGTCGCATCCGCGAGATCATCAGGCGCCGAGTCATGGTGGATATGGAGGCAGGGCGCCTGCCGCCCGGTACCGCACCCGATGTGCTGGCTGATCTTGCCATCGCGGTGACCCAAGGCATGTCGGTCCTCGCGCGAGACGGCGCGCCGCGCAAGACCCTGCTCGCCGTGGCAGAGGCGGCGCTGCAAGGCTGGCCGGGCGGCGCAACCTGAGGCAGGCTGGCAGGCCATCTTCTGGCATGGTCGACAAGGCTCTCAACCAAGGTGCCCCCCTGTGATCCCATCCGCAACGGGCGTCCAACCTCGTTCTTTGGCAGACCTGCAAAGGTTACCAATTCCTGAAAGCGTCCTTCCAACACATTGAAATCCCTAGACCCACCCCCCTGTTCCTGCCCGGGACACCCTGTCCCCCCTTGCCTTGGCAGATCCTTTCCGGCACCCCTTTGCCCATGACCGCATTCCTTTCCGTCGAGTCCTCCCTCACCGGGCGCCGCTGGGTCGGCCCCTCGCCCGAGGCGGACCGCCTGGCCGAGGCGATGGTCCAGCAGGCCCGCCTCCCCCTCCCCCTCGCCCGCATCCTTGCCGCGCGGGGGGTGGCGCCTGCCGAGGCCCCGGCCTTCCTCGCCCCCGCCCTGCGTGACCTCCTGCCCGACCCCCTGACCCTGAAGGACATGGCCCCCGCCGCCGACCGCCTCCTCGCAGCCGTCGCCCGCAGGGAACGCATCGCCATCTTCGCCGATTACGACGTCGATGGCGGCTCCTCCGCCGCCCTTCTCCTCGTGTGGCTGCGGCACTTCGGGCTGCAGGCGACCCTCTACATTCCCGACCGGATCGACGAAGGCTATGGCCCGAACGTCCCCGCGATGCAGGCCCTCGCCGCCGCGCATGACCTGATCCTCTGCGTCGACTGCGGCACCCTTTCCCACGATCCCATCGCCGCCGCCAAGGGGGCCGACGTGGTGATCCTCGACCACCACCTCGCGCTGGAGACGCTGCCCCAGGCCCTCGCCGTCGTGAACCCGAACCGACAGGACGAGGACGGCGCGCTGGCCCACCTTTGCGCGGCAGGGGTGGTGTTCCTCGTCCTCGTCGAAGCCAACCGCCGGCTCAAGGCCAGCGGCCGGCAGGGGCCGGACCTGATGGCGCTTCTTGACCTCGTGGCGTTGGCGACGGTGGCGGATGTGGCCCCGCTGATCGGGGTCAACCGCGCCTTCGTGCGGCAGGGGCTGAAGATCATGGCCCGCCGCGACCGCCCCGGGCTTCGGGCCCTGGCCGATGTCGCGCGAATGGATCAGGCGCCCACCGCCTACGCGCTTGGCTTCCTTCTTGGCCCCCGGGTCAATGCGGGGGGGCGGATCGGGCAGGCCGACCTTGGCGCGCGGTTGCTTGCAACCGACAACCCCGCCGAGGCGCTGGCGATGGCCACAAGGCTGGATCAGCTGAACACCGACCGCCGCACCATCACCGAGGCGGTGCGCGAAGAGGCCCTTGCCCAGGCCGAGGCACGCGGTCTCGATGGTCCCCTCGTCTGGGCTGCGGCGGAGGGCTGGCACCCCGGCGTTGTCGGGATCGTCGCCGCCCGCCTGAAGGAGGCCGCGCACCGGCCTGCCGTCGTCATCGGCTTTGAGGGGGACGAGGGCAAGGGCTCTGCCCGGTCGATCCCCGGGGTCGATCTTGGCGCAGCGGTGCAGCGCCTTGCGGCTGAAGGGCTGATCGTCAAGGGCGGCGGGCACAAGATGGCGGCGGGCCTTACGCTCAACCGCGCCCAGCTTGACCCCGCGATGGCCCGGCTGGCAGATCTTCTGGGCCGGCAGGGATCGGGGGCGGGCGGTCCGCGCGACTTGCGGATCGACAGCCTGCTGGTCACCAGCGCCGCCACCGTGCAGCTGATCGAGCAGATCGAGGATGCCGGCCCCTTCGGAGCCGCAGCCCCTGCACCGCGCTTTGCCTTTGCCAATGTCGCCGTCAGCGCCCGGCGGGTCGGCGAGAGCCACCTCAAGATCACCGTCTCGGACGGCTCCGGCCCGGCACTGGATGCGATGGTCTTCGGGGCCTTCGACAGCCCGGTCGGCCCTGCGCTGGAGAACCCCGGCCACCAGCGCTTTCACCTGGCCGGGCGGCTGGAGCTGAACCACTGGAACGGCCGGACAAAGGTGCAACTGCGGCTGGAAGATGCGGCGCTGGCCTGACCCTGGCCCGCGCAAGATTCTGCTTGCAGAACCTCCGCACCCGAATTATTCACCGCCCCAACGAAAGCGTGGCCCGTTCGTCTATCGGTTAGGACACCTGGTTTTCAACCAGGTAAGAGGGGTTCGACTCCCCTACGGGCTGCCACTTCACGAATATGTCAGAACCGTCCCGCGGGCCCGTTGTGGCCGCGCGCTTGATTGCGTCAGCCTTTTCAATAGAGTGCCCGGAAATCATTGCAAGGATGCCCTGAAGTGAGCTTTCTGTCACGGTTTACCACCGCCGTCCTTCTTGCCGGCCTGCCGCTTGCCGCCCATGCCACCAGCTGCAGCGACACAGGGGGACAATATGAATCCTGGAAGCCCGAGATGGCCGCCGAAGCAAAGGCCGCCGGAGTGGGCAAGCGCGGG
>JANPJZ010000117.1:0-7609 GCA_031425795.1 Rhodobacter sp. | reverse complement strand
GCCACCGCGTCCAGATCGGCCACCCCTCCGACCTTCGGCAACAGCACCGCATCCACGCAAGGATGGGTGCCGAAGGCCTCAAGGTCTGCCGCACCCCAGGGCGTATCCAGCCCGTTCACCCGCACGATCCGCAGCCGCGCGCCAAAGTCCTGCGCCATCAGCTCTGCCGCCAGCAGCAGGCGGCCACGGTTCTTCTCCTCCGGTGCCACCGCGTCTTCCAGATCGAAGATGATCGCATCTGCCGGCAGATCACGTGCTTTCTCCAGCGCCCGCTCCTTGGACGCGGGGATATACAGAACCGAACGGACAGGACGGGACACGACTCACCTCCGGGTAATATTCTTGCGCTTGAAAGCATGCTTTTGTCATAAACCGCAAGGCCAATCTTGCCGCGTCGCAGCATCAACTCCGGCCGCGCGCCCGGTTAACCGTTTTTCAGCCGCCCGAGGCCAGCCTTTTCCCACCCCGAACCGCAGAAAGGCCGCCTCGATGACCCACCCCATGTTCGCGCTCTCGCTTGGCTTCGGCGGGGTGATCCTTGCCACCCAGATCGCCTACGCCGAACCGCAGTGCGGCCCGCGTGAGGCGGTGACAGCCCTGCTCGCCGACCGTTATGGCGAAACCCGCCGCGCCATGGGCATCGCTGGCACTGACGCTGTGATGGAGCTTTATGCTTCCGACACCACCGGCACCTGGACGATCACCATCACCCTCGTCGACGGGCAGATGTGCATGATGGCCTCTGGTCAGGGGTTTGAGGCGCCGGCCGATCCGCTGCCCGCCAAGGGCGAAAAGATCTGACCATCCACCCGCCATCCCCCGGGGTGGCAGCGCTTGCAAGCGCGGAACCCCTCCGCAACGCAAGCCTCGACCGAGGGTTTGAACCGGCAGTTCTCACGCTTCGGCTTTCGCGCGGGGCAGGTCAGTCGGCAGAAGATCCCGGTTGAGGAGACGCAAACCAGGACCACCCCGGCAACACATTCATCCCGCGCCAGAAGGGCAGCGTAAAGCCTGTCTTCGTCCAGCTGCATGACACCTCTCCCTTGCTTGGGCCGCCCGGCACGTACGCACTTCCCTCCCCCCTCGTGGGGGAGGGAGAGGGTGGGAGGCCCCGCCGCAGATCCTACCACAACCAGGCCAAGCGCCCAGCCCCACCCCCGCCGAATGCGCAAGCTTCGGGTCAGATTAGCCCGCTCGCCCCGTCCCAGACCAGCTTGACCGAAATCAGCAGCAGCGCCCAGGTCACCGCCTGGAAGAACAGCCGCTCCGGCATCCATTTCACCAGCCGCACCCCGGCAAAGACCGCGATGACCGAAGGCAGCGCCAGCACCGCCGCCACCTTCAGGTTCCCGGGGCTCAACTGCCCCAGCGCGTAGTAGGGGATCAGCTTCACCGCATTGATCACCGCGAAGGTGATCGTCGTCGTCCCGGCAAAGACCGCCTTGCTCAGCCCAAGCGGCAGGGTGAAGACCTGATAGGGCGGCGCGCCCGCATGGCTGACAAAGCTCGTGAACCCCGTCAGCGCTCCCCAGAACAGCCCCGGCGCCACCTCCGGCCGCTTCGGCGTGACGATGACCGACCGTCGGATCAGAAGGTTCAGCGCAAAGACCAGCCCGATCAGCCCGACCAGCAGCGTCACCGCCGCCTCCGGCACGCTGGTCGCCGTGGCCCAGCCGACCGCGATGCCCGCCACCGCCCCCGGCAAGACGATCGCCAGCACGCGGCGGTCGAAGGCATGACGATAGGCGTAAAGCCCGAAGGCATCCGACACCACATAGACCGGCAGCAGCAGACCCGCCGCCATCACCGGGCTGATCACCAGCGCTAGCACCGGCACTCCAAGCATCCCCACGACCGGCACGCCGCCCTTGCTCATCCCCACCAGCGCCGCGGCCACGACCGCTGCGACCCAAAACCAAAGATCTTCCATCACATCCTCCGCAGGGGTTACCGCTAACGCCGTTTTCCCCCGCCCGAAAGCCGCGATTTTTCGCATACAATTGTATACCACGCCTGCCCCGACACTGGACACGAAGCCCTTTAGTCGCTACCCCTCCCCCCGATTCATCCCAAAGGAGGCTTCCATGGCCAGACCCAAGATCGCCCTCATCGGCGCCGGTCAGATCGGCGGCACGCTTGCCCACCTCATCGCGCTGAAGGAACTCGGCGACGTGATCCTCTTCGACATCGCCGAGGGCACGCCGCAGGGCAAGTCGCTGGACATCGCGCAGTCCGGCCCCTCGGAAGGCTTCGACGCCACGCTGACCGGCACCAACTCCTATGCCGATCTCGCCGGGGCCGATGTCTGCATCGTCACGGCCGGCGTGCCGCGCAAGCCCGGCATGTCGCGCGATGACCTCCTTGGCATCAACCTCCGCGTGATGAAGGCGGTGGGCGAAGGCATCAAGGCCAACTGCCCCGACGCCTTCGTGATCTGCATCACCAACCCGCTTGACGCCATGGTCTGGGCGCTCCGCGAATTCTCCGGCCTGCCGCACCACAAGGTCGTCGGCATGGCCGGCGTGCTGGACTCGGCCCGCTTCCGCCACTTCCTGTCGCTCGAGTTCAACGTCTCGATGAAGGACGTCACCGCCTTCGTCCTCGGCGGCCACGGCGATACCATGGTCCCCTCCGTCCGTTACTCCACTGTCGGCGGCATCCCCCTGCCCGACCTCGTCGCCATGGGCTGGACAACGCAGGCAAAGCTTGACGCCATCGTCCAGCGCACCCGTGACGGCGGGGCCGAGATCGTGGGCCTCCTGAAGACCGGCTCCGCCTTCTACGCCCCCGCCACCGCCGCGATCGAGATGGCCGAGGCTTACATCAAGGACCAGAAACGCCTCCTGCCCTGCGCCGCTTTCGTGAAAGGCCCCTACGGCCTTGACGGCATCTATGTCGGCGTCCCGGTCATCATCGGCTCGGGCGGGGTAGAGCGTGTGGTCGAAGTGAAACTCGACGCGAGCGAAAAGGCCATGCTCGACAAGTCCATCGATGCCGTGAAGGGCCTCTTGACCGCCTGCCGCGCCATCGACGGCTCGCTCGCTTAACACCAGTCCGGCTTTCCAACCTTGAATGCGCAGCCCCCGGCTGCGCATTCTGCGTTTCGTTCCCCGTGAAAGGCGTCGCCGATGAAAGCCGCTCTCGTTGCCCTGCTTGCCCTCGCCACCCCCGCCGCCGCCCAGACCCTCTCCGCGGAGATCGGCGCCAACGGCATCGCCCCCACCCTCGCCCGGCTGAAAGCCCAGCCCGAACCGGCGCTGGAGGATATCTTCGCCATCGGTGGCCTCCATTTCCTTGGTGCCGTGGAACGCGCCCTGCAATTGCAATGGCGCACCGGGGCCGATCAGGTCGCAGGCAATGCCGGTGACACGCTGGGCCTGCCCTTCCTGCGCCTGCCCGTGCCGCCGAACGCAAATCCTGAACCCTTTCAGGGCGCGCTGATCAGCCAGCTTTTCACCGAGATCGACGCAGACATGGCCGCCGCCCGCACCGCCCTTGCCACATTGCCGGAGGGTGAGGATTTCGCGCTGGACCTGTCCTTCGCTGACCTCTGGTTCGACGTGAACCTGAACGGCGCGCGTGAGGCTGACGAAGGCGCGCTAGCCATCCTCGGCCCCCAGCTTCTGGGCTGGCAATGGCAGACCCCGGACCCTGCCGCCCCACCGCTGACCATCCGCTTCGACGCTGCCGATGCCGCCTGGCTGACGGCCTACACCCATGTGATGTCAGGCGTGGCGAACACGGTCCTGGCCTACGACCCCGCCACCAGCATTGACCGCGTCATCGCCGCCCGCGCCGCCCTCAAGGTCGCCCAGCCCAGCTCTGACGATTTCAACTTCGACGCCTCGTTCGGCCAGTTCCTCGATGCCTTCGCCATGCTGGAAGGGGCCGTGAACCAACCACCCGACATTGCCCGCGCGAAAGCTGCGAAAGACCATTTCCTCGCGATGATCACCGAAAACCGCCGCTTCTGGTCCCTTGTGGCAGAGGAAAGCGACAACGACCGCGAATGGGTCCCGAACGACCGTCAGACCTCCGCCCTCGGCCTGACCCTGCCCCCCGGCACCGGCGACACCTGGCTTGGCGTGCTGGCCGATGGCGAGGCTTTGCTGCAAGGCCGCCTCCTCATTCCCTACTGGCGCGGCCCGGACGGCCAAGGCATCAACCTTGGCCAGATGTTCGACGAACCCGCTCCGATCTCGATCACCGGCTGGGCCCAGGGCTGGGCCGCCGTGCCCTACCTGGAGCAAGGCCCCACCATAAGCGCCACCAGCTTCCGCCAATTCGAAGCGCTGGTGGGCGGCAACGCCGGGCTGATGATGGTGTTCCTGAACTGACCCCCCAAAGGGGTCCAGCCGCCCCCCCCAGCCCAGCCCCGCGCCGGCAGCCTCGCGCCGCCTTCCCCCTTGCTCTTTTGAAAAATACTGAGGGGGCGCGGGGGCTGGCCCCCGCTCCTGCTCACCAGCTTGGCCCAGGGCTGGGCCGCCGCGCCCCACTTGGAGCAGGGCCCCACATAAGCGCCCCCAGCCTCCGCCAGTTCGAAGCACTGATGGGCAGAAACGCCGCGCTGATGCTGGTCTTCCGAACTGCCCCCCCAAAGGCGTCCAGCCGCCCCCCTGCCCAGCCCAGCCCCGCGCCGGCAGCCTCGAAGCGCTCTTCCCCTTGCTCTTTCCAAAAATACTCCGGGGGCGCGGGGGCTGGCCCCCGCTCTTTGCGGAGCGCGCAGTACCCGGACCTGCCCCCAAAACACCGGAATGACACCCCGGCCTCCCCGTCAAGCCGCGACATCCCGCTGCCCGAAGCGCATCCTCAGTCGCTTCCGCTGCGCCTTGTATGCCCAACAATTCGCTAAGACCTTTGCTTAACTATTGAATTACAATCGTTTACCCCTCTGTCCCTGCCCGGGACACGCACCCCCTTGCCCCCGCCCCCCAAATCCGGCATTCCATCCCATCCCAACCCCCGGAGATACCCATGGACTATTCCAAATCCAGCAACCCCAAAGGGGCCCGCCACAACCCCCGCGGCCCCGACCATACCCAGAAGGGCGCCCCCAAGTCCGTGACCCCGCCGCGCGAGACGAAGGAAGAGCTGCTGGCCCGGATGAAGGCCGCCGCGCAGGCCCAGAAGGACCCCAAGGGCTGAGGCCCGCCTCCCCCTACCTCGCACCCGGCTTCTATGCCGAGGCGATCGCGAAAGGCCGGCACCGTGACATCGTCGGCGGCCGCTGGGACGAGACGGCCCGGGCGCAGATGGCCGCCCTTCTGGCCGAGGGGATGACCCCGCAGGACCACCTCCTCGATATCGGCTGCGGTGCGCTGCGCCTGGGCCACCTCGCCGTGCCCTATCTTGACCCCGGCCACTACTGGGGCACCGACGCCTCGCATGCCCTGATGCAGCATGGCCGCGCGGTCGAACTGGCCGACCCCGAGAGCCTCCCGCCCGACCATCTGGTCGAAGATGCGGACTTCGCCTTCCCCGGTATCCCCGAGACCATCACCCTAGCCATCGCCTGGGGCGTCTTTACCCACTTGCCCGGCAAGGCGCTCCTCACCGCACTCGACAGTGCCGCCCTGCGCCTGCCCCGGCTGCGGGCGCTCCTCTTCACCGTCTTCCTCGTCCCCGACGACCGCCTCGCCAGCCCGCACCGACAGGCCGATGGCGTGGTAACACACCCTGACCGCGCACCCCGGCACCTGCGGCTGGCCGATGTCCTTGCCGCTGCCACCACCGCCGGTCTTGTTGCCACCCCCCTGCCCGACCGTCTGCCCCGCGGTCAGACGCTGTTCATCGCCCGGCGCGTCTGAGGACCCCACTTGCTACCCCGGCCCCGGCCCCGCACACTCGTGCCAGTCAACCGGAGCCCCTCCCATGCGCAGCCTTGCCCTTTGCCTTGCCCTGATCGCGGGCCCGCTGTCCGCCGAGACGCTGTCACAAGAGATCGGTCGCAGCGGCATCTCGGCGACCGAGGCCCGCCTCGCTGCCCTGCCCTCCCCGGCAAGCGAAGACCTCTTCGCCCTCGCCGGACTGCGCTTTCTGGGTGGGGTCGAAGCTGCCCTGCAACTGCGCTGGCAGACCGGCATCCGCGCCGACTGGTCGGAACTGCCGATCCTGCGCCTGCCGATCCCGGAGAACCCCGCCGCGCGGGCCTTCGTGCCGGCAGATTTCACCGCCCTGCTTGCCGGCCTCGACAGCCGCATGACCGGGGCCCGCACAGCACTTGACCAGTTGGGCGTCACTCCCTTCGCCTTGGAAATCGCGCTGTCGGACCTGTGGTTCGACATCAACATGAACGCCACCCGCGACGCGGGCGAGGATGTGGCGTCGGTCGCGGGCCTGACCCTTGGCGGCGGGCGGATGGTCGCCGTCCAGGTCGCCCACCCGGTGATCCGCTTCGACACCGCCGATGCCGCCTGGCTTGCCGCCTACACGCATTTCCTGTCCGGCTTCGTCGCGACCGCCCAGGCCTACGCGCCAGAGCCGGCGATCCAGCGTGTGCTGGACAGTTCCGCCGCGATCTACGCGCTGTGGGGCGATACCCCCCCGCCCAATGCCTTGGACATGATGTTCGGCCGGCAGGTCGACCGCGCCGCCATGGTGCTGTTCGCCCTGTCGAAGACTCCCGACCCCACCCTCGCGCGCGCCGCCCATGGCCATTTCCTCGCGATGATCGCAGAAAACCGCCGCTTCTGGTCGCTTGTCGCGGCCGAGCCCGACAATGACCGCGAATGGGTCCCAAGCGAGACGCAGGTCTCCAGTCTGGGCATCATCATGCCCCCCGGCACCGCTGCCCGCTGGCAGGCCGTCCTTGCCGACGCCGAGGCCCTGCTGACCGGCAAGGCCCTGATCCCGCACTGGCGCTTCGGGGCCGAAGCCGGGATCAACCTGCAAAAGCTGTTCGAAAACCCGCCCGCGGTGGACCTCGTGACCTTCGTCCAGGGCGAAGGATTGTTGCCCTATGCCGAAAAGGGGCCCCGCGTCAGCCCGATGGCCTGGGACGAGTTCCAACGCCTCGTGCAGGGCGACGCGATGCTTTTCGCGATCTTCCTCAATTGAAACGCAACGCGTCCTGAAGCCTTGGCGAATCGCATATGGATATCGCGTGATCACGCTTTTCAAACTTGTGATCACAGTCGCAAGGCGTGTGATCACAAGATGCGCTTTTCCGCCCCTGCAGCGCTAACGGCCAGGAATTGACATAGGAATTCGCCCGCAATCGTGGCATCACCCCGCCAAATCAACCGACGAACGGGGCGGCCCAGATGAACATCCACGAATACCAGGCCAAGGCGCTCTTGCGCAGCTACGGCATTCCGGTCTCGGACGGCCGCGTCGTCCTGCGGGCCGAGGAAGCCAAGACCGCCGCGGGTGAGCTGGACGGGCCGCTCTGGGTGGTCAAGTCGCAGATCCACGCCGGTGGGCGCGGCAAGGGCCACTTCAAGGAACCCGAGGCCGGCGAAAAGGGCGGCGTCCGCCTGGCCCGCAGCGTTGGCGAGGCCGCCGAATTCGCCCGCCAGATGCTGGGCCGCACCCTTGTCACCATCCAGACCGGCCCCGCCGGCAAGCAGGTCAACCGCATCTACATCGAAGACGGCAGCGACATCGACCG
>JANPJZ010000116.1:0-2873 GCA_031425795.1 Rhodobacter sp. | reverse complement strand
CGTGCTTTGCGACAGCACGGGAGCGTGCCTTGACGTTTCAACCCCGGTCCCGCAGGTTGCGCGGCAATCAGGGGCAGGGCAGATGGCAATAAAGACGGCACCCTTCGCGGGCTTTGAATTCATGATCGCCTGGCGTTACCTGCGGGCAAGGCGGGCGGAAGGCGGGGTCAGCATCATGACCTGGATCAGCCTGATCGGAATCACGCTTGCGGTCTTCGCATTGATCTTGACGCTGGCGGTCCGGGCGGGCTTCAGGGCGGAGTTTGTGGACACGATCCTTGGCGCGAATGCCCATGTGACGGTCTATTCGGCGGGCGAGATCGATGCGAACGGCCAGATGGTGCGCGGCTTCACGGCGGCGGATGCGATGGCCGAGGCCTTGATGCAGGTCGAGGGCGTGACCCGAGCGGCCCCGTTGATCCGGGGCAAGCTGATGGTCACGGACGGCGAGCGGACCACGGGGGCCGAGGTGTACGGGCTGTCGCCCGAAGCGCTGGCCGCCATCCCGCGGGTGGGAACGGGGGCCGACGCGATTGGCGAGCTTGCGCGTTTTCCCGATGGCATCGCGCTGGGGTCGGGCGTCGCACGTGAGCTTGGTGTGACCGTGGGCGACAAGGTCCGCCTTATCGCGCCAAGCGGCGTGCGCACGGCGATGGGCACCAGCCCGCGGGTGAAAGCCTATGAGGTGGTCTACATCTTCACCGCCGGGCGCTTCGACATCGACACCACCCGCATCTACATGCCCTTCACCGAGGCGCAGAGCTTCTTCAACAAGGAGGGGCTGGCCGACGAGATCGAGGTGATGGTCGAAAACCCCGATGCGGTTGAGGGTTATGGCGATCCGATCCTGATGGCGGCGGGGCCGACGGCGATGCTCTGGACGTGGAAGGACAGCTCGGGCGCCTTTCTGCGGGCCTTGGACATCGAGGACAACGTGATGTTCGTCATCCTCTCCGTCCTGGTGCTGATCGCGGCGATGAACATCGTTTCGGGCCTGATCATGCTGGTCAAGAACAAGGGGCGCGACATCGGCATCCTGCGCACGATGGGGCTGACCGAAGGCTCGGTCCTGCGGGTGTTCTTCATCTGCGGCGCGTTCACCGGGGTGCTGGGCACGCTTGCCGGGGTGGCGTTGGGCTGCCTCACCGCACTGAACATCGACGCGATCATGAGCGGGATCAACTGGCTGAACGGGGCCGAGGTCTGGGACCCGTCGATCCGGGGCATCTACTCCCTGCCGGCGCAACTGCAACTGGATGACGTGCTGTCGGCGGTGGCGCTGTCGCTTGGCCTGTCCTTCGTGGTGACGATCTTCCCGGCGCGGCGCGCGGCGCGGATGAACCCGGTCGAGGCGCTGCGCTATGAGTGAGGTGATGCTGGCTCTGAACGGGATCACCAAGGGCTACAACCGGGGCAAACCCTCGGAAGTGCTGGTCCTGCGTGGGGCGAAGGTAAGCGTGGCAAGGGGCGAGGTGGTGGCACTGGTCGCGCCCTCGGGCGCGGGGAAATCGACGCTGCTGCACATCGCGGGCCTTTTGGACGTGCCGGATGAGGGGTCGGTCCTGCTGGACGGCCGTGCCATGGCGGGCCTGTCGGACCGCGCTCGGACCGAGTCGCGGCGGGGGGAGGTCGGGTTCATCTACCAGTTCCACCACCTGCTGCCCGAGTTCAGCGCCTTGGAGAACGTGGTGATCCCGCAACTGGCCAATGGTGTGCCGAAAGCCCAGGCCGAGGCACGGGCGCGCGATCTGCTTGGCCGTGTGGGTGTGGCCGCGCGGGCCGATCACCGCCCGGCGGCGCTGTCGGGGGGCGAACAGCAGCGCGTGGCCTTCTGCCGGGCACTGGCCAACGGGCCGAAGCTTTTGCTCGCCGACGAGCCGACGGGGAACCTTGACCCCGCCACCTCGGACCAGGTGTTCGGCGTCCTGATGGCGCTGGTGCGCGAAACAGGGCTGTCCGCCCTGATCGCCACGCATAACATGGAGCTTGCCGCCCGGATGGACCGGGTGGTCCGGCTGTCGCAAGGCCGGGTGGAATGAGGGAGATGGCGATGACGCGAACGGGATGGATGCTGTTGCCGCTGGTGCTGGTTGCCTGCATGCCCGAAGAACCCCCACCGACCGGAGCCGAGGATTTCGCAAGCTATTGCGCCGCCTGTCACGGCATCTCTGGGCAGGGCAACGGTCCCGCGGCCGCTGATCTGGGCCGCAAGCCCGCAGACCTGACGCAGCTTTCGGCCCGCAACGGCGGAACCTTCCCTGGCACCGAGGTCATGGCGAAGATCTGGGGCTATACCGGCGGGCGCGACGGAGCATCGCCGATGCCGCAGTTCGGGCCGCTTCTGGAAGGCAATCTGATGCCCTACGACGGGGGGGACGGCATCAAGTCGCCCACGCCGACCCGGCTGGTCCAACTGGCCGAGTATTTGAAGACGCTGCAGGACTGACGCGCTTTTCCGGCAGACTTTGCCAGACGGGCAGGGTCCGGCAGGCGCCCGTTGTGCCAAGACCCTTGGCAACAGGCGGCGAATCCTGACTATTGCGGCGGCTGGCATTGGTTAACGTCGCCCGACAACGAATTGGCCGGGTCGCCCGGCGACAAGGAGTGCGGCAATGACTGCGGACCTGGCAGAACGGTGGCGGTTGGCGCTTGGTGGAGCGGCGGGAGGAGCACTCCTGTGGGCCGTCGCCGATGCCGCCGAGCGCGAGGTGCTCGCCGATCGCCCCGCACTGCTGCTTGTCGTGCTGCTGACCACCGGGTTTACCGCCATGCTTGCGATGGCCGGGCCGATCGGGCCTTCGCGGTCGGCGCCCCGCGCTTTGGGGCTGGCTTTGGTGGTGGCGGGTCTGACCTGGCTGGCAGGTCTTCGCTTT
>JANPJZ010000115.1:0-8696 GCA_031425795.1 Rhodobacter sp. | reverse complement strand
TCGGGGCCGGAACTGATTGTCCCGATCGGGGCCCAGACGTCGGAGTTTGGCCGCGGCCTGCCGCTGTGATCGGCAAAGCTGTGAGCGATCTTCGACCTGAAGCCGGCCTTAGCCGCGACCCAGTCCACAATCCATGCTCTCACCGGCCCGGAACGGTAGGAGCGCCCCCCCGGATGCCGTGGCGCCTTCTGCTGGGATCCGCCGAATTTGCAAGTGACGATGACCGGTCTATCTTCAACAAGGAAGCCATGAGATGCCATGCTGATCCTTACCGATGCCACGTTGTGCAATCCCGGCGTGCTTGAGACACGCAGCCTGCCGAAGAAATTCCTGGGCCGGGTCTTCATCGCTCCGTCCACCACAAGCTTTCGGATCTGGGGGCGGCTGCTGGTGGAGATGCAGTTCCTCCGCTTCATGGTCACGCTCATGCCTTTCGCCCTCACTCCGATGATGGCGCGCGATCTGGCGGTTCCGGTCATGCAGGCCCCCGCCCTGATGGTGCTGCTCATCGTGCTGGTCGAACTGAAGGTCCTGCGTCTGACGGCACGGGCTCGGGCGGCGCAAGTCGGACCCGACGAAGCGGCCCGCCGGCTTGACGCCCTGAGCTTTCGGGCCCGCGATTGCCTGAGACGGATCGCCGCCCGACATGACCTGCGGGAGGGTGCGCTGCGTCTTGTGCTCGAACAATCCGAACTGGCGCGCATCCCACCCCTGACCCTGGTCTCGGTGCAAAGTGACACGCCCCGCCCGCATGTCCTGGCGCTTGATCCCGACGACCGCGACATTCTGGGCAAGGGCCTTTTCGACGATGCGCTGAGCGAGCGGGATCTTCTGGCCGCCAACCACCGGGACAATCTCTATCTCCGCGAGATCACGCAGGAAACACGTGCAGTGTCCGCCCATGCCCGCCTGGCGGCCCTGCTCGAGGCGTCGGCCCGATGAGTGTGAACGCAACCACCGTCTCTGCAGGAGAAGCGCTGCGGGTGCTCGAGGCGGGCTGGGTCGCTCAGCGGGAGGGGGGCATGACTGCGTCCTGGATGCTGCACGGACGCCCTGGCGTGGGCAAGACCGAACTGGTGCAGACCCTGGCCGACAGAAACGGTGCCCGACTGTATGACTTGCGCCTTACCACCATCGACCCACAGGACCTGCGCGGACTGCCCTACTATGACCACGCCACGGCAAAGACCGTCTGGTATCGCCCCGAAGACCTGCCCGACGGCGAGGCACCCGCCATCCTGTTCCTTGACGAACTGACGGCGGCCGCACCTTCGCTTCAGCCCACGGTCTATGGATTGCTGCAGGAACGCCGGGTGGGCCGTCACCGCCTTCCGTCTGGCGTGATGATCGTTGCTGCCGGAAACCAGATCGAGGATGGATCGATTGCCTACGACATGGGCACGGCGCTCAGCGACCGTCTGATCCACATGATCGTGCAGGCAAGCGCGGAAGACTGGCTGGCAAACTACGCCATTCCGGCTGGCATCCATCCCACGGTGGCCGCCTTCATCCGGACGCGCCCCGACCTTCTGGAGACGACGGAAGACAGCCTCCGCCGGGGCCAGATGATTGCCTGCACGCCGCGCAGCTGGACGCGGGTCAGCCGCATCATGGAGTGCATCGCGGACCGGGCGACCCGGCAGGTGATGATCGCGGGGACCGTCGGGACAGCCGCTGCGGCCGAGTTTGCGCTCATGGCCGACGAGATTTCGTCGACAGTCCGGATTGACGAGATGCTGGCCACGCCCAGGGCTGAACGGGGCAGGCTTTACCCTGCAACCCTGCACGGGCTGACGGCGCTGGTTTTCGGGCTTGTCGGGGCCGCATCGCGCGAGACGCTGCCTGCGGCCATCGAGATCCTGGCAGACCTGCGGACGCTGAGAGGCCCGGGCACCGGGGGCCTGCCGACAAGTGAGCTGGCCAGCTTCGGGTTCGAATTCCTGATCGGGCGGGCGCTGGGACAAGGCTGGCAGGACATCTTCGCCGCCTCGGAGGCCTATGCCGGTTATGCCGCGGATCGGCGGGCCATGGGCCTGCCGTGACGCCTCGGACGGTTCGCGCAGCGCAAGCCATCGCCCATCTGGGGGAGGTCGATGCCGCGCTGGCCGTGCTTGCGCTCTGGTGTCGCCACCGCGATGGCCTGGGACAGACCGCAACGCAGGGCGAAGTCATCAGCTACGGGCCGGGATTTGACCTTCTCGGCCTTCCCGAACAGGTTGGACTGGTTGCGCATCATGTCCTGCATGTAGCGCTTCGCCATTCGGCGCGGGCCGCCGGTCTGTCGGAGCGCCTCGGCGATCGCTTTGATCCGGCGCTGTTCAACCTTGCCGCGGATGGCATCATCAACGAGACGCTGATCCTTGCCGGCCATGCCATTCCCCGGCCCGCCGTCATCCTGACCGACCTTCTGGCGGCGGCCGGGATTTCTGCGCCGAGCGCCGTCGCCGCGCTGGAAAGCTGGGACGCCGACCGGCTCGCCATGGCGCTCCACAGTGAGCCTTCGCGGGCGAAACGCCTGCGCGAATGGGCCCGGACACGCAATTTTGCGGATGACCTGCGGACGGGCCCGCCCGACGACGCTGGGCCCGCCCAGTCCGCTGCCGATTGGCGCAACCAGGTATTGCGGGCGATGGAGGCCGGCCGGAAGGCGGGGTCCGGCATCGGCCGGCTTGGCGCGATCCTAGCTGACCTCGCGCCCGACCTGGTGCCTTGGGAGGTCCTGTTGCGGGGTCTGCTGGCACGGGCGGTTGCGGAACAGCCGACAGCCAGTTGGCACCGTCCATCCCGATCCTTCATCGCGCGTCTGGCCGAGGCGGAGAGAACCGGCGGCGCTGTGCCTGTGTTCGAACCCGGATATCAGCGGGCCGGCCATCGACCGAGGATCGTCGTCGGCATTGACACCTCCTCGTCCATCGAGCCCCAGACCCTGCGGCTCTTCTGGGCCGAGGCAGAGGGTGTTGCCCGCCGCACCGGCGCGGAAGTGCATTTGCTGGCTTTCGATGAGACGGTCCACATGACCTGCCGCGTCGATCCCGCCGCGGGGCTCAATCACACGCTTCAACAGGTGCGGACAGGCGGCGGCACCGATTTTACCGACCTTTTCGCCAGGACCGCGCATCTGCATCCGTCGGTCCTTGTCGTGCTTACCGATCTGGACGCTCCACTCCCGGACCGACCCGGATTTCCGGTTGTGTGGGCCGTGCCGGCCCGTGTCGCGCAGCCAGCTTTCGGCAAGCTGCTTCTCATCGGCGACGCAAGGGCAGGCGCATAGAAGGTTCGGCGCCTGGTTGCTCGTGTTGTTAGGCTTCGGCAGCCTCAGCGGCGCGCAAGCCAATTCCAGACCCTGAAGACAAGTGCCAGGATCGGGATCGCCAGGATCGAAAAGTACATCGCGAAGATCAGGGCCCAGCCAAAGCCATCGGCGCGCGCCAACGCACCGAAGCCGAGCAAAAGAAACCCATACCAGATGAGGCAGGCGTTTCGGATCATGCGCCAGTCAGCCCGCACGATAAACCGGGCAAGGAGGACTGGCACGATGATGGCTATGCAGGAAAAAAAGACGATATCCGAAAGTTGCTGCATCAGCCGCCCCTTGCTGCATGGCATCACGGGAACATGTATAGAAGGCCATATGCGAAAAACATGATGAACGCAGTCACCGCTGCAAGAATCACACCGACCGACCTTGCGACCCAGCCAACGATTGGTCGTCGCGAAAAGACCTGGTTGCCGACGTAAAGGCGTCCCGAGAAGGCAGCAGCCAAGCTCAATCCAAAAGCGGACGCAATCGTCAGCCAGAACAGCGAGATGACGACCTGACCGCCGATCAATCCGCCATAGCCCGCCACGCAACTCAGAAGAAAGAGGGCGGAAACGGTCCAGCAAACAACATGTGCCCAGACCGCATAGCGCGGCCACTCGGGAGTAAAGACTGGTCCTTTGGCCATCGTCGGCTTTCCGTATGGGGTGATGTAGAAATTGGGGCACTGGCCGTTATAGTGAACCACAAAGCTCTCTGCCCGCCCGGTGCCGGTGTGATGTGGGCCAATGGTCATGCCAGTTCATTGACCATGCAATATGCTGTCGTCATCACGCGATCGTCGCGAGTGATCATGACTTCAATTCAACCGTCAAGCCCGCCAGTGCGCCCGGGTCGTTACACGCTCCCGATTGGCTGAGCTGGCGCTCAGGAAGCGCGCTTCATTCCTACAAGCGCTCTGTGCGCAGGCCGTGTGCCGGATGCATCGCCGGTCGGTCTTGCGACTATCTCGAAGTTCATTTTGACGCTGCGATGACGCTAGGTCAGGCTTAACTTCAGTCAAAGAGGGAAGCTGGAACCATGGTCACCGCAAACAAGTCCAACAAATCGAACAAGTCCAACAAGTCGAACAAATCCAACAAGTCGAACAAGTCCGGCCTTGAGGACGATGAACTGGCAGGCCTCGGCGACGATTCTTCGTTGACGCTGTCCAGCGCGTTGCAATCCGCGATGCTGGCGCTGAACGGGCCTCCGACCCCAATCGATCCGGCGGCGCTGCTCCGTCCGTCCGAAGAGACGCTGTTCCGGCGCATGAACGACCGGCACCGGATGCACCTTGTGGTCAAGGCCCTCCTCGACGGGGTAACTGTCCAGAATACCAGCGCGGGGCCAGCGGACCGCAAGGCCAAGGTGCAGGTGGGTGCAGGGCTGCATCTGGAACTGGCACTGAAGACCGACCCTGGGACGGAAGCGTTCTGGCAGGGACAGATCGACGCCGTGCGGGCGCAGAAATGGCACCGGGACGACCGGCTGACCGAGATTGTGCTCCAGCAGACGGATATCCTGAGCTTTCTCGCCCTCGCCGTTCCCACTCCGCCCGAAACGCGGCGCTGGCTTCTGACGCTTATCGGAGCGGTGGAGGAGGTGGCGTTCCGCGTGACGACCGATATCAAGGCGATCTTCCAGATGCCACGGCCGGAAGACCTGGCGGCCGATGTGGCGCCGATCATCCAGACGCCAGCCCACAGCGCCTTTCCCAGCGGCCACGCGACCGAGGCCTTCGCCCTCGCAGCGGTGCTGGGCGCCCTCTATCCGTCGCGGCTGGCCAATCTTCGCAGGCTCGCCGCACGGATCGCCGTCAATCGCGGATTTGCCGGGGTCCATTACCCCGTTGACCATCTTGCCGGCGCGATTTTGGGTGACACCCTCGGCGGCCTGATCGTCCAGCGCGTTTTCGGCGTCACGCTGCTTGCGCCCGGCCCGGCCCCGGCCTTCGTTGCGGGCGTCGCCGCGAACGCAAGCCCATGGGCTGCGGTGGAGCAATACGCGCTTGGCCCTGGCCGCCTGCAACCCCTGAATGAACCCGCCTGCGCCAAGGCGAACCTTGACACTTTGGTCCCCGGCCTTCTGACACACCTGGCGCGTGGTGTCGGACAGGACGTTCTAGGAGGCAGCCCATGAGCGACCCGATCATCTTCAAGCCGATCCACCCGGGCTTGCGGGACATCCTGCCCTACAACTACCTTCCCGCCGCGATGGCCGATATTGCCGGCACGTCGCTTGCACGAGGCCGTCGGCTATTTCCGCTGCGCGATCCGTCGGACGACGAGTCTCGCCAACAAGGCGCGAAGTCGTTCGTGATCGACAGCGAGACATTGAAGAACCCACTTGCCGTGGCCTTGAAACTTCAGGCGGTCCGCAGCGAAAACAAGGATGGAGGTCCGGTCGAGCGCTGGTTCCTTGGTCCGCCGACCGATAGGTTCGACGAATGCGATCTGCCGTTCACGCCCCATGTGAAGAATGTCGTCGCAGGCGCACGCAAGGTTGCCGCCATCGTGGATGCCGGCATCGCCTTCTGGGACCCCGCGTTCCGGTCCGGAGACTCGTCGCGGTTTCGGGAGATTGCATACCTCGATTTCGACGCGGTCGGCGGCAACAACGCCCCGAGTGAGCGGCTTGACCGCGAGCAGATCAAGGCTCTGTGCAACACAGCCGACACGGAAGGGCCCGAGGCAGTGGTCCGCGAGCTTGGCTTGCGCTTTCCGAACAGTGCCTTCGGCAAGAACGGTGGCGCCTATCCTGACCAGGGCTGGCATGGCACGGGTGTCGCCGACCTGATGGTCGGAAGCATCGCCGAGAGTGAGGACGACGTGGCGGTGTTCGGGTTTGAACTGCCCGCTGCTGTCTTGCGCGACCATGACGGGGATAGCCTGCTGGCAGTCCTGACCCTGATCGTCGAGATGATCCTTGCCTCGACGTCGACCGATGCGCTGGAGACCCTGCCGCTTGTCATCGTGTTGCCATTCGGTTTCGTATCAGGTCCGCAGGACGGCTCTCATCCTGCCGTGAAAGCTTTGGAACAGCTTCTGGCGCAACAGACCAAGCGCCAGGTCGATCTGGTGGTGCCAGCGGGCAACCATCTTCAGGACCGCTGCGTTGCGCGGTTCGAAGCCCCATCGCCGGCTGTGCCGCAGCCGACGCGGTCCGTCATCTGGCGCGTGCCGCCCGACGACTTTTCCCCGAACGGGATCGAACTGGTGCGCGCGGGGGTTGGCGGGACGGTTGACCTGCGGATCACGCCGCCCGGCGAGGCTCCAATCGACATTTCGCTGCAGGAGGGTGACTTCGGCCTGCTGATGCGCGGGAACCGGACGATTGGCGCGCTGATCCGGCGGGCCGATACCGCGACCTCGGCAGCGGTCCGGTTCGCCGTGATCGGAACCGGGTGGGACCGGGCAGACGCCCACCCAGCGCCAGTCGGTGACTGGCAGATTGCCGAAGTCGGGGAAAGCGCGGTGGACCTTTACGCCCTGCGCGACGACCGCGACGTGGCAGGAGACAAGGGCCGGCCGCGCTGGCCTGCGAGCTTTGCCGATGTCGGTTACCGCGACACCGACGCCTTCGGCGTACCGCTTTTGCAGGATGATGCTGCAAGCGTGGTCAGGCGGACCGGGACCGCGTCGCTTCTGACGACCGTGCCTGGAACCATGGCGGTGCAGGCCGACGAGCGTCTGGGGGGCAACCCGCGCACGCAGGCCTGGTATTCAGGCAACCGCGCCGATCACATGCCATGGGAATGGTCCGCTCTGGTCGACGACGGCTGGCCATCGCGCGGCTATGACTGTGCCGCCAACGGCACGGCACAACGCGCCCGGCTATCGGGAACCTCCGCTGCGGCGGGGCTTCATGCCCGCTGCCTCCTTGGCCTCAGCCCGCGCCTGCCCGGCTAGTCACTCGATGGAGCGGCGCAGCGCGTCGACAAGGCCAAGCGTGCGCAGCGTGTCCATCGGATAGCCCGCATCTGTCAGCATCCTTGGCTCGAAATCCGGCTCCAGCCGGCGCAGGCGGGCAGCGAAGGTCGTGCCATCTTCGCGCCGGCCAAGCAGGAACGACAGCGCGACGAGATAGCGCAAGGCGGGGCGGTAGAACGGCATCTTGCGGTGACACTCCGCCGCCGCCTGAAAGGCCGCCTCGATCCGGCCGACCGACAGCGCGGACAGGCAGGCTTGCATGTCCCAGTTGAAACTGTGCGCCAGCCCCTCGGCGGCCCGGCGCGCCCGGATCGCCACCACATCGGCCTTCAGGTAGTGGCCGTGCATGATGAGCGACTGGCACAGCGCCTCCAGCGCGTAGGGGTTCTGGTCGCCGATTTCGGCCGCACGCAAGGCGAGGTAATGCGCGGCCTCGACATCCCCGGTGACCTTCATCCGCACTTGTGATGCCAGCGCCAGCACGACCGGATGCTCGCCCATGGCCCGGAGCGCCTCATTGGCGAAGGCTTCCGCCTCTGCGGCATTGACGCCGGACACGTCGCGGAATTCCAGCGCCGAGGTAAGCCGGACGAAGCCGCGCCAGGCCAGAGCCAGGCCCTGCAGGTCACCGCTCGCCGCAGTCGTCAGCATCTCGTCGGCGCGGGTCAGTCGGCTCCGGTCGAATTCGTAGATCCGCTGTACGGCGCGGTTCAGCGCCACGAGCGGCTTCATCGCCGACTGCGAGGCCACCATGTCGACCACCGCCTGCGCGGTCCGGTTCACGATCCGCGTGGCATCGTCCGAGACCCAGAGGTCACCCACCGGCCCTTTCAGCGACAGGCGGCCTGACCAGCCGGCACGACGGTCCGGGGCGCTCATCACCTGGACGAGGGCAAAATCCCCGTCACCGTCGGAGTAGGTCTCGACATCGATCAGGGCCGCCGGATCCGCCCCCTGAAAACCTGTGCCGCCGGGTTCGATCTGCACGACGTCGAACCCGCCCAGAAGGACCAGCTCGCCCCCGATCCTCTGGCACAGCGCGCGCAGCAGGAACTCGGCCCGTGGCCCCCCACCGCGCGAGGTTTGCAGGATCGCCACGACCGGCCGCCTGGGCAGGACGCGGGGCAAGAAGGCCGCAGCCGCCGTCCGGTCGGGTGCCGGTGCCGCATCGCCCCGCGCCTGTCGCTGGTCGCGCAGCCAGTCGACGAATTCGGGGTCGCGCACATCAAGATCGTCAAGCAACTCGCCTTCGCCCAGGTCCTCGACCACCGCGGGCGGCGCGATCCACACCGTGCTGCGGTCCGACCGCAGCCGTCCGAGCTCTGGCCCAAGTGCCTTGCGCAGGTTGGCAAGCGCCTGGCGGCAGCTGCCGGATGCCTTCCCGGCTTCGCTGTCGCTCCACAGCTTGTCCTGCAGCCAGGCCCGCGTCCGGCGCTGGCCCGGCGACAGCGCGAGCAGGCCGAACA
>JANPJZ010000114.1:0-3420 GCA_031425795.1 Rhodobacter sp. | reverse complement strand
CATGGGCCGACCGTCGATGCCCGCCGGTCTCCACCACGGGCGGCAGCCGCACACCCAACTTCGCCGCATGATTTTGCGGCCCGGCCCAGCCCGACTGCGACAAGGCCTCATTATAGGCAAGACCCGCCCCATCAAACGCCGCCAGCGCAGTGCGCCGATCATCCGCCCGCACCACGAAGACGGACCGGTAATACCCTGGGGGACACCCCTCCACGCCGTAATCCGGCGTGCCGACATAGGCCACGCGCCCCACCAGCCGCGCCCGGAACGGATAGCCGCAGGTCTGCGACAGAAGGAGATTCCCCGCCTCCCACGCCGGCCAATAAGCCCCCTCGCCCCGCGTCAACGCCTCCGGCGCAGCCACGCCCGCGCCACGCAGCCGGTCACGCACGCCTGCCCAAAGCCGGTCATTCGCCGCCATCGCCGCGCCGAAGTCGTACATCCCAAGGCTGGCGATCATCCCCGCTCGGCCTTCTGGCGCGCCTGGGCCGATTCCACATCCGTCAGGCCCAGAAGATTCGCGACCAGCCGCATCAGCCGGTCCTCCTCGGCATCGCGCAAGCCGTCAGCCAGCGCCACCGACCACAGCGCCTCCATCAGATCCGCCCGCTCGCCGAGCGCCACCCCCGCCTTCAGCGCGCGGGTGAAGCGGACCGTATCGGGGGCCTGGACCTCCAGTTCCTCTGCCTCGGTCCGCAAGCGCGCGGCCTCGAACGGGCCGAAGCCGTGCCGGCGGGCCAGCACTCGGTCGATCCGCTCCACCTCCTCGGCCGAGTAAAGCCCATCGGTCTTTGCCAGCCGCACCAGAAGAGCAGCCAGCGCCAGACGGGCGTCGGGTTCGGGGAAGGTGTCAGGGGCGGGCGCCATCAGGCGGCGAAGCAGATTCTCGATCATGGTGCTTTCTTAGGTCCCCTGCCCCGGTTTGAAAACCGTCCCCAACTTCACTATCCTGGCAAAACGCCCCGCCAGCGCCGCCAGTTCCGCCTCAAGCCCGTAGGGAGCGTTCACGACGAACAGGCCCGAGCCTTCCATCCGGTGCCCCTGCCGCACCGGGGGAAAGCGCACCTCATGCCGCAGGCCGTCCGGAAAGGCCGCCTCCAGTGCCCGGCACATCGGGCCATGCGCGCCACCGGACAAGAGCGGATACCACAGGATGAGCACGCCCACGTTCCACTTGCGATGCACCGCCGCCAGATGCCGCGGAACAGCCTCGTAATCGGCCTTCACCTCGTAGGAGGGGTCCACCAGCATCAGCCCGCGCCGGGGGGTCGGCGGCGTGATCGCCAAAGCCAGTTTGAACCCGTCGCGCTGGTAGACCTGCGCGCCCCAGTCCCCCGCCACGCCGCGCAGATGGACCACCTCTTGCGGGTGCAGTTCCGCCAGATGCAGGCTGTCGCCCTCGCGCAGGCCCAGCGCCGCGACCAAGGGCGAGCCTGGGTAGGCCCGCGCGCCATAGGCCGCCCGTGTCTCCTCCAGCCGCTGACGATAGGGGTGGTCGGCGGGAAACAGCGCCTCTGCCAGCGCGATCCCGGCCGCCGCCTCGCCGGTCCTGACCGCCTCCTCGGCGTCAAGGTCATAGACCCCGCGCCCGGCATGGGTCTCGATATAGGACAGCGGCTTGTCCTTCTGCGTCAGGTAGTCAAGCACCCAGGCCAGCACCGCATGCTTGTGCACATCGGCGAGGTTTCCGGCATGATAAAGGTGCTGATAGGAAAGCATGGCGCTGCGTAACTGCCTTTGCCCGGTTTGAAAAGCTGCAACCGCCTTGCCCCTCATCCGTTGTGGGCGTAGGACAACGGGCGATTCAAGGACGTTCACATGGAAATCTTTACCTATGAGGGGCTCATTGCCCTGATGCAGGTCATCGGCATCGACCTCGTGCTTGCCGGTGACAATGCCATCGTGATCGGCCTTGCGGCCGCCGGTTTGCCGAAAGACCTGCGCGCCAAGGCGATCCTCGTCGGGATCATCGCAGCCACGGTCATGCGCATCGGCTTTGCCTTGGCTGCAACGCAACTTCTTGAAATCGCAGGTCTTCTGCTTGCCGGAGGCGTCCTGCTCCTTTGGGTGTGCTGGAAGATGTGGCGCGAGCTGCAGACCCCGCACGAAGACGAACACGCCGCCGCCGAGGCGCTTGCCAATGCCGACCTGAACGCTGACGGAGAAGTTGCGAAGGGCGCACCGCGCAAGACCTTTGCCCAGGCCGCGACGCAGATCGTCATCGCCGACGTGTCGATGAGTCTCGACAACGTCCTCGCCGTCGCCGGGGCCGCGCATGGCCATCCGACCGTGCTGATCATCGGGCTGGTCCTGTCGATTGCCCTGATGGGCCTTGCCGCCACTTTCATCGCGCAGCTCCTGAACAAGCACCGCTGGATCGCCTATGTCGGCCTTGCGATCATCCTCTACGTCGCGCTGAAGATGATGTGGGAAGGCTGGCATCAGGTAGAGCCATTGGTGATGGGCGCGCTGGCTGGATAGCCTTCTGGCTTGGGCAGGCCTACAGGGCCTGCCCCGCCCGCCCCCGGCAAAGCGATCCCTGACCCTCGCCTTTCCCGCCCCCGGCGCTATCTTCCCGGAAAAGGCGCTATCTTCCCGGAAAAGCCGGAGTACCAGAATGCAGACCATCACCCTCTATGCGACGACCGCGACGGTCTTTCTGGTTCTTGATGCAATCATGCTGACGCTGGTGATGAAACCGCTCTTCACCCGGCACATCGGCCCGCTCATGGCCGAACCGATCCGCATCGCCCCTGCCGCGCTGTTCTACCTCGCCTATGTCGGGGGGCTGGTCTACCTCGTCTCCCTCCCCGCCCTGCGCAGCGATGCGCCGCTGATCGTGCCGGCCCTCATCATCGGCCTCATGGCCTATGGGACCTATGAGTTCACCTCATGGAGCATCATGCGCGACTGGCATTGGCAGATGGTGGCAACCGATGTCATCTGGGGCGGCGTGCTGACGGCGTTCTCTGCCTGGGCAGGCGTGACGCTGACCCGAATGATCCACGGCTAAGCCTTGGCGCGATGCGTCGGCATGTGTTACCAAAGTCTGAACCATTGCATCAACCCCTTGAAATCATGTGTCCCGCCCGCCTGTCCCGGCCCGGGACACCCAAAGGAGCCCCGATGATCCTCTACGGCATCTCCACCTGCGACACCTGCAAGCGCGCCCTGAAGACCCTTCAGACGGCCGGAAAAGAGGTCACCTTCCGCGACATCCGGGCCGAGCCCCTCTCGACCGCCGAGATCGAGACGATCACCCAGGAATTCGGCGACCTAGCGGTGAACAAGCAGTCCACCACCTACCGCGCCTTCAATGATTTCCTGAAAGCCTCCGACCCCGAGGCGCAGATCGCAGCCCAGCCGACCGTGATGAAACGGCCGGTCATCCAGGATGGGGGTCGCTGGTATCTGGGATGG
>JANPJZ010000113.1:0-4833 GCA_031425795.1 Rhodobacter sp. | reverse complement strand
CTGCATCCGCACCAGATGCCAGCGGCCGTGAAGCTTCTCCCCCGTCAGCGCGAATTCCATGTGCCCCTTGGCATAGCCCTTGGCCTGGTCGCCCACGGGCTCCCAGGTGCCGCGGTCCCAAAGCAGCACCGACCCGCCGCCATACTCACCCTGCGGGATCGTGCCCTCGAAGTCGCCATAGTCCAGCGGGTGGTCCTCGACATGCACCGCAAGCCGGCGCTCGCCCGGCACCAAGCTTGGCCCACGCGTGACGGCCCAGCTTTTCAGCACGCCGTCCATTTCCAGGCGCAGGTCATAATGCAGCCGGCGCGCCGCGTGCTTCTGGATCACGAAGCTGTTGCCTGCCTCGGCCTTTGTCTCGCCATCGGGTTCCGAGGTGACGTCGAAGTTGCGTTTCTTGCGGTAGGCGGTCAGGGCCATGGCTCAACCCGCCTTCCGCCTTAGCGCGGGGCTCGCCTCGGCCTTCTTCGCATCCTTCTTCTTGCTTGCAGAAGCCTTCCCCGGCTTCTTCGCCTCCTTCACGCCTGCGCTTTCCCGCAAGGCTTCCATCAGGTCGACCACCGCCGTCGTCTTCACCTGCTTCAGGGGCGCAAACTTCCGACCTGCAAGCTTCGCCCGGACCATGTCGGCCAGAGCCTCTTCATAGCGGTCATCGAACCCCTCGGGGTCGAATGTGCCCCGCTTCTTCGAGATGATGTGCTCGGCCAGATCCAGCATCTCGCTGGTGGCCTTCACGTCCGGGATCGTCTCGAACGCCTGGGCCGCCGGACGCACCTCGTAGTCGAAGTTCAGCGTCGTCGCGACCATCCCGTCGCCATGCGGGCGAACCAGCACCGTCCGTGCCCGGCGGAAGAGCACGGTCTGCGCCAGGGCCGCCACGTTCTTGGCCCGCATCCCCTCGCGCATTAACACGAAGGCCTCGGCCGAGGCGATGTCCGAAGGGGCAAGATAATACGGCGAGTCGAGGAACACGCTGTCGATCTCATGGCAGGGCAGAAAGCTGGATACCGCGAGCGTCTTGTCGCTTTCGGGAATGGCGGCTGCCACTTCTTCCGGCGTCAGAAGAACATACCCTCCCTCGGGCGTCTCATAGCCCTTGACCTGTGCCTCCCGCTCCACCACCTCGCCAGTCTCGCCATCCACATAACGGCGTGTCACCCGGTTGCCGGTCGCGCGGTTGATGGTGTGAAACGCGATCCGCTCCGAAGTGGAGGCGGCGGTATACAGGGCCACGTGACAGGCCACTTCGCCCATCCGCAGAACGCCCTTCCAGATTGCCCGTGGTGCCACGTCGCGTGCCTCCGGCGGCAACTGCCGCAATCATTATAAGCACTTCCGGCGGCCTTGGTTCCCGTTTCGGCAGGAAGCTGCCCGGTCTGGGATGGCTGGGCGGGGCAGGGCGCTTTGACGGCATCGTGCGCCGGAATTTCGGAACGCATTTCTTCCCCAAGCATTGATTGCATGACTGTGGCCGAAGCCGCGTTTCAAAACAGATTTCCTAGTTGGCAGGAAACAATGTCCGATGATGTTCTGACTTTCGTCCCAGCCCTGCGACTGTTTGCACGGTCGCTCTGTGGCAGGGATGGCGACCCCGATGATCTGGTGCAGGACACGCTTCTGCGCGCCATCGAGAACGTGCACTCCTACACACCCGGGACCAACATGCGTGCCTGGCTGTTCACCATCATGCGCAACCGGTTCTACAACCAGATCGTCAAGCGCAAGCGGGAACAACCCGGTGCGGCCGATTGCGTGTCCGATCTGCCGGTCACGCAGCCCGTGCAATACTGGCACATCCGTGGGCGCGAGCTTGAGGCTGCCCTGCTCGATCTTCCCCGCCACTACCGCGAGGCGGTGATGCTCGTTCTGGTCACCGGCGAAAGCTACCAGACCGCCGCCGAGGTCATGGGTTGTGACATCGGCACCATCAAAAGCCGGATCAATCGCGGTCGCAAACTTCTGCGCGCCGCGCTTGGCGAAGAAGTCTGAACGCTGCAGCGCGGGAACAAACATCGGGCCGCGCTGTTGCCCCTGCAGACGAAACCACACCCCCAAGGAGGACCATTCACATGGCCGACAAGACCCTGGAAACCCTGTTCCGCGACATGCTCAAGGACATCTACTACGCCGAGCGCAAGATCGTGCGCGTTCTGCCGAAGATGGCAAAAGCCGCGAAGTCGCCCGATCTGAAGGCCGCTTTCGAGCGTCACAAGGAAGAGACCGAAATTCAGATCGAACGCCTTCAGCAGGTTTTCGAACTTCTCGGCGCTCCGGCCCGTGGCAAGAACTGCCCGGCGATTGATGGCATTCTGGAAGAGGGCGAGGAATCGATGCAGACCTTCGCCGGCCTGCCCGCGCTCGATGCCGCCCTCGTGGCTGGCGCCCAGGCGGTGGAGCATTACGAGATGGCCCGCTACGGCACCCTGCGCAGCTGGGCAACCCTTCTCGGCATGACCGAAGCCGCCGAACTTCTTGCAGCCACCCTGGCCGAGGAAGAAGCGACGGACGAAGCGCTGACCATGCTTGCCGACCAGTCGGTGAACCAGTCCGCCCTCGACATCGCTGCCTGAGGCGTTTCCGAAACCGACCGTCAGCGTGGCGCTCCCTGTGCAACAGACGGTCGGCGAACGGCCCCGTGCCCCCCCGCGGGGCCGTTCCCTTTTGTCGAACTCTCGCCAAAACCCTGCCACACACTGGACAGCCGCCATGACAAATTACCCCAGTCCGCCGTTCCCCGAACAGACCCAGCAGATGCCCGGCACCTTCAAGACGATGGATCCCGTCCCCGACCACGGCGAGACATCCTGGCGCGGAGCCAACCGCCTGGAGGGGATGGTTGCACTCATCACCGGCGGTGACAGCGGCATCGGCCGTGCCGTCGCCATCGCTTACGCCCGCGAAGGTGCCGACATCGCCCTGAGTTTTCTGAACGAGACCGACGATGCCGCCGACACCGCCCGGCTGATCGAAGCCGAAGGCCGACGCTGCGTGCTGATCCCCGCCGACATCTCCACCGCCGCTGCCTGCCGCCAGATTGTCGACCGCGCGGTGGCGGACCTTGGCCGGATCGACATCCTGGTGAACAACGCCGCGCACCAGAAGACCGTCGACAAGCTGGAAGACATCACGGACGAGGAATGGGACCAGACCTTCGCCATCAACATCCACGCGATGTTCCATCTGGCCAAGGCCGCCGTCCCGCACATGCGCCGCGGCAGTTCGATCATCAACACCACCTCGATCAACGCCGACAAGCCGAACCCCTCCCTCTTGGCCTATGCCACCACCAAGGGCGCGATCCAGAACTTTTCCGCCGGGCTTGCCCAGATGCTGGCCGAGCAGGGCATCCGCGTGAACTGCGTTGCTCCCGGGCCGGTCTGGACGCCCCTGATCCCCGCCACCATGCCCGCCGAAAAGGTCGCGGCCTTTGGCCAGGACTACCCGATGAAGCGCCCCGCCCAGCCGGTAGAGCTTGCCTCGGCCTACGTCCTGCTGGCCGAGCCGATGTCGAGCTACATCTCCGGCGCGACCATCGCCGTCACCGGGGGAATGCCGCTGCTCTGACCTGCAGCGTGAGGCGGTTGCGGAACATTGCGCGGCCGACGGTGTTGGTATGCAGACCACTTAACGGATGAAAAGGAAACGCCATGTATCCGTCGCAACCCCCCGAGGGCTCGAAATCGACGCCGCCCGGCCGCGACCCCCGCGTGTCCCAGGCAACGACGTCTCGCACCTCGCAAACTCATGACACGTCCGGACCCCAGGGTGTTCGGCCGCGCCAGTCGAGGGGCTGGTTGATTGCAGCCGCTATCGCCGCCATCATCGTCATCGTGCTTGCCATGGGCTATGATTCCACATCGGAAGAATCGCCCGTGATGGACAGCGGGACAACCGAGCCTGCGCTGATCCCTGAAAGCGGAGCGGCCACCGGCATCACTCCCGCAACCGACTCGCCTGCCATCACTCCGGAAGCTGACGCGCCCGTGACGACCGTGCCAGCAACCGACGCCCCCGCCACCGATGCACCGGCAACCGATGCCCCGGCGACAGGCGCCGCACCGGCAACCAACCCGTAACACCAGGGGCGCGTCCGGACTCCCGGTCGCGCCCGCCCCCTATGCAGGTTTGCAGGTCGTGTCACGCCGCCCGATGGCGTGCGTGACCACAACCTTTGTCGGCAACAAGCCCGATAAGTTTTACAACCCTGAATTGAATGACAAGCCCCGGATCGGCATTCTTGCCTTGCAAATGCCACGGTCAGCCTGCAAATCCTAGGAAAAGGGGTGGCGCAATGAACATCAACGACACTTTCGAATACGGCGAAGATACAAATCTCCGCCAGCAGATGAACCTTCTGATTGCGGAAACCGCGCGCGAGCCGGTTCCGCAACGTCTGATCGAGCTTGCCGCGCGGCTTGACAGTGAGATCGCCCGCAGCCGTCAGAACGGCATCGTCACAGCGCCCTGACGAGTCCAAGGCGCTTCGTTTCATAAAGACCGGTCCAGCCGTCGTAGCCGAACTCCTCCGCAAAGAGGCTAGGATGACCCGGTCGGCCTGCACCTGATCGCAGACCGGCGAATACGTCACTCAACGCCCTCTGCCAAAGCCTGGCCCCAGCCTGTTCGACCATGGCCTCACCCACTCACCCCAGTCAATTCTGCGATCAGACCGTCCTCGAAGTCGCCCGCGCCTTGATCGGCGCGCGTCTCCTCGTGCGCGGCGTGGGCGGCACCGTGATCGAGACCGAGGCCTACGCCCGCGACGATCCCGCCTCGCACAGCTTCCGCGGCATGACTGCCCGCAACGCGGCGATGTTCGGCCCCCCGGGCACC
>JANPJZ010000112.1:0-3501 GCA_031425795.1 Rhodobacter sp. | reverse complement strand
GGCTGCGGCAGAGGCGTTGGGGATCGCCCGCGCAAACATCGCCATTGATCCCGGCATCGGCTTTGGCAAGACGGCGGCGCACAACCTTGTCCTGATCCGGGGCCTGTCGCTGTTCCACGGGCTTGGCTGCCCGATCCTGCTTGGGGCTTCGCGCAAGCGCTTCATCGGGTCCATCGGGGGTGCCGATACCGCCGATGCGCGCATGCCCGGTTCGCTTGCCGTGGCGTTGGCGGGATTTGCCCAGGGTGTGCAGATCACCCGCGTCCACGATGTTGCCGAAACCCGGCAGGCGCTGCGGTTGTGGCAGGCCGTGCACAACGGACAAGCGGAGGGGATTGCATGAGCCGCAAGCTTTTCGGCACCGACGGGGTGCGGGGCCGTGCCAACAGCTGGCCGATGACCGCTGAACTGGCGCTGACCCTTGGGGCAGCTGCGGGGCGCTACTTTCGCCGCGACGGGTCTTCGGCGCATCGGGTGGTGATCGGCAAGGACACGCGGCTCTCGGGCTACATGCTGGAAAACGCGCTGACGGCGGGGCTGACCTCGACCGGCATGAATGTGCTGCTCCTTGGCCCAGTGCCGACGCCGGCGGTGGGCTATCTGACGCGGTCGATGCGGGCGGATCTGGGGGTGATGATCAGCGCCTCCCACAATCCGCATCAGGACAACGGTATCAAGTTCTTCGGCCCGGACGGGTTCAAGCTGTCCGATGCCGCCGAGACCGAGATCGAGGCGATGGTGCAAGGTGAGATCACCCCCGCCAAGCCGGAAAACATCGGCCGCGCCAAGCGGATCGAGGATGGGCGCGGGCGGTATCAGGAGTTCGTCAAGACGAGCTTCCCGACCGGCCTGCGGCTGGATGGCCTCAAGGTCGTGATCGACTGCGCCAACGGGGCCGCCTACAAGGCCGCGCCCGAGGTGCTTTGGGAGTTGGGGGCCGAAGTGATCAGCGTCGGCGTCACCCCGAACGGCACCAACATCAATGACCGTTGCGGGTCCACCCACACCGAAACCGCCGCCGAGGCGGTGGTCGCCCATGGCGCGCATGTCGGGATCAGCCTTGACGGTGACGCCGACCGGGTGATGATCCTGGACGAGACCGGACGGGTGGCGGATGGCGACCAGATCATGGCCCTGCTTGCCGCCCGCTGGGCTGCGGACGGGCGGCTCACCGGGGGGGCGCTTGTCGCCACGGTGATGTCCAACCTTGGTCTGGAGCGGTTCCTTGCCGGTCATGGCCTGAGGCTGGAGCGGACGGCGGTGGGTGACCGCTACGTCGTGGAACGGATGCGGGAGGGGGGGTTCAACCTTGGCGGCGAGCAGTCGGGGCACATCGTGATGACCGACTATGCCACCACCGGCGACGGGCTGATTGCGGCGCTGCAGTTCCTGGCCGAGATGGTGCGCACCGGCCAGCCCGCGAGTGCGCTGACCCGCAGCTTCGAGACGGTCCCGCAGCTTTTGAAGAACGTCCGTTTCGCCGAGGGTGGACTGCCGCTGGAGGCGGCTTCGGTCCGGGAGGTGATCCTTGCGAGCGAGGCGAGGATCGCCGGAAAAGGACGCATCCTGATCCGGAAATCGGGGACGGAACCCTTGATCCGGGTCATGGCGGAATGCGAGGATGAGGGGCTGCTGGCCGAGGTCGTGGACGACATCGTGGGTGCGGTGCAGGCCGCAGTCTGAGGTGACCTGCGGTGCTGTCCCGTGCAGGGACATCTTCTCAACTGAACAAATTCAATGCCTTGAGCAGTAGGTTTACCTTTCGTAAAGCTTTGACCAGGAGTGCGAAGGTCTGGCTTTCCGCTCTGGCGTGCCCTTCGCGCTGACGGCAGACTGCCCTTGACCAGAAGCGGGAGGGACAGGATGCACAGGTTTGGGGGATTGGCGGGTGCTGCCGCGCTGCTGGTTGCGGGGGCAGCTTTTGGCGATGAGACGCGGGATGTTGGTGGACATGTGGTCCGCCTTGCCGAAGACGGGCTCGGCGGCGCTTCCCTGAGCGTCGACGGCACCGTCCTGCACGAAGACGGCGTGATCTATCTGGACGCCGAGCCGTATCTGATGGGCGGGGTGACGCTGGTCACCGGGGTGGCAGGCGCGGGCGGCAATGCCTGCAATGCTGCCCCTTTCGTGCTGGCCCTGGCCGAGGGCGTCGCGCCAGTGTTTCACGGCCCGGTGAAAAGCTGCGCCTATCTGCCGATCGTCGATGTGCAGTCAGAGGCGATCATCTTCGCCTCGGAGCCGCTGCCTTCAGAGCCGGGGGAGGTCTGGGTCTGGAGCCTGACGACCGGCTTTACCGAAGCACAGCCAAAGCCCTTTGCCCCGACCGAAGGTACTGGCTGGGAGGCGCTGGAGGACCTTGCGGACAGCCATCCCGCAGAGGCGCTGGCGCTGAAACCGGTCTTCGACCAGCTGCAGGCGGGTCTGGGGGCACAGTATGACAGCTTTGCCGAGCGGATTTCCGGCCTTGGGGCCGGCAACCTGGCGGCGGAGGGCTATCTGGGCAGCGCCTGTATCAAACTGACCTGCGAGGCGGATTGGGCAATCCTGTATCTGCATCGAGAAAGCGAGCGGGCCTTTGCAATCTGGCATGTCTCTGGCGAGATCGAGAACCGGATCTTTCCGCAGGACACGACGGTCTGGCCGCCAGAGGCGATGTTTCTGCTGCGCGAAAGTGCCGGGCCGTGAGGGTGCAGCTGCTTGCCATCCTGCTGATCTCCGCCGGGCCGGGCAAGTCCGACGTCTTGCCCGGGACTTTCGTCATCGGGCCGGAGCAGGTCTGGATCGAGGTTTCCGAAAGCGGAGAGACGATGTGGGTCGGCCCGGATGCGGAGGAGCGGACCTTGGTTCTTTCAGGGCCGGACATCACCATCGTGACCCAGGTGACGGATGAAGACGCTGCGGCGATGCTGGGGGTGCGGGGGCTGGTGGCGGTGGTTCCGGCCTCTCACAGCTGCGACGATCTTTCGGAGGCGCTGAGCTATTCCGTTGTCACGCTGGGTCCCTCGCCAGTTACAGACGGGCCGCTGATGAGTTGCGGGACGCTGGAGGTGTCGGTTACGCCCGGTGCGATCCTGCTGCAGCGCGATCAGGTGGATCAAGGTCAGTCTTGGGCCTGGGTGCCCGGCGCTGGCTTCGAGGACCGGCTGGAATAGTTGCGACCAGCACACGCCTGCCGCCTCCGGGGCGGCGGCCTTGGTCACGCGGGAACGATTTCAGCGCAGCGCGGTTTTCTTTCCAACCGATGCCTTGCGGGCATCCCTTTGGACAAGGAGACAGATGATGATCTTCGAGGAAATAGTACCGATTCTGGCGTTGGGAACGTTGCTGGCCGTGCTGGTCTTCGCGATCATCAGCAAGGAGCGGACCAAGGAGCGGATGCGCGACCCCAATGCCCCGATTTCAACGCTCGCGCGGGATGGAAAGTTCGGCGGCGTCGGGTTCCTTCTGCCGCCGGACCAGGTGCCCGAGAACCTGAGGCGTGCGCTGCGCGACCCCAACCGG
>JANPJZ010000111.1:0-9624 GCA_031425795.1 Rhodobacter sp. | reverse complement strand
AGGTAACGCCAGGCGATCATGAATTCAAAGCCCGCGAAGGGTGCCGTCTTTATTGCCATCTGCCCTGCCCCTGATTGCCGCGCAACCTGCGGGACCGGGGTTGAAACGTCAAGGCACGCTCCCGTGCTGTCGCAAAGCACGACCAGGCCGACACGCGATCAGCGCAGTTGGTGCGCCTTTCGGGAAAGGGCGCCGGTACCGGGGCAACCCGCCCCGTCCGCACCGACGCCCGATCCAGCTTTCCCGTCCTCAGGCCTTGGGCGCGTCGCCCGTGCCGCTGCGCACGACCTCGATCTTGACCTTGGTGACAAAGGCTGCAATCGCCCCGACCACGGCCAGAAGCGGTGCCGCCAGGACAACCGCACCGCCGGCAATTGCCCCAAGGGTCAAGGGTAGCTCCACGATCAGATCGCCGTTGGGTTCGGTGATGCGGATGCGTTTCACCTGGCCCTCTGCTGCAAGGCGCTTGACCTCGCCCAGAAGCTTGTCGCCAGCAACTTCGATCTCTTCGGTCCAGCTGCGCTTGTGGGACGGCTCCGTGGGCGTTTCGAGAGTCGGGATGGTTTCGCTGTCAGTCATGACTTGGCCTCCGGTCTGGGTGAAGCGCGAGTCTGCTGCATCCCCGCGTGCCCTGCATTGATGTGGATCAGATCAAGCACATTCAGGCCCGGGAACCGGGCTCACGTCTCAGCGTGCCGCCCAAAGCAGCCCGCGCCGCATCAACTCCGCCGCCGGACCTTGGTCGATCACATTGGCCTGATGCCCAAGCGCGTTGTAATAGACCCGCCCCTGCCCCCAGAACTTGGTGAACACGACCGGCATGGCCACCGGCCCGTTGGCCGCATGCGGCCCGTCCGCCACGGGGAAATCGCAGACCGCATGGACACGCACGGCCGGATCGACATGCAGGTAATACTGTTCCGTCTTCACCGTGAAATCGCTCACCCCCGCCACCAGCGGATCGTCCGACACCATGCGCACCCCATACTCCACCCCGTCGTTTCCGGGATGCGCCACCCACTGCGCGCCGGTCATGAACTGCCAGTCCACGTTTTGCCTGAACGCATCGCACATGCCACCATGGCAGCCCGCGATCCCGACGCCCGCCGCCACAGCGGCACAGACGTTCAGGGCCTGACCCTCTGCGATGGTCGACATCGTCCAGACCGGCACAATCAGCGACAGGTCGGCCAGCGCGCCCGCATCATCGAAACAGGCAAGCTTGTCGGTGACTTCCACCTCCATCCCCGCCTCTCTCAGCCAGCCCGCGAAGAGCGCGGCCACCTTCTCCGGGTCGTGCCCGTCCCATCCGCCCCAGGTGACCAGTGCCTTTGCCATCATCGTCTCCCATGCATTGAGGGGTCACGCTAGGAAGCACAGCCGGCGGGGTCAATGGCCGAGATCGGGTATGGTTTGGCATACCATAAGTATAGAATCCTTGACCTTGTGTCGCGATCTTCATACCTACGGTCACGCCACCCACCACGCCCTGACCCAAGGTGCCCGATGTCCTATTCTGAACGCGAAGCGCTCTCCGGCCTCATCACCACCCTGATCGTCCTCCTCCTCTTTCTCTGGCGCCTCTCGGTGCAGCACGACGCCGGGCTTTTCGACAGCCCCGAAGCGCTGCAGACCTGGGCCAGGTCCGTCCTGCTCTTGGTGGCGATATCGATCGGTATCGCCATCGCGGTCGCCATCTCGTTTCACCTCGGCCATGAGATCCTAACCGGCGAAAAGCCGGATGACCGGCGGGATGAGCGGGACCACCTGATCGAACGCCGCGCGTTGACCTGGGCTTGGTATCTGCTGTCCTTCGGCATCCTTGGCGTGATCGTCGATCTCGCCTTCGGCGCGACCGCCTTTCGCGCGATGAACCTGATCCTCGGCCTTTGTGCCGTGTCGGAAATCTTCAAGGATGGCTTCAAGCTTTGGCTCTACCGGCGTGGGGCGTGACGATGCCCCGCATCGAAAACCGCATCCGACGCCTGCGCTTTGACGCTGGCGAGATGACGCAGAAAGACCTCGCCGACCGCGTGGGCGTCACCCGCCAGACCATCCTTGCCATCGAGAATGGCAAGTACTTCCCCACCCTCGACCTCGCCTTTCGCATCTCGCGTGCCTTTGGCGTCCCGCTGGATGATGTCTTCACCTTCCACGACGACTAGCCCGGAGCATCGCATGAAGATCGCCAGCTACACCGCATACGGCGGCCCTGAAACCATTGCCTTCCACGACGCCCCGATCCCCACCGCGGGGCCGGGTGAGGTCCTGATCCGTGTCCGCGCCGCGCCTGTGACCGCCGGCGATGCCCGCCTGCGGTCCGGAAAGGTTCCGCGCGGGCTTGGGCTGCTGCTGCGCTTTGTCATCGGCCTGCGCAAACCCAAGGTTGCCCCCGGCTGGGCCTTCGCCGGGGAAGTCACTTCCCTTGGCGAAGGCGTCACCAGCTTCGCCCCCGGCCAAAGGGTCTTCGGCCTGACCGGCGTCAAGGGCGGCTCGCACCGGGAGTATCTGGTGATCAAGGCCAACGGCGCCCTCTTGCCCCTGCCCGAAACGCTCAGCTTCGACGAAGGGGCGGCCTTCTTCTTCGGCGGCCTCACCGCCGCGCATTTCCTGATCGACCGCGCCAGACTGGCCCCCGGCGAGCGCGTGCTTGTCGCCGGCGCCACCGGCTCGGTGGGCGGGGCCGCCGTCCAGATCGCCCGCCACCTTGGTGCATCCGTCAGCGCCACCGCCTCGCCCGCCAACCACCCCCTCGCCCGCAGCCTTGGCGCGGGTGAGGTGACGGACTACCGCAAGGCCGCTCCTCCCGGCCCGTTCGACGTGATCCTCGACGTCATGGGCACCCTCGGCTGGCCCCAGGCCCGGCCCCGCCTTGCGCCCGGTGGGCGACTGGTGCTTGTCACCGCCGACCTGTCCCAGATGCTCGGCTGTGCCTTGCGCCCCCGTCGCGACGGGCGGCACTTCATCACCGGCACCAACCCCGACACCCTTCCCGCCATGCAGCGCCTGCTCGATCTCCATCTGGCCGGCGGCTACACGCCCGTCCTGGGGCCCATTCTGCCCTTCACCGACCTGCCAAAGGCCCATGCCATCGCCGAAAGCTTCCACAAGCCCGGCAATATCGTCGTGCAGATGTAGGTCAGGGTTCGCCCCGTCCTCAAGCCACCGCCAGGGCCACCGCCGCGAAATGCAGACCTGCCGCCACCGCGACAAACCCGTGCCAGATCGCGTTCTGAAAGCGCAGCCGCTCCCACACGTAAAAACCCACGCCTGCCACATAGGTCGCCCCCCCGGCCACGATCAGCCAGAGCGACACCGAGGGCAGCGCCGCCGAGACCGGCCCGATGGCGATCACCCCGACCCAGCCAAGCAGCACGTAGGCCAGAATCGCCAGCCGGTCATAGCGCCCCGGCAGCACCACCTTGACGGCGATGTCCAGGGCCGCGCCGGTCCAGACCGCCAGTCCCAGCCCCCAGGCCCAGGCCCCGTCCAGATGCGGGATCAGCGCGGTATAGGTGCCCGCGATCATCACATAGATCATCGAATGGTCGAACCGGCGCAGCAGCCACTTCAGCGCGCTTGGCGGCGTCATGTTGTAGGCCAGCGAAAAGCCCCACATCAGGAAGAACCCCGCTGCATAGACCGCCAGCGCCGCGAACATCCCAAGGCCAGAGGTTGTCAGTGCATGATAGAGCAGGATCGGAAAGGCGATCAGCCCCGCCACGAGTGCCAGCGCATGGACGATCCCGTCGGCCAGCACCTCTTCCAACGCCAGGTCGCGTTTCAGGATGCGGTAGTGGTCAGCGGGCAGGGTCATGGGGTCAGTCTCGCAATGAACCATAACGAAATGATGACCCGCCCCCGCCCGCCGTCAAGCCAGCCCGCCGCGGACTGACCTGACGTAAGACCGGTCTCAGAACCGCTGCGCCGCTTCCGGCTTGTTCTCGACCACGTCCTCGATCGCCGCCATCAGGTCCGGCGTCATCGCGGATTTGCGGTCAAGGGCGGCCAGGTTGTCCGTCAACTGCTCCAGCCGCGACGCTCCCAGGATCACCGTCGACACGCGCGGGTTCGCCAGACACCAGAGCAGCGCCAGGTGATGGATCGGCATCCCCGCCCCGTCGGCGATCCGGGCCAGCGCCTTCACCTGCTCCACACGGCGGCGGCCCTTCGGCCCCTCGATGATCTCGCGCAGCCATTCGTACCCCGGCAGGGCGGCCCGGCTGTCCTGCGGCACACCCTCGTTATACTTGCCCGTCAGAAGACCCGAGGCGAGCGGCGACCAGATCGTCGTGCCCAGCCCGTAGATGTCATAGATCGGCGCATAGTCGCGCTCGACCTTGTCCCGCTCGAAGAGGTTGTACTGCGGCTGCTCCATCGTCGGGGGGGTCAGGCCATCGCGGCGGGCGACAAGATGTGCTTCGGTAATTTGCTGGCCGGACCATTCCGAGGTGCCCCAGTACAGAACCTTCCCCTGGACGATCAGGTTGTGCATCGCCCGCACGGTTTCCTCGATCGGCGTGTCGATGTCAGGACGGTGGCAGAAGTAGAGGTCAAGGTGATCGACCCGCAGCCGCTTCAGCGCCGCATGGGCCGCTTCGGTCACATGCTTGGCCGACAGGCCCCGCTGGGTGGGCTTTTCCCCGCCCCAGAACACCTTGGACGACACCACATAGCTGTCCCGGCTCCACCCCAGCTCCTGGATCGCCTGACCCATCACCAGCTCGGACTTGCCGGCCTCGTAGCCTTCGGCATTGTCGAAGAAGTTGATCCCCGCGTCATAGGCGGCGGTCAGAAGCTGCTTGGCCGGTGTCAGGTCCACCTGCTTGGCGAAGGTGACCCAGGAGCCGAAAGAAAACTCGCTGACTTGCAACCCCGATTTTCCAAGGCGACGATAGTCCATGGCAGTCTCCAAATGTTGTGCGTTGGGGGGATAGGTGACCGCGACCGGGCAAAGGTCAAGGGCGGCTAGGGCCGATGGGCGGGTTCAGGCAGCACCCGCGACTGGCCCGCCAGCCACAGCGCCACGCCATGCGCAGCCCACTCCACAGCCGCAGTTGACACGCCCTGCGCGCCAGTTCAGCCTGCCCGAAAGCGAGGCGCAGCATGACGAAGATCTATCGTGACTCCTTCAGGTTCTTCCTGTCTTCGCTTCCCGCGCTCCTGCTCTTTGCCGTGGTGATCGAGGGCACGCTCTGGGTTCTCCAGCCGAAATCAGAATCGGGGATCACCTTGGTGGCCCTCCTCCTCTTGGCCTATTACTTCCACCGCCATTTCCTGTTCGGAGAGACGCTCTCCTTCCGCAACCAGAATCCCGCCCCGGGGGCGCCTGAGTTCAAGTTCGGCTGGTTCATGCTGCTCAGCCTCGGGCTGCTTCTGGGTCCGGTCGGGATCGGCCTTGCCTTGACCTTCGGTTATCTTGACCGCCCCACCCCGGTCATGCTGATCCTGGTCGTCCTGCCGATCTATCTCGTGACGCTCAGCCTTTTCGGCACCGCCCTGCCCGCATCCATTGCGCGGGACGGGACGTATCGGGTCACCCAAGGGCTGCGGGCAACGCTTTCCACCATGTGGCGGCTCGTTCTCGGTCCGGGGGTCACAGGCCTGATCCTGCTCGTCGCAACCTTCCTGTCCGGCTACGCGCTCGGGTCGCTTGGCGTGACCGAAGACAGCCTGATCACACTGGCCTACTACATCGCCTTGCGCACGCTTGGTTTCCTGACCACGATCCTCGCTGTTGCGGTCCTGTGCGAGATGTATCGCAAGACCCGGCCAGACCCCCACCACGGCCATGGGACCGGCGCCACAGCGCAGGCGCCCGCCTAGGTCGCGCGCCCTGTTTGGCGCGGGCAACCGCTTTGCGCGGAGGCCAGGGGCGGCGGCATTGACTAGCGGCTTTGGGCTCAGCAGCCCCACTCTGTATCGACCTTGCCCACACCTTCCGGCGCGTGCCTACCGGCAGGGCTGGCCTCGGTCCGGCGCGGCAGCGCCCGTTGCATGGACAGAAGGCCCGCCTTCGGGCGGGCCTTCCAATGGTCGGGTCCTGCAAGAGCAGAAATCCGATCAGATGCCAGCGTAGATTTCCGCCACCTTGGCCACTGCAGCCTCGGGCGACATCTCCTCGGAAACGCCGGTCCTGCGCGAGGTCAGTTCGACCACCCCGTTTGCCAGACCACGCGGCCCGACGGTGATCCGCCACGGCAGGCCGATCAGGTCCATCGTCGCGAACTTTGCTCCCGCCCGCTCGTCGCGGTCGTCGTACAGCGCCTCCAGCCCCTTGGCGGCCAGGGCCTTGTAAAGCCCCTCGCAGGCCGCATCTGCGGCGCTGTCGCCCTGCTTGAGGTTCACGATCCCCACCGGGAACGGGGTCACGCCCTCGGGCCAGATGATCCCCTTGTCGTCATGGCTCGCCTCGATGATCGCCCCCAGAAGCCGGCTGACGCCGATCCCGTGCGAGCCCATCTCCACCGGCACCTTGCCGCCATCGGCGGTGGTGACCTCGGCCCCCATCGCCTCGGAGTACTTTGTCCCGAAGTAGAAGATCTGCCCGACCTCGATCCCGCGGCCGACCTTGCGGTGGGCCTCGGGGACCTGGTCGAAGACCGCCTGATCGTGGGTTTCGTCCGTGCGTGCGTAAAGGGTGGTGAACTCCTTGCAGACATCGGCGACCTGGGCGCGGTTGTCGTAGTCGATGTCCCGCTGGCCAAGCTTCAGGGCGGTCACCCGGTCGTCGTAGAAGACCTCGCTCTCGCCCGTCTGCGCCAGCACCAGGAATTCATGCGTGTTGTCCCCGCCGATGGGACCCGAGGCCGCGCGCATCGGGATCGCGGTCAGGCCCATCCGTTCGTAGGTGCGCAGGTAGCTGACCATGTGGCGGTTGTAGGCGTGCAGGGCCGCGTCGCGGTCGACGTCGAAGTTGTAGCCGTCCTTCATCAGGAACTCGCGGCCGCGCATCACGCCGAAGCGGGGGCGCATCTCGTCGCGGAACTTCCACTGGATGTGATAGAGGGTCAGCGGCAGGTCCTTGTAGCTTGAGACATGCGCGCGGAAGATGTCGGTGATCATCTCCTCGTTGGTCGGCCCGAACAGAAGCTCGCGCTTCTGCCGATCGGTGATCCGCAGCATCTCCTCGCCATAATCGCCGTAGCGGCCGGATTCCTTCCACAGGTCGGCAGGCTGGATCGTCGGCATCAGCAGGGGGATGTGCCCCGCGCGGATCTGCTCCTGGTGGACAATCTCCTCGATCCGCTTCAGGACCCGGTAGCCGAGCGGCAGCCAGGAATAGATCCCCGCCGCCTGCTGCTTGATCATCCCCGCCCGCAGCATGTAGCGGTGCGAGACGATCTGCGCCTCGGCGGGGTTTTCCTTGAGGACGGGAAGGAAGTAGCGGGAAAGACGCATGGGCGGAGCCTTTGGCGAGGGGGTCCGGGGTTTCCTAGCGGGTCGCGCACGGGCAAGCAAGGTGGCCGAAGATGTCCCGGGCAGGGACATCTTCGGCGGGCAGCGATTTCAACGGCTTGTCCGCAGGCGTTTACCAGGCGTTAGGGTTTGGCGGTGCCTCGGCGCTCGCCCTGGCCCCGGCGTGCGGCCGTCCCGGCCCCTGCGGATCAGAAATTCAGGCTGTAGCCGAGCGTCAGGCCAAGGTCGCTGACGTCTTCCAGCGCCGCCCCGCCGGAGATTTCGGCGCTGAACGCGCCTGCCCCAAGGCCGCCCACGCCGGGAACACCCTGAAGGCCAAGCGCAGCGCGGGGTGCGGTGAAATCCGTCCCGCCATCAAGGCTGGAGCCAAGGCTGACCCGCGCAACCGAAACCTCGGCGTAGGGGACCAGTCCGGTGCCAGCCAAACCTTCCCTCCCCGCGACCCGCAGGCTGGCGGCGAGGGCGCGGTAGCGCAGGTCCTCGGCTCCGCGGGTAAAACCGCCGAGGGTGTTGGCCGGAACATCCTCGTCATAGGCCGAAGCCCGCAGGGCTGCGGTCAGCGTCAGGCCCGGTGCCAGCCACGACCCCGTCAGCCCAAGTGCGCCCATGACCCGGTCGGACCGCAGGCTGTCCGCCCCCACCTTAACCCTGGGGCGGGCAAGGCCCAGATGCGCGTCCATCAGAAGATTGCCCCCAAGCGGCATCCCCAGATAGACCCCCACCGCAGGCGAGCGCGCCCTGGACGGGCTGTCACCCTCCAGCCCAAGCCAGTGCTGGCCCAGATAGGCACCGATCAGAAGCCCGCCGCCCGTCACCGTATCGACCCCGAAGGTCAGGCTGCCGCCGTCACCCTCCAGCGCCCTTGAAAGGGAGTAGAGATCCGCCGTCGTCCACCAGTCGACGGTGGCCCCGCCGCCTGAGGTCGACAGCGTCAGCCCTGCGTCCGGCGCCACCGCCAGACGTCCGGCGACACGCCCTGCGACGGCACCCGTCAGGTCGGTCAACTGGGTTGTGGCAATCACCCTCGACACGTCAAGGCCACCGGCTTCGACGCTGCGCAGGAAAAGATGCAACGTCGATTCCTTCTGGATATTGTAGTCCGCGAGGGTGCGACCGTCCTCCAGCGGCTTGCCCGCGAAGACAAGGCTTTGCTGATCAGGCGGAATGCCTTCCCTGTCCTAGATCTTCTGCTTGACGTTGTCGATCGAGTCGCTCGGCTCCACCTCCAGCGTGATCGTCTTGCCGGTGGGGGTTCGCACAAAGATCTGCATGGCATGCGCCGGGCAGGTGGCCAGGACCGATGCGACAGCAATCCAGCCGGACAATCCGCGCATTCGTTCCACCCTGATACGTTGTTACACCCCCATCTATCACCCTTGGGTTGCAATCGCTGCGATAAAACCGACAGTCATGGATCCGCAATCCCCCCGTGACCCCATTGCAACAAGACCTGCGCAAGCCTTGCACAGGAAGTGACAGCGCAGCCCTTGACCTTGGCTTGCGGCGGGCAGACTTATCCCTTGGGCCGCACGTCCCGGCCGAGGGTTGAGCCATGACCGCCGACATTTCCCCCAGACCAACCGCCATCCGCGACCTGTCGCTTCCGGTGGCGGGCATGACCTGTGCGGCCTGTGCAGGGCGGGTGGAGCGGGCGTTGAAGGCCGTGCCGGGGGTGACCGGGGCCAGCGTCAACCTGGCGACAGAGCGGGCCGAGGTGTCCGGGACCGCCCTTCCCCTGGCGCTGATAGGGGCGGTGGAGAAGGCGGGCTACAGCGTTCCGGCCGAACCGCACGAGCTGGTGATCGAGGGCATGACCTGCGCCAGTTGTGTCGGGCGGGTGGAACGCGCGCTGCAGGCGGTGCCGGGCGTCACGGCGGCAAGCGTCAACCTGGCGACCGAACGCGCGCGGGTCGAGGGGTTGGCGGATCCTGCGGCGCTGCTGGCCGCAGTCCGGGGGGCGGGTTATGCAGCGCAACTTGCCTCGGCCGGCGGGCCGAACCTGGCCGAGCGGCGCGAGGAAGCCGTGGGCGGGTTGCGGCGCGATCTGATTCTGGCGGCGATCCTGACCGCACCGGTCTTCGTGCTGGAAATGGGCGGACATCTGGTGCCGTCCTTCCACCACTGGCTGTTCGGGCTGATCGGGCAGGGCACGAGCTGGGCCATCCAGTTCGTCCTGACAACGCTGGTGCTGGCAGGGCCGGGCCG
>JANPJZ010000110.1:0-78314 GCA_031425795.1 Rhodobacter sp. | reverse complement strand
GCGACAACCTCGTCGATGATCCCGGCGGATTTGGCGTCCTTCGGTGAGGAAAGCTTGCCCTCCAGCAGGAAGGGGGCCGCCATCATCGCGCCGAGCTTGCGCGAGATGCGCGTGGTGCCGCCTGCGCCGGGGAAGATGCCGACCATGATCTCGGGCAGGCCGATCTTGGCCTTCGGGTTGTCGGCGGCGATGATGCGGTGACAGGAGAGCGGGAGTTCAAGCCCGATGCCCAGCGCCGTGCCGGGAAGGGCGGCAACGATGGGCTTGCCGCCCTTCAGCGTCTTCGGGTCCATCCCGGCGCGTTCGATCTTGCGCAGCACCTGATGCATGGTCATCACGCCGTCAAAGATCGCCTGCGCGCCGCCGGCCCGCATCCGGGCGATGACGTTCAGGTCCATCCCGCCGGCGAAATCCTTCTTGGCGGAGGTGATGATGATGCCCTTGACGGCGGTGTCTGCCAGCGCCTGATCGACGAGGTCGGACAGGAGCGCAAAGGCCTCTGTCGACATGACGTTCATCGATTTGGACTTCACGTCCCAGGTGATGGTGGCGACGCCTTCGGCGTCGGTGGTCATGGTGAAGTCGGTCATTGGATAAGCTCCTTGGGCGGCCAGCGGTCGGCCTGGGCGGCATGGTCATGGTCGGCGAAACGGCCCTGCAGCACGGCAGCGCCGATGTCGTCCAGATAGGTCTGGAGCACCTCTTTTGCGTCGAGGGTCATCGGTTCGTCGCCTTCGGCCAGCCGGGATAGGGGGTGCCGTCCTTGTGCGACAAGGTGCGGAGGCCATTCCGGCGCGAATAGTGCAGGTCGATGTCGGGGTAGGTCACGTCATCCTCGGGCAGGCGGGAGCCGGCGACGAAATAGGTGACAGGGTCAGGTCCTCGGTTTTCCAGATGGTGGGCGTTCGGAACGCCAGCGGGCCAGCAGACGCAGGTGGCGGGCGGAAGGTCGCGGGGGCCATCGTCTTCGTGCAGCGTGACGATGCCTTCGAGGGTGTAGAGGAACTCGTCCTCGTCGGAATGCCAGTGGCGGTGGCTGGAGCGCGCGCCGGGCATCAGGGTTTCGGTGAAGGCGCCGAACTGTGTCAGGCCGCCTGCGTCGGACAGCGGGTGGGCGATGTAGGAACCCAGCGTGTCATAGGGGGAGGAACCGGGGTCGCTTGTCCCCGGAACGCTGCCGGCGCGGATGACGTTCGGCAGGGGCGTGCCATCAAACGGTTTGCCCCAGGGGGCGCGGAGGGAAAGCAGCTCGGCCGGGAGGTCGCCGCCCTTAAGGACGGTGCCGTCGGCGGCCTCGATCCGCCAGGTGCCCGCTTCGTTGATCTGGCGGCGGCCGTCGTCGGGGTAGGTGCAGGTGTCGCCCCTGGCCCGGCTGCCGACGATGAGCCAGCGCGCGGGCACGTCGCCGCGGTTGGTCAGGTGGTGGCCGTTCGGGTCGCCATGGCGCCATGCGACGGCATCGCCGGGGAAGAGATCGGTCATCCCGTTGTCATCGCGCAGGGTGGCGGTGCCGGAGAGGAGGTAGAGGAACTCATCCTCGGCGGAATGCCAATGCCGCTGGCTGGACCAGGCGTTGGGAGCGAGGGTGTCAAGATAGGCGCCGAACTTGGTCAAGCCGCCTGCGACGGAGAGGTGGAGGGTCTGCAGGCCCTGTTCGCCACTGGTCGGAGCGGTTGCGGGATCGACGATCATGCCACGCCCTTGGCTGGCAGGGCCACCGCATCGGGCGCGAAGATCGTCTTGTCGTCAAAGGGCCAGTAAGGCGCGTCGATCGGGTAGCATACGTCGGAAAAGAGCCAGCGGTCGCCGCGCTTGACGATGGTGTGGCGAACCGCCTTCGGCTGCAGAATACGCTCGCCATGGACGATGAGGTGGGTGAAATGCCGCCCCTCGATCCGGTGGCGGCCGACGTAATCGGCCTCGCGCGCGACGCGTTCGTAATGCGTCACCCCCCGTTGGGCGAGGCCTTGGGCGAGGGCGTTGAAGGTGGCGCGCAAATCCTCGGCCTCGGTGATCAGGTGGCGGCCATTGTAGGTGAGGATCAGGTAGGGCAGATCGATCTTGGCGGCGTATGCGTCGAAGTCGCCGGCCATCACGGCTGCGGAGACGACGTTCAGTGTCCGCTGGTAGATGTCGTGTGGGTTCATCGCGGTCCCTTCCAGTCCGTGCCGTCCTTGTAGGTGAATCGCGCCTGCCTGCCGTCGATCTCGACCCGGAGATCGACGTCGGAATAGGTGGCAACCTCACGCGGGGCCTTGGTGCCGATCACCAGGAAGCGGGCAACGGTTGCGGTGCGGTTGAGGAAGTGGTGCCCATCCGGGCTGCCGGCCGGAAAGGCCGCGCAATCGCCCGCGCGCATCACGGTTTCGCCCGCGTCCTCTACCAGCACGCATTCGCCTTCGGTGAGCATCACGAACTCGTCTTCATGCAGATGCCAGTGGCGCAGGCTGGAGAGCGCGCCGGGTTGCAGGGTCACCAGGTTGACGCCAAACTGGGTGAGGCCGCCAGCCTCGCCCAGGCGAAGCGAGGAGCGCCCGGCCATCATGCCGGCATAGGGTTCAGGATAGATCGACCCGGTCTTGACCGGCACCTTTGAAGGATCGATCACCGGCACGGCTGCACCCCCCCTTGCGTGATGCCGCAGGGCGGGAACCCTGCGGTCAGGCCGTCAGTGCCACCGCAAGCGCCGCGAAGCGTGGCTGCAGTTCGGGCATCGACATCTGGACGTACTCGATCATCTCGATCTTCAAGTCGGGTCCGTCCGCCCGGCAGTAATATACCGCCGAAGACCGGCGCGTGCCAGAGGGTGGGGGAGCCATCTCTTCCCAGTCGACCCAGACGCGGAACCGGCCCGAACGCGGCAGGTCCAGCGCCTTGACGGTGGGAACGATCGCCGTAACCCCCCGCTCTTGCATCGAAAGGCATTGCAGCGCCAGCATCGCGCTGCCTTCTGCGGGGCCACTGACCACAACCCGGGTGGACAGGAGGTCTACCGGAACGGGAAAGACATAGTCCTTCACCACCACGTCGATCTGCCCGGCGAGCATTGCGTCGGCCCGGCTTCGCAATTTCTTGATGACTTCCGAATACTGCACGTTGCCGCCTACCGAGTCTGGTTGAACACACGCACACCATGGGGAAACCGCCCCAATGACGACAGACCTTTGCGAATTTGCATGCAGGTGTGGCGACATCATGGCGCGCTTGCGTCCCCTGCATGGCCCCGGAAGGTGCGGCCCCGGGCATCGTTCAGACGCGCTCGATGATGGTGGCTGCCCCCATGCCGCTTGCGATGCAAAGGGTGGCCAGACCCATCGCCTTGTCCTGACGCTCGAGCTCGTCAAGCAGCGTGCCGATGATGATGGCGCCGGTGGCCCCGAGCGGGTGGCCCATGGCGATGGAGCCGCCGTTGACGTTGACCAGCGCAGGATCGACATCATAGGCCTGCTGGAAGCGCAGGACGACGGAGGCGAAGGCTTCATTCACCTCGAACAGGTCGATGTCGCCGATGGTCAGGCCAGAATCGCGCAGGATCTTTTCGGTCGCGGGGACCGGGCCGGTAAGCATGATCGTCGGATCCGTCCCGATCTTGGCGGTGGCGCGGATACGGGCGCGGGGTTTGAGCCCGTGGGCCCGGCCGAAGGCAGCATCGCCGATCAGGACCGCCGCCGCGCCGTCGACGATGCCACTGGAGTTGCCGGCGTGGTGGATGTGGTTGATGCGTTCGAGGTGCGGATACTTCATCATCGCCACCTTGTCGAATCCGGGCATGGATTCCCCCATGTCCTTGAAGGCGGGCTTCAACGCGCCAAGCGTCTGCATGTCGGTGCCGGGACGCATGTATTCATCGGTGGCAAGGATGGGCAGGCCGTTCTGGTCGCGGATGATGAGGACGGATTTCGCGAAGCGCCCCTCGGCCCAGGCACGCGCGGCGCGGACTTGCGATTCCATTGCGAGGGCGTCCACCTGATCACGGGTGAAGCCGTATTCGGTGGCGATGATGTCGGCGCTGATGCCCTGGGGGACAAAGTAGGTCTTCATCGCAAGGCCCGGGTCCACGGCGATCGCCGCGCCGTCCGAGCCCATGGGAACACGCCCCATCATCTCTACCCCGCCAGCGATGTAGGCGTGGCCTGCGCCGCCCCTGACCTGATTGGCAGCAAGGTTAACCGCCTCCATCCCGGACGCACAGAAGCGGTTGATCGCAAGTCCGGGGATGCGTTCGTCAAGGTCCGAGGCGAGGACGGCGGAGCGGGCGAGGCAGCCGCCCTGCTCGCCCACTTGCGTCACGTTTCCCCAGATCACATCCTCGACCGCATGGCCTTCCAGCCCGTTGCGCTCCTTGAGCGCATTCAGCACCTTGGCGGACAGCGCGACCGAGGTCAGTTCGTGCAGCGAGCCGTCAGGACGGCCCTTGCCGCGGGGGCTGCGGACGGCGTCATAGATGAAGGCGTCGGACATCTGGTGTCTCCTCAGGTGGCGGACGGAAAGGCCCGCTGCATCATGTCATAAGGGTGCTTCCAGCCGGGAAGGGCCGAAATGCGGTCAAGCCAGCGGTCGATGTGGGGCCAGTCGGCGCGGTCGAAGCCGAAGGGTTCGGGGTAGTAGAGATACCCTGCGCAGGACAGGTCGGCGATGGTGTGCGCCTCGCCTGCCACCCAGTTGCGGTTGGCGAGGTGGTCGTTCAGCACGGTGTAGGCGGCCTTGAGGCGGCCCTGCTGGAACGGGATGACGCCTTCCGGGCGCTTTTCGGCGGCGAGGAAGTTCATCAGGAAGCGGGTGGTCCCGATCTGGGTAGAGAGCTTGTGGTTGTCCCAGAACATCCAGCGCAGCACCTCGCGCCGTTCGGCGGCGGACTTGCCGCCAAGCTTGCCGGTCTTGGAGGAGATGTAGTCCAGGATCACGCCGGACTGGGTGAGCACGGTGTCACCGTCGACCAGGACCGGGACTTCGCCCATCTCGTTGATGGCCTTGAACTCGGGGGTTCGGGCGCCGCCCTGGAAGAAGTCGACGAAGACCGGCTCCCAGTCCAGATCGACCATGGTCAGCGCCAGAGCGCATTTGTAGGCATTGCCGCTTTCGCCGAAGCAGTAAAGTTTCATGGGTCAGGCCCCTCCATGGGCCGGGCAATTCACGTCTTGCGCTCGGACAGATCCGACTGGAACTGGCGCAAGCGGGCGTCCAGCTCTTCGGCATCGACCAGCGCGGCCAGGTTTTCGAAGAGGAAGGACAACGCCTCGCCTTCTTCCAACCCCGTATCAGTGGCAAACCTGCGCAGGTTGCGATAGCCCGCTTCGGTCATCGCGGCCGGAAAACGCCGGGTGAGGCGGAAGCGAGCAGCCATGTTTCCCCCTCAGAACGCCTCGGCCGCGAGGGCCATCACCGGCTCGGCTCCGCTTTCGATCCGGGCAAGGTGCATCCCGCAGGCGGGCAGTTGCCGCGCCATGTAGAAGCGGCCCGTAGCGATCTTGGCCTCATAGAACGCGCGGTCAGCGGCGCCTGCGTCCAGTGCGACGTAAGCCGCCTTTGCTATGCGGGTCCACATCAGGCCGAGGCAGACATGCCCCATCATGTGCATGAAGTCATAGGATCCTGCCAGAGCGGCATTCGGCGTCTTCATCTGGCCCATGAAATACATCCCCGCCGTCTGCAGCTGCTTTGACGCGGCCTTGAGCGGTTCCACGAAGCCTGCCATCCGAGCGTCGCCCTCATGGGCGCGACACTCGGCCTTGACCAGATCGAAGAAGGCCATGACGTGCTTGCCGCCGTCCTGCGCCAGCTTGCGGCCGACGAGGTCGAGCGCCTGCACGCCGTTCGCACCCTCGTAGATCATGGCGATCCGGGCGTCGCGGGCGTGCTGGGACATGCCCCATTCCTCGATATAGCCATGCCCGCCGAACACCTGCTGCGCGGCCACGGCCATCTCGAAGCCCTTGTCGGTCTGGAAGCCCTTCACGACCGGGGTGAGAAGGCCGATCAGCCCTTCGGCGTCGGCGTCATGCATCCGCACATGCCGGTCGATCAGCGTGGCACCCCAGAAGGTGAAGGCCCGCGCGCCTTCGACGAAGCTTTTCTGCTCCATCAGGTTGCGGCGGATGTCGGGGTGGACGATCAGCGGGTCGGCCGGGCCCTCGGGGTTCTTCACCCCGGTCACGTCGCGGCCCTGCAGCCGGTCACGGGCATAGGCGAGCGCGTTCTGATACGCCGCTTCGGCCACGGCATAGCCTTGCAGGCCCACGCCAAGCCGCGCCTCGTTCATCATGGTGAACATGGCGCGCATGCCCTTGTGCAGATCGCCCAGAAGGTAGCCCGTCGCCCCGTCGTAGTTCATCACGCAGGTGGAGTTGCCGTGGATGCCCATCTTCTCTTCGATCTTGCCGACCGAGACGGCGTTGCGCGCCCCAAGGCTGCCGTCCTCGGTCACAAGCACCTTGGGCACGATGAATAGGCTGATGCCCTTCGTCCCTTCGCCGCCACCGGGGGCCTTGGCCAGAACCAGATGCACGATGTTTTCCGCAAGGTCATGGTCCCCGGCCGAGATGAAGATCTTCTGCCCGGTGATGCTGTAGGACCCGTCCGCCTGCGGCTCGGCCTTGGTGCGCATCATGCCAAGGTCGGTCCCGGCATGCGGCTCGGTCAGGTTCATCGTGCCGGTCCATTCGCAGGACACCATCTTGGGCAGCCAGCGCGCCTTCTGGTCAGCCGTGCCATGGGCAAGGATTGCCGAGACCGCGCCATGGGTCAGGCCCTGATACATGTTCAGCGCCATGTTGGCCGAGACGAAGGTTTCGTTCACCGCAGTGTGCATGAGGTAAGGCAGGTTCTGTCCGCCAAATTCCTCGGGTGCATCAAGGGCAGTCCAGCCGCCCTGCCGCAGCGTGTCAAAGGCGGCCTTGAAGCCGGTCGGCGTGCGCACGACCCCGTTGTCCATCCGGCAGCCCTCGCGGTCGCCCACGGCGTTGAGCGGGGTAAGGATGTCCTGTGCCACCTTGCCGGCTTCGCCCAGCACGGCCTCGGTGAAGCCTTGGTCAAGGTCCGCGTAGCCGGGAATATCGGCCTCGCTGATCTTCAGCACGTCATGGAGCAGGAACTGCATGTCCTTCACGGGGGCGGTATAGCTGGGCATTGTCCGGTTCCTTTTTCCCTTGGTGCCGACCCTATCGGGGCGGGTGGTGTCAGGCCGCGTGGCGTTCGCAGCCCATGGCCTCGGCGTCTTTCAGTTCGGCCCTCAACTCAACGATGGCGTGGTCAAGCTCGGCGCGCTGCGCCTCCATCACGGCCAGCCGTTCGAGGGCCAGTTCATAAGCCCGCTGGCGCTGGGCGGTGGCCGAGCGGTCGCGGTCGTAAAGGTCCAGCGTCTGGCGGATGTCCTCCAGGCTGAAGCCGAAGCGTTTGCCGCGCAGGATAAGCTTCAGCCTGGCACGATCACGCCGGGTGAAAAGGCGGCGGGTCCCCTCGCGGATCGGGGTCAGCAGCTCTTTCGCTTCGTAGAACCGAAGCGTCCGGGGGGTCACGTTAAAGGCGTCGCACATCTGGCGGATGGTCATCACGTCTGGTTGCGAGTCGGGCGTCTGGTTGGTCATGGTTCTGCTCGTGGTAAGGCGGTTTTCCTTATGGAATTGCCCACCACGCGCCATGATTACCAGACAGGGTGACGTTAACGTCAGCGTAACGTCACGTCATCAAAACCATGACGCGAAGTCACGGAACGCAGTGCAGGGGCGGGGGTTGTGCTGCGGCCTTGTAACGCCTGGACAGATGTTGGTCTGCGGACCTTCGCCCGCGTCAGTCTGGCGGAAGTTTCCCCATCTCATCCACCGCCGTCTCGCGCAGCGCGCGCAGGTCGGCCAGCGAGGCTTCCAGCTCGACCCGCTGGCGGTCAAGCTCCAGCAGCTGCCGGTCGGCCAGTTTGAGCCAGGCTTCAAGCTGCGGACGCTCACCCTTCTTGCCGTAGATCAGCAGCCACTGGCGGATCTCCTCCAGGCTGAAGCCGAAGCGCCGCCCGCGCAGGATCAGCTTCATCCGCGCCACCTCACGCGAGCCATAAAACCGGGCGCGGCCTTCCTTTTCAGGGGCCAGAAGCTCGATGTATTCGTAGTAGCGCAAGGTGCGCGGGGTCACGTCGAACCGGGCGCACATCTCCTTGAAGCTGAGGCGGGTATCGGTCATCACGGTCCTCCCAGAGCGGGCAGCCTAGACCGGGGGCCGGGGCTGCGCAACGGCGGAGGGGGCCTTGCGCTTCCCCCCGCTGCCGGGTTTGATGCTGCCATGGCCGACACCCTGACCATCGCCCGCCAGTTCATTGCCGCCCTGCCGCATGCCCAGGCGCTGGGGATGCGGCTGGACGAGATCAGCGAGGGCGTGGCGGTCGTGTCGATGCCCTATGACCCGCGCCTGATTGGTGACCCGACCACCGGGGTGATCCATGGCGGCGCGGTCTCGGCCTTGATGGATACGGCCGCTGGCGCAGCGGTGATGAGCCATCCGGCGGCGGGCCTGTCGACCGCGACGCTGGACCTGCGCATCGACTACATGCGCCCCGCCACCCCCGGCCAAAGCATCCGGGCGCGGGCGGAGTGCCATCACGTCACCCGCAGCGTCGCCTTCATCCGTGCTGTGGCGACAGATGACGACATGGACCGTCCGGTTGCCATGGCGACCGGGGCCTTCACGGTCGACCGGGGGAGCCAATGAAGCGGCCCGAACCCGTGCAGGTGATCAAGCGCCGCCGCGAGGGGCTGCTGCGGTCTTTGGTGGACGAGGTGCCTTACATCGGTTTCCTGGGTGTCCAGTTCGACCGTCGGGGCGATGAGCTGACCGCGGTCCTGCCCTACCACGACAGCCTGATCGGCAACCCGATGCTTCCGGCCCTGCACGGCGGGGCGACGGCCGCCTTTCTGGAGATCACCGCGATCATCGAACTGGCGTGGAGCACGCTCTGGACCGGGATGGAGACAGATGGCGCGGTGCCCGAAGGCCCGTTCCGCCTGCCGAAGACAATCGACTTTACCGTGGACTACCTGCGCGCGGGCCTGCCGCGCGACGCCTATGCCCGGGCCAAGGTCAACCGGTCTGGCCGGCGCTATGCCTCGGTGCATGTCGAGGCCTGGCAAGACAACCGCGCCCGGCTTTTCGCTCAGGCCACCGGGCATTTCCTGATGCCGTAGGGCCGCTGCGCCCCGTCACGATTGGGCATGACGAAAGCCATGCTTGGAATCATCCGATCTTGGTCTAAGCTGGCCCGAGTTACCGGATCTTTCGGGACATATTTGACCAATGAATTGCAACGCGCCTTTGATCAATCGGCGGATCCTGCGGATTCACGCTGAAAACGCGGCCTTCGTCGCCTCGCAGCTTCGGCTGGGTCAGGACGGCCCGAACTTTCGTCTGGTCGAGATCTTCGATCTGGAATGCCGGCTTGCGGGGCATCTTGATGCGCTGGTCATGGGGCGGGACGCAGGGTTTGAATTCGCGCTGGAGAACCTTGGCCTTGCGGCCGAGTTCGGTGAGGTGTTCACCGCCTTTCACCTCTGCCTGCGGGGACGGCCCGACACCGCGCTGGCCACACTCGCCCCGCCGGAGGTGCTGCTGTGGGAGCAGGTCGCGGCCCTTGGCACTGCCGCCGCCTGGTGTGCGCCCGAGTTGATGGCGGCACGCATGCGCGACTGGATCACGGGCCACGACCCGATGGCGACCTGGATCGCTTTGGATGTCTGCGGCACGCGGCGGCTGGACCCGAAGGGGCATCTTGCCCCGCTGCTGTCGCACCGCGACCCGCGTGTCGCCGCGCGGGCGATGCGGCTTGCGGCCGAGCTTGGGCGCGCCGACCTCTGCCCGGAGCTGTCCCGGCTGGTCGAGGGGGCAACGGACCCCTTGCTGCGGTTCTGGGCGGCCTGGGCCGCAGCACTTCTGGGCGACCGGAAGGCGGCCCCTGCCGCCTTGGCTGCGCTGGTGGAGCCAGACACGCCCGCGCAGATCGCGCGGATGGTGGCGGAGGTATTGCCGCTGGTGCTGGGCGACAAGGCCACCCGTGCGGCGATTGCCCGGCTGATGTCACACCCCCTGACCGAACGCTGGGGGATCGTGGCCACCGGCGCATTCGGCGCTGCGGACACGCTGGACTGGCTGATGCGCCAGATGGCCGAGCCGACCCTTGGCCGGGTAGCCGGCGCGGCCTTCTGCCAGATCACCGGCGCGCGGCTGAGTGCCGAGTCGCTGGAGCTGAAGACCTTTCCCGACGACCCTGAAGACCCGGTCGTCGAGGGCTGTCCGCAGGAAAGCTTTATCGAGGCCAAGCTTTACTGGCCCGACCCGGAGAAACTGGCCCGCTGGCTGGCCCCGAACCGGGGCCGCTTCAAGCCCGAGACGCGCCATCTGCTGGGGGTGGCGGCCTGGACCCTGCAGCCTCCGATCGAGGCGACGGCGATCTATCAGCTGGACATGCGCGCCGCAGCGCTTGAGCTGGCCACCCGCAGCCCCGAGGCCGCACTGCCGAACTGGCGGGGGGCGGTGATGCCGCTGGCGCGGGGGTTCGGCCGGACATGGTAGCCCCTGCCCCTCTGCCCCGCGTGTCTGCATGAGGCTGGAGAACACCACTCCGTTCCCCGCGAACTTCACGTTGGCGCTGGACAAGCAGGGGCATGAGCAGATCGTGCTCGTGACCAAGGCGACCTTCGTCTTTCCCGAAGTGCGTGGCGCCCCGACGCTGGTGGCCGACGAGCAGCACCCCTTGTTCGAGGCGGACGAATTCGGCGCGGATCCCGCCTATGACGCCACGGTCTTCGAGACGGATTTCGCGCATTTCCGGCCGCGCTGCGACGTGCTCTGCCACGCGCGCGCCCATGCCCCGAATGGCGAGCCTGCGACCTCGGTCGATGTGGGCATCCGGCTGGGGCAATGGTCGAAACGGTTCACCGCGCATGGCAGCCGGATCTGGCTGCGCGGGGCGGCGGGGCATGGGCCCTCGGCCAAGCGGCCGTTCCTGACCCAAGACATCGGCTATGACCACGCCTATGGCGGGATCGACCCCGAGGCCGAGAACCCCGCCATGGCCAAGACCTATGGCGAGAACCCGGTAGGGCTTGGGTATTATCCGAACTCGGTCAACCGCGAGGGGCTGGCACTGGCGCAGACCTCCGAGTTCGGTGGCGATGCGGTGTCGCCGGACGGGGGCTTTCCGCCAATGGCCTTCGGCCCGGTGGGACGCAGCTGGCTGCCCCGGCGCAGCTATGCCGGCACCTATGACGACATGTGGCTGGACAACCGGGTTCCGCTGCTGCCGATGGATTTCGACGACCGCTACTTTCAGGCGGCGGCGGCGGACCAGCAGATCCCTTACCCGATCGGCGGTGAACCGGTTGAGGTGGTGAACCTGTCGCCCGAGGGTCGGCTGGCGGGCCAGATCCCCCGGACGCAGATCGTGGTGACGTTCGAGCGGAAGTCGGGCCGGATCACGCAGCGCATCGCTTCCCTCGATACGGTGCTCTTGTTGCCAAAGGCGCGCCGCATGTGCCTGACCTGGCGCACCCGGATCACCGCCGAGCGGGACCTCTTCGAATTTGCCCGCGCCATCGTGACGGAAAACCCGCTCGAGGGGGCCACGCACTGGCCCGGCGGCGTGAAAGGGGGGCCCCGTGGCTGAGCGGAAAAAGGGCATCGCGCCGGGTCTGTCGGTCATCGGCTATGGCCTGTGGTCGGCGCTTGGACCGGACGGGCCATCCAGCATCGCCGGCGTCCGCGGCCAGATCATCGGGTCGGAGGTGGGCAACCTGTGGGATCCGACAGTGGGTGCGAACCTGTCCTGCTTCCGCGTCGCCGCGCACCAATGGTGGGAGGGGCCGAGCTTCCTGCCCGACCTTGCCACCCCGCCGATCGAGGAATGCCTGGCGCAGGTGGCAAACCTTGCCCCGGCTGCGTTGCGCCGTCCTGCTGCCGAGATCCCGATCCTGGTCACCGTGGCCCCGAAGGACCGGCCGGGCCGGCCCGACACACTGGAAGCGACAGTGATGGAGGGTCTGGCGCGCAAGCTTGGCCGACCGTTGCCGCCGGGATCGGGGGTCATCGGCGGCGGGCGGACCGGCCTGCCGCATCTCCTTGCAACGGCGGCCCGGCAGATCGACCGATATCCGCTGCAGATCCTTGTCGGGGTGGAAAGCCTGCTTCGGCAGACCATCGCGGAGCATTACATCGCCCGGGGTCGGCTGCTCTGCGGGGCCAACACCTCGGGCTTCACGCTGGGCGAGGCGGGGGCGGCACTGCTGGTCACACGCACCGGCCAGACCGGCCCGGAATTGGCGATCACCGGGATGGGGACCGGGTTGGAACCGGGCCGCGACGGCGGCTCCCGCGAGGCGGCGGTGACCGGCGAGGGGCTGACGGAAGCGATGCGCACGGCGCTGGCGGTAACGGGGATTCCGTTCTATGATTTCCCCATATTGGTTGGCGATCTGAACGGCGAGCATTTCAAGTTCAAGGAGCAGATGATGGCCCAGATGCGGCTTGACCGTGCACCCCCCGAAAACCGCTCCCGCCGCCCGCGCGGCTATACGGAGCACTGGAGCTTGATCGAATATTTGGGCGAAATCGGCGCGGCGCTGATGCCGGCGCAGTTGGGCTGGGCCTTCGAGATGGGGCGGGCGGGGCTGCTCCCGCAGGGTCGCGCGCTGTGCTTCGCCGGAGAGGACGACGGGCGTCGGGTGGCGCTGACGGCGGAGATGCGGGGGCTGCCGTGAGCGTCTTTGCCAACGCGCTGGAGGTTTCGGGCAAAGCCACGCCCAACAAGACCATTGCCGCCATGCCTGACGTATGCATGTCTCCACCGCCGCCGCCAGCCGGGCCGGTGCCGATCCCGTATCCGTTGACGGGGATGGCGTCGGATACCACGGACGGCTGCACGAGCGTCTTCGTCCTCGGCAAGGAGGCGGGGAAGAAGAACGCCAGCAAGTATTCCAAGACCACCGGCGACGAGCCTGCGACGAACAGCTTCGGCGCGGGTGTCGTGACCCACAAGATCACCGGCCCGCTAAAATTCGCCGCCTATTCCTTCGATGTGATCTTCGAAGGTGGTGGGGCCGAACGTTTCACAGACCTGACGACGCAGAACCACATGAATGCGGGGAATGCGTCGGCCGGCATGAGTGCGGCAGGGGCAGCCGTCGCGATGGGTCCGGGAGACAACCCTTGCGCAAAACTTGAAGAGGCAAACAAGGACATTCGAGACGACATGAAAGCGCGCGAGGATAAGCGCAACGAAAGCAAGCCTGATGATAAAAAAACTGACAACGCTTCAAAGCCGACGATCACCCACGGCGTCTTGACTTCTGGCCCGGGAGGGCCTCGCTCGGTGGTAAGAGCATGTTCAAATAGACGTATGGGAGCCTACTACAACGGTATGGCCAAAGGGCTGAAACAGTACAAAAAAGGCAGCAAAAAAGTAAGAAAGGCCAGTGGCGCGTGCGGCGGACATGTGTACGAAGAGAACCGTTCGGACATGCGCCCTCATACTTCGCACACAGAGGCACGCATCATTGAAGACCTTTTTGCATCCGGCCCGCCGCCAGCGGGCAGTTCCTTAGTGCTAGGTATTAACTGGAATACGGCCGCTCATCCAGACACCTCTCAGGATGCCTGTGAGCATTGCAAGAAGCTGCTGTGTGCAGTGGGCGGAAATGGTAAAGACGCGTGTATTACAATCAAGGTTTGCGTTGGAAACCCCGTTGCTGAGGCAGTCGACATCAAAGACCTGGACAACTATTGTTGATTGGAGCGGGTATGGAATGGTATGAGACGTCGGTGCCACCGACATTGGCCCAGTCACCGTTGACTTTTGTCTGGGAAGGTCTCGACGCGCACATCGGGCCGGCAGAACGCCAGACAAGCTTGCTTGTCAGCCTGAAGAACAAGACGACCTGCGGGACAATGGCTCTTGCGGCGGCAACGGCGACTTGGGGGTTCCTGAGATTTGCACATCAGCTTGAGATCTCCCACTACCTTCAGTTTGCCGAAGCTGTCTTTCTGCAGATGCCCGACTCCAACTTGATCGACATATCGGCCATCAAGGCTGAAGCCGTGCCAGCGAAACCTGCGCACGTCTCAGCCATTAAGCGCATCCGAAAGCTACTGATGGCTGCCGTCGGACCGTCACGTTGGGGAAAGACGATCGACCAGCCCTTCCGGGAGACCTTTCATCTAATTCATCTCACACGTCATGTCCTAGACCCAAGCGGGCAGAAAAGTTTCGATGCATGGCTCGCTGAAGCAATTAGAAGAATAGACGCTGTTGCGACACGTCCTGCGGAGCAAGACCGTGATTGGGCGGCAGCCACGCCAGACGAATTGGCGGCGTATATTCGGTTGTTCAGAGGCCAGCCCATCGCGCCCACGATTTTTACTGGCGACCAGATACCTGTCAACTTGACCACGGAGTTTGTGGCTTTTTCAACGAAGGAGCGGCTTTCTGCAAATCCATATATTCAACGCCCTTCTGAGCGGTCGCTTCCATGAAACTTCTGTTCGACCAGTATCTCGTTCAGGCGGGCAAGCTTGCCAAGCTAGACTTTGCCTGGGACGAATGGAAAATTCATGATGACTATGCCAATGCCAAAACCGGATTCGAACAGCGGCTGGAAGAAATTTCTGACGGTGGGAACATTGCCCTTGGAATTGCTCTTGCAGAGTGGATAGTCGCCGCCTTGCGAGAATACGATAGAGAGAAACTTGTTCTTCACTATATTCAGTCAGCTTGGGCAGCCTTTTCGCTGAAACATTCTCCCACTTATTTTGAGACCGATGACGATGATTGGCGCGGGCCATTTCGTGGCATGCTCAACATGACACTGATCATTCTAAACGATGCCATTTATTGTCGCGATGAAGACCCTGATGTCGCAGATCGAACCAATCAGATCCTCTTCTATGCCCTGAAGCTCTTTTCGAACTCAGCTGATTTTATTGATTGGCTTGAGGTGTGCGTAGTCCGTCTTGAATCCAATAACCCTCTAAAAGAACCCAGAACCGAGATTTTCGGACTTCCTTTCAATCCTCCGATCCCGCGTGAAACTTTTGGTGCGGAGTATGCATCGATCAATAATCCGCAGAATCTGATTGAGGCCTACCTTGACAAAGTATCGTTGGGTAATCCGTTTCTTGAGGACAAAGAGTAGATCACGAGCGCGATCGAAGCCTGCAATAATGCCGCTTGACCAGATCCACTGATCAATTCAACTGCACACTCGCCCCCTGCACCCGGTTCGGGCCGTCCGACCGGCTCAGGACCTGGGTCCCGCGGATCGTCACCCTTCCGTCTGCAGTCAGGTGGATGCTCGCCTTGCCGCAGCGCAGCGTGACTTCGCGGCGGGCCTCCAGGATCAGTTTCTCTCCGTCGGCCTCCACCTCGGGCAGCAAAGGCTGGATCAGGCCGAGGATCAGGGGTTCGCCGTCCATCATGACGACGGCGGCTTCGCGGCCCAGGGCGGCGGGGGTTAGGGGGATGAGGGCGCGGGCGGAGAGCGGGTCCTCGCCATGGGTGGCGGGGATCAGGATCTGCGGGCGTCCGTCGGGGGCGAAGGCGGTGATCGTGGCGCGCTGAACGCCGGTCAGGCCGGGCAGGAAGGTTCCGTCATGCATCGTTCATCCCCTTATTCGAAGACATAGGCAAAGCCCGCGTCGGAGCCGGTAACGGTCACGCGGGTCAGGTCGCCGCCTTCCAGCTTGCGGTTCAGGACCTGGCGGCTGAGTTCGGGCAAAAGCGTGTTGGTCAGGATCGCGTCGATCATCCGGCCGCCGGATTCGATCTCGGTGCAGCGGGCCTTGATCGTGTCCATCACGCCCGCGCCGATGACGAGTTCGGCGCCGTGGCCAGCCTCAAGCCTGCGGGCGATGCCGCGGAGCTTGTGGCCGGCGATGGCCTCGATCATCTGGTCGGAGAGCGGGTAGTAGGGGATGGTCACGACGCGGCCGAGGAGGGCGGCGGGGAAGACCCTGAGCAAGGGCGCGCGGAGGGAGCTGGTCAGTTCCTCCATGTCCGCCAATGACTTGCCGTCATCGGTCATCGCCATGATCTCTTCCGACCCGACGTTGGAGGTCAGGAGGATCAGAGTGTTCTTGAAGTCGATCCGGCGGCCTTCGCTGTCGTCCATCATCCCTTTGTCGAAGACCTGGAAGAAGATCTCGTGGACGTCGGGGTGGGCCTTTTCGACCTCATCAAGGAGGATGACGGAATAGGGGCGGCGGCGGACGGCTTCGGTCAGGATGCCGCCCTTGCCGTAGCCGACATATCCGGGCGGTGCGCCTTTCAGGGTCGAGACGGTGTGGGCCTCCTGAAATTCACTCATGTTGATCGAGATAAGGTTCTGTTCGCCGCCGTAGAGGGTGTCGGCGAGGGCCAGCGCGGTTTCGGTCTTGCCGACGCCGGAGGGGCCGCAGAGCATGAAGACGCCGATCGGCTTTTCCGGCGCGCCGAGGCCGGCGTAGCTGGTCTGGATGCGGCTGGCGATCATGTCCATCGCATGGTCCTGGCCGACGACGCGGTCGGACAGGAGGCTGGCCAGTTGCAGGGCGCGGTCGGTCTGGCTGGCGAGCATCCGGCCCATCGGAATGCCCGTCCAGTCCTGGACGATGGCGCCTACGGCGAGACGGTCGACGCCGGGCAGGATCAGCGGGCGTTCGCCCTGGGCTTCGGCGAGCGAGGCCATGCGGGCGCGGAGGGTGGCGAGTTTCTCGGCCCGGGCTTCGGGGGTCATCACCTCGGGTTCGGCGGTTTCCTCGGCACCTTCGGGCGGGGTGTCGCCGGTGGCGCCGGTTTCGTCAACGGCCGCGCCTGCGCCGCGCAGATCGGCGCGGAGGGCAAGCATTTCGGCGACGAGGGTCTTTTCCGCCTCCCAGCGCTGGGTTGCGGCGTCGAGGTCGGAGGCGACCTTGGTCAGACCCGCCTCGACCTCGGCCTTGCGGTCGGCGACTTCGATGCCGATGGCCTCTTCGCGTTCGATGATGCCCTGTTCTACCAGCAGCGAGGATTGGCGGCGCTCGATGTCCTCTACCTCTGCCGGGGTGGCGTGTTGCGAAACGGCGACGCGGGCGCAGGCGGTGTCGAGCAGGCTGATCGCCTTGTCGGGAAGCTGGCGCGAGGGAATGTAGCGGTGCGAGAGGGCGACGGCGGCTTCAATCGCCTCGTCCAGGATTTCGACCTTGTGGTGCTTTTCGAGGACGCCGGCGACGCCGCGAAGCATGCGAACGGCGGCCTCTTCGGACGGTTCCTCCACCTTCACCACCTGGAAGCGGCGGGTCAGGGCGGGGTCCTTCTCGATGTGTTCCTTGTATTCCGACCAGGTGGTCGCGGCGACGGTGCGAAGCTCGCCCCGAGCGAGGGCCGGTTTCAGAAGGTTCGCGGCATCGCCGGTGCCGGCAGCGCCGCCTGCGCCAATCAGGGTATGGGCTTCGTCGATGAAGAGGATGATGGGTTTTTCCGAGGACTGAACCTCGTCGATCACCTGTTTCAGGCGCTTTTCGAATTCGCCTTTCACCGAGGCCCCCGCCTGCATGAGGCCTACGTCGAGCATGTGCAGCTCCACCGCCTTCAGCTGCGGCGGGACGTCGCCCCTGGCAAGGCGGAGGGCGAAGCCTTCGACCACGGCGGTCTTGCCTACCCCGGCCTCGCCCGTGAGGATCGGGTTGTTCTGGCGGCGGCGCATCAGGATGTCGATGATCTGGCGGATTTCGGGATCGCGGCCGATCACCGGGTCGATCTTGCCGGCGCGGGCGCGTTCGGTGAGGTTTGTCGCATATTGCCCCAGCGCCGACTTGCCGCCGGGGGCCTGCTTCGGTTTGGCCTCGGCTTCGACCTTAGCGCCCTCGACCGAGTCGGCCAGGAGATCGCCAAGCTGTCCGGCCATCGCGGCGGGGTCGATCTTGTCGAACTCCAGGCTGATCTTGAAGAGGAGACCCTCGAGCACCGGGACTTTCAGTGCGCCGAGGAGGATGTAGGCCGAGCGCACGGTGTCGTCACCGTATTCGAGGCTGCCGAAGGTCCAGGCTTCCTGGATGGCGCGGAAGATGTGGTCGGAAAATTCTTCGACCGAGCCTGCGCCATGTGGCAGAGCATCGGTTGCGCGGGTGATGTCGGCGGCGAGGCGCGCGGCGTCAACCCCGGCCGAGGCACAGAGGATGTCGAAATCCGACCGGGGCGAGAGGTGCAGCGCCTCGATGAAGTGGACCAGTTCGACATAGGGGTTGCCGCGGGTCTTGGCTGTCTGCGCCGCGGCGGAAAATGCCTTGAGGCAAATGGGGTTGAGCTTTCCGACAAGCTCCTTGCGCTTGATCGTCTCGGTGCCGCCACGTGGGGCCATAATGCTTGCCCTTATCTGAAACTGAATGTGCTTGCTTGCGGGGACTGAAAAAAGCAGGCTTCCCTTTACGGCAATCTAATCTGGAATTTGTGGCAAAGCGAATGTTTTGGTGGCCCTGACGGGGGCAGATTTCCCGCCAGCAGGTCCGCAACGGGGTGACGGGATGATTGATCGTCTGCCGGGCGATATTTTCCGCCAGGGTCAGGTGTTGAACCACACCTACGAAATCGAGGGTGTGCTTGGCCGGGGCGGCACGGGCGAGGTGTACCGCGCGCGCAACCAGATCTCTGGCCGGATCGTGGCGATCAAGGCGCTGAACTCGCAGTTCTCGGGCAACGACGACTACATCGAGCTGATGAAGCGCGAAGAGCAAATGCGCGACGTGATGAACGATGCGGTGGTGCGGTACACGGAATGTTCGCGCACGGACCTGGGCCATGTGTTTCTGGTGATGGATTTCATCGACGGGCCGTCACTGAATGACGTGATGATGCGGCGGCGGATGGACCCGCGCGAGTTGATGATCATCGGGCACCGGGTGGCCGAGGGGCTGGTCGCCGCCCATGCGCGGGGGATTGTCCACCGCGACCTGTCGCCGGACAACGTGGTGTTGCGGGACGGCGCGCCGGAAAAGGCCGTGATCATCGATTTCGGCATCGCCAAGGACACTGCGGCCGGGGCGAAGACCATCGTCGGGAATGAATTTGCCGGGAAGTACGAGTATGCCGCGCCCGAGCAGCTTGAAGGGCGGGCCGAGAGGCGGTCTGACCTTTACGCGCTGGGGGCGACCTTGCTGGCGGCCTATCGCGGGCAGATTCCGTTCAGCGGTTCAACCCCGGGCGAGATCGTGCGGCGCAAGCAGACGAAGCTGGACACCGAAGGGGTACCCGAGCCGCTGAAGGGGCTGGTCGACTGGCTGGCCGCCCCCGCGTTGGCCGACCGCCCTGCCAGCGCGGAGGCCGTGGTCACGCGGTTGACCGACTCGCTGCGGCCGGTGTCGGCGCGGGGAAGGCCGGTGGCGGTGGGCGAAGCGGGCGTTCGGCCGCGCCGGGGCGGGATGGCTGCAGTGCTGGCTGTGCTGGTGCTGGGGCTGGCGGGGGCCGGAGCATGGACGGCGGGGCTTTTTGACCGGGTGGTGGTGCCAGAGCTGCCGGTGGCCGCGCCTTACAGCTTTGCGGCAAGCTTTGACGCCGAGGGGGCCATGCTTTCGGGCAACGCGCCAACGGCTGATGCGGCGGCGCTGCTGCGCCAGGCGATGAACACCACAACCGGGACGATGCCGCCGGAGACCGCGCTGACGATTGCGCAGGGCGTGCCGGACGAGGCCTGGGTTAGCCATGTCGCCGACGGGGTCAAGGCGGTGACGGGGCTGGAGGAATGGTCCCTCTCCGTCGCGGACCGGGCCGCCGAGATTACCGGGCTGGCGGGCAACCGCGCGCTGGCCGGGGAGCGGGAGGCGGCGATTGCCGACTGGGCGGCAACTTCGGGGATGACGGCGAGGGTGGACATCGCGGTCGGGCCGCGGGTGCTGACGGTGAAGCAGGTGCAGGACATCGCCGACCCGTTCGCCGCATGCGGGCCCTTGGCGCAGCAAAAGGCCGCCGGGGAAAGCTATGGTCTGGGCGAGACCATCGCCCTGTCCGGCGCGATGGTGGACAGCGCCTCGGCCGACGCGCTGAAATCTGCACTTGACGATACGGTGGGCGACCGCACGGTCCGGGTCGATGCGACCATCCTGAACGACGATCTTTGCGCGGTGCGGCGGGTGCTGCCGATCAGCCCGTCGGACAGGCTGTCGATCTGGCTGGGGGACGGCACGACCGAGGCGGTCAACCTGTCCGGCATCTACCGCGCGGGGGACAATCCGGTGGTCGAGGTGCTTGTGCCGGCCGACATGACCGGCCTGTCGCTGTGGGTGGTGGTGGTGGACAACACGGGCAAGGTCTTCAATCTGTTGCCGAACATCAATCAGGATGAACATGACATTGCCGACATCGGCACCATCGAGGGGGGCTTGCGCCGGGTAAGGGTGCTGTATTCGCTTGACCAGTTCAAGGCGAACCGGGAGCTTATCGCCTTCAAGATCACGGACGGTGACTTTGGCAAATCGGAAGTGATCGCGATCCTGTCGCAGGAGTCGCTTTTCGGGATTCGCCGTCCGCGCGACGAATCGATTGCCTCCTTCGCCGAGGCGCTGGACCAGATCCTGCGGGAAGAGCCGGGAAAGATCGTCGGAATGGCGTCCCGGCTGATCGATGCACGTCCTTGACTTTGTGGCCCAAGCTGCAAGAGTTGGCGGCAGATTTTGTGACAGAATGTTTTTGAAAAAGGCTGCGGACGCAGATGGAACTTGAGCCGTTCCTTGCCCCGGTGGACCCCACCAACCCATCCGGGTCAGAGCTTAGAAACGACCATCGTTTTCACGCCATCGAGCGATTGATGGAGCCTGCGGCGCGCGCGCTCCGCCTGGAAAGCATCAACGCCGGTGGCACGGGGTCGGTTGCCGTCGACTGGGGCAACATCATCGAGCTTTCGGCCGAGCTTGCCCCCACCGGCCGCGACCTGCGGCTCTTGGTGATCGTTGCCCGCGCTCTGGCCAATGCGGACGGGTTTTCCGGGCTTGAGCGTGGGCTTGCCATGCTGACCGGCACGATCGACCAGCATTGGGACACTGTCCACCCGCTGTTGCGCGACAGCCCTTCGCTGCGCGAGGCGGCGACGCGGCGCATCAACTCGCTTTACCAGCTGGAAAATGCCGACAACGGGCTTTTGTGCGACCTTGAGTTTCGCATTGTCCTGAGCCCGCGTGGCATCGGTCCGGTGACCGGCGGCGACCTTTGCGCTGCCGCGCTGACGCGCAGCGCGGCGCAGATGGAGCTGCCCTCGGGACTTGGGGAAAAGGAGCGGGCGGAGCTTTTGGTCAAGCACGACGCCCGGGTCAGCCGGGCGACCGCCGCCTGCCGCGCGCTGGCCGCCGAGCAGCCGGAGGAGCTGGTCGGGCTTGTCACGTCGATCGAGGCGGCGAAGGTCGCACTCGCAGGGCTTGAAGCTGCCCTGACCGGCCGGGTTGGCGAGAACGGCATGACCTTCCGGTTCAAGGAGCTTGAGAAGGCCCTGACCCGAATGATGGTTCCGCTGCAGACAGCGCAATCCGGGGCGCAAACCGGGGTTGAGCCGGGGCCCCCAGAAACGGAGCAGGTGAGCATGTCAGAACCATCCGCACCGGCGCCGGTAATGAACGGTGCTGCGTCCCCGGCAGCCGCAGCCGCGTCCGGTGTTCCGGGATCGGTCAACTCGCGCCGGGATGTGGAGCGGTGCCTCGACATGATCATCGCCTTTTACGAACGCACCGAGCCCAGCAGCCCGATCCCTCATCTCGCGCGGCGGATGCGGAAGATGGTGCCGATGAACTTTCTGCAGCTGATGGAAGAAATTGCCCCAAGCGGGATGAAGGAATTCAAGAACGTCGCCGGTGTCGACGACAGGTCAAAATCAGCCGCTCCGTAAGGGTGGCGTCAGTCAGGGAGAACCTTTTCAGATGAGCGAGAGCAAGGCCAAGGTCATCGAACGCAACCGCGCGCCCAGGGTGCAGATTGCCTATGATGTCGAGCATTACGGCAGCCCGACCACGATCGAACTGCCGTTCGTGATGGGCGTCATGGCCGATCTTGCGGGCAAGTCGGAAACGAAGGAGGCGACGAAGCCGGTGAACGAGCGCAGCTTCGTCGAAGTGGACGCCGGCCGCTTCGGCAAGTTCATGGAAGCGCTGGCCCCCCGGGTGAAGGCCCGGGTGCCCAACAAGCTGCCGGGCAAGGACGGTGCGGCGGATGAGGAGATGTTCGTCGACCTGTCGTTCAAAAACATGTCCGACTTCACCCCCGACAAGGTGGCCGAACAGGTGCCGGCGCTGGCCGAACTGTTGAAGATGCGTCGTCAGCTTGAAGAACTTCTGGGCTACATGGATGGCAAGGTGGACGCCGAAAAGCGCATCGCCCAGCTGTTGCAGAACGAACCCCTGTTGGCGCAGGTCGCCGACGAAGCCACGAAGAAGGAGGGCTGAGCCATGGCCGAACAGGAAAAGCAGGGCTCTGCCGCCGCCGAGGCCCAGACCATCGACCTGGGGGAATTCAGCGATCTTCTGGAGAAGGATTTCCGCGTCAAGGACGACGAGAGCCAGAAGCTGCAGAAACTGGTGCAGAACCTGGCCCTTGCGGCAACCGAACGGTCGGGAACAGCCACCATTTCGGGCAATGCGGTCAAGTCGATCAAGAGCCTGATCGCCGGGATCGACAGTCTGCTGACGACCCAGATGAACGCGATCATGCATTGCGAGGAGGTGCGCCAGATCGAGGGAACCTGGCGCGGGCTGCATTACCTCGTCAACAACACCGAGACGGACCAGAAGCTGAAGATCCGGGTGATGAACATCACCAAGGATCAGCTGGCAGACCAGCTGGAAGATTTCGAAGGCCAGATGTGGGACCAGTCCCCCGCCTTCAGAAACCTCTACACGTCCGAGTATTCCATGTTCGGCGGCGAGCCCTATGGCGCGATCATCGGCGCCTATGAGTTCAGCCACCACCCGCGCGATGTGGGTCTGTTGCGGAACATGTCGGGCATCTGTGCCAGCGCCCATGCGCCCTTCATCGCGGCCGCAGCACCGCAACTGTTCCGGATGCAAAGCTGGCAGGAGCTGCCGAATCCGCAGGACCTGCAGCAGATCGTCTCCTCGCCCGATTACGCCAGCTGGCAGTCGCTGCGGGAATCGGAGGATGCGCGGTACATCGGCCTGACGATGCCGCGCGTGCTGGCGCGGCTGCCTTACGGCGCGGCCACCACTCCGGTGAAGGGCTTCGCCTTCGAGGAGGAGATGGACGGCAAGCACGACCATTACGTCTGGATGAACGCGGCCTTCGCGATGGGCGTGAACATCAACCGCAGCCACAAGCTGTATGGCTGGGGCACCCAGATCCGCGGCGTGGAGTCGGGTGGGACAGTGATGAACCTGCCGGTCCACAGCTTCCCGACCGATGACGGCTCCATCGCGATGAAGTGCCCGACCGAGATTGCCATCGATGACCGGCGCGAGGCGGAATTGGCCAAGCTGGGCTTCATGCCGATCCTGCACCGCAAGAATACCGACATCGCGGCGTTCATCGGGGCGCACAGCCTGCAGGACGACGAAACCCGCGCAGGCCGTCTGGTCGACCCGGACGCGCAGGCGAACGAGCGGTTGTCGGCCAGCCTGCCCTACCTCTTCCCGGTCTGCCGCTTTGCGCATTATCTGAAAGCCATGGCGCGCGACAAGGTGGGGACGTTCAAGGAACGCGCCGACATGCAGAAGTGGCTGTCGGAATGGATCAACCGCTATGTGCTGGCGAACACGGCCATGGCGGATGACAAGGCCAAGGCAAAGCGCCCGCTGGCCAAGGCGGAAGTGCAGGTGGACTCTGTCGAGGGACGCCCGGGCTATTACTCTGCCCGTTTCTACCTGCGCCCGCATTACCAACTGGAGGGGATCAATGCCAGCCTGCGGCTGGTGTCCGAACTGCCCTCGGTCAAGAACGGATAAGTTTCAGACGGACACAACTTCAACATCGACAGGAGTTAGATTATGGCCACGACTATATTCATCAAGTTTCCCAACGGCATTACCGCCGAAACCGAGCAGACGGGGCACGAGGGCTCTGTTGCGGCGTTTTCAGTGCAGTGGGGTGTGGGTCGGGGAATTTCCGCCAATCTGGGAAGCGCCGCGCGCGAAACCAGTCTGCCGAGTTTCAGCGAGGTCGTCTTCACCAAGGCCTTCGACTCGTCTTCCAACGATCTGGCCCTGGCCGCGTGCAAGGGCAAGCCGATGGACGAAGTGACGATTACTTTCCGAAAGGATACCGGCGACGATCCGATTGATTACCTGATCTACACGCTGACCGATGTGCTGATCTCGGGCTATTCCGTCAGTTCCGGGGGCGACACTCCGACAGAGTCCGTGTCCCTGAACTTCACCAAGATTCACTCGATCTATACCAAGCAGGCGAACGATCATTCGGCCAGCAGCGAGCACGAGTTCGAATACGATCTGCGGAAGCAGGTCTGATCCCCGCCGAGCGACACGAAGGCGTAAGCGATGGTTGATGCGACGCCGACACCGCAGTCCCGGCGCGAGGCGGTCCAGCCCAGTCTGTGGGACCGTCTGGTGGATGATTTGCCCGGGATCGTCACCGAAACCGACCGCCGCCAGGCTGATCTGGCGGCGGCAATCGGGGCCGAGCGGTTGGGCGACATCCTGTCCGACGGGATGCGGGGCATCGAGCGTGACCCGGACCTTACTGACCAGCAACGGCGCGAGGTCGGGCTGTTGATCTCGCAGCTGGAGCGGCGGGCCTTTCTGGAATTGCGCGGGATTGTCGTGACGCCTGACATTCTGCGCGAAGCGGTTCGGCGTGACATCGAGGCGCTGTTCAACGTCGAGCGGTTCCAGTCCCGGCCCATCCTGACCGACCTGGAACTGCAGGGCCGCGAGGCGCCGGAGGACCTGATCGCCGACTTTCCGCAGGCGCGGCTGTCCGTGCTGAACTATGGGGTGCCGGCGTTCTCGGGCCGGCGGGCCGCCGACTTTGACCTGGACGCGCTGGCGCGCGAATTGCGCGAGGTGGTGGCGGTGTTCGAGCCAAGGCTGAAGCGCGACACGATCCGCGTGAAGGTGGGCACGGGTGACAAGCTGGGGATGCGCATCCAGATCGAGGGGACGCTGCTTTTGTCGCCGGTTCCGGAGCGGTTGCGGCTGTCGACCACGATCGACCTTGACAGCGGCCGCGCCGCCACATCGCTTGAGGAGTGATGATGGACCGGCATTTCCTGGCCTATTACGAAGAGGAACTGACGCATATCCGCGAGCTTGCGACCGAGTTTTCTGCGCTGCATCCGACCGTTGCGCGCAATCTGTCGCTGGACTCGGTCCCCTGCCCCGATCCCTACGTCGAACGTCTGCTTGAGGGAGTGGCGTTTCTGGCTGCCCGCACCCGGCTCAAGGTCGACGCGGAAAGCAGCCGCCATGTGCGCAACCTTCTGGACGAGCTTTACCCCGACCTTGTCGGCCCCGCCCCGGCGATGACGCTGGCGACGCTTCATCCGGGGCCGCAGCTGCAGACCATGCTGGAGGGCCATGTCGTCAAGCGCGGCACCCGGCTGATCGCTGCCTACCGTGACGGTATTTCGACCCGCGCGACCTATACGACGGCGCAGGATGTGACGCTGTGGCCGGTGAAGCTGGACAAGGTGGAATACCTGCAGGACCGCGGCGCGATGAACGCCGCCGGCCTGGTCCGACCCGACGCGGAAGCGGGCGTTCGGCTTACCCTGTCGCGGGTCGGTCCCGGATCGCTGGCCGAGCTGGCGCTTGACCGGCTGGACCTGTGCTTTGCCGGGGGCAGCCGGGGCGGGGTCATCTTCGATGCGGTCATCGGGCACGCATTGGGTGGCGTCGCGCGGTCCTCCAAGCCAGGCGCGCAGGCGCGGCCGATCAGCGGGCCGGGGCTGGTGGGCGTGGGCGACGACGAGGGTTTGTTGCCCCGCGTGCGGCCGGCCTTCGAAGGGTACCGGCTGATGCGTGAGTATTTCCTGATGCCGGAGCGGTTCCATTACCTGCGGCTGGATGGGATCAACCCTGCCTTGCGTGACTGTACCCAGGGGACCTGCGAGATCGTGCTGTTCCTGTCGGAGGCCCGGCCCGAGATCGCGGACCTGGCGGCCAAGGATTTCCGGCTGTTCGTGACGCCGCTGGTCAACCTGTTCGAGAAGGAGTGCAACGTCGTCGAGATCGATGGCAGGTCGGCAGCCCATGTCGTCCATGCCGACCGCACCAAGCCGCGCGATTTCGAGATTTACCGCTTGCTGCGGGTCGAGGATGCCGAGAGTGACGGCGAAGACGCCAAGCTGCAGCCGCTTTACGCGGTGGACCACAACCGGGGTTCAGGGCTGGTCTATACAACCGAGAGGCGCCCGCGGAGGCCAGGTGAGGATGAGATTCGCCGGGGCCAGACCCGCACAAGTTACACGGGGGATGACCTTTTCCTGTCGGTGGCGCGCCCGGCCGAAGCCGTGGTGACGAAGCCCGTGAAGCGGCTGGATATAAGGGCGATTTGCACCAACCGGGATCTGCCGATCCTGGACGACAACCCGAAGCTGACGCTTGAAACCGGGGACCCGATCGGGCGGATCGAGCTTCTCTCGCCGTTCCGAAGGCCGCGTGGGTCGATGGTGTCGGTCCTGCCCCGGATGGCCGCCGGGGGGGAAACCCAACTGGACGACCTTGCCTGGCGGCTGATCGCGCAACTGTCGCTGAACCATCTTTCCTTGGCCGAGCCGGGCCGGGAAGCCGAGCCCCTGCGCGCGATGCTGGACCTTTACGCCGACCGGGGCGATCCCGCCGTGGCGCGGCACGCGCGGTCGATTACCCGCGTCCGGTCGCGCCAAGTGGTGGAGCGGTTGGGGATACCGGGGCCGATGTGCTTTGGTCACGGGGTGGAGATCACGCTGGATGTGGATGAGGCGACGCTGGCAGGAAACTCGGTTCTTCTGCTGTCGGCCCTGCTGAACAAGCTGTTCGCCCGACATTCGGCGATCAACTCCTTCGTGCGGACGAAGACCCATCTCATGCAGAGACAGGAGGATGTGTTGTGGCCGATGTCGCCCGGCAACCGCGCCCTGATCTGACCGGGGCCCTGACCGCTCCCGAGGACATGGGGTTCTTCGAACTTCTGCGCCGTCTGGAGCAGGAGGATCTGCGTTTTGGGCGGACGGGCGGGCCAGCGCGGGAACCGGCGCGGCTGGGGCAGCGAGCGCGGATGACCTTTGGCACGCGGGATGTGGCGGGGTACGACCCCGGCGATGAAAAGCGGCCGGCCCGTGTGGATGTCGAGGTGCTGGGGCTGATCGGTCCGGAAGGGGCGATGCCGCTGCATCTGACCCGCTGGATCATGGGGAGGTTGTCGGAACGCTGGTTTGCGACGGGCAGCGGCGATCCGGCGTCCGACACCACGTTTCTGGATTTCTGCAACCTGCTGCAGCACCGGATGATCGCGCTTTACTGGCGGGCCTGGGCCGATGCCCGCCCGGAGGTTCAGATCGAGCATGGGTCGTCGGGCCGGGTGCAGGCGCTGATCGACACGCTGGCGGGGATCGGCCTGCCTGGCACGGCGGGCACGTCTTCCGACCCCCAGACGCGGATCCGGCAGCGGCATGCGACGTCTCTTGGGCGGCAGGTCTACAGTGTGGAGCGGCTGACCGCCTATCTGCGCGATGTGCTGCAGGCGCCGGTGGCGCTGCGGGAGTTTGTCGGCAGTTGGACCGAGGTGCCCGCGCGGTTGCAGTCGCGCCTTGGCCGCGCCCATGCCGAGCTTGGCCGGTCCACCGTGATCGGCGCGCGCAGTTTCCAGCGGCAAGCCCTCGCGGAGCTGCGGGTCGGCCCGCTTTCGCTGGCCGAGTTCCGGGACTTTCTTGCCGACGGGGCGCTGCTGGGCCGGCTGCGAGGCGCAATCCGCCATGCGATGGGGCGGGAGCTCGAGTTCGACCTGCGGCTGGTTCTGCACCGCGACGAAGTCCCGGCGCTGCGATTGGGGGCAAGCCAGCTGGGGCGGACCGCATGGCTGGCCCCCACCCGCGCAAAGGATTCCGACGATTTGCGGCTTTACCGCGTGGCGGGCACGGGGGACCTGGCATGACCCTGCGCCTTGTGATCGAGCACAGCGTGCATCCGCAGCGGCAAAGCGAGATGTCGCATCCCGGCGGCGAGTTCTCCATCGGGCGGGGAGCGGAGTGCAGCTGGCAGCTGGAAGACCCGGAGATGTATGTCTCACGCAAGCATTGCGTCATCACGGGTGAGGCGGGGCGGTTCATCGTGACCGATGCAAGCCGGGGCGGGCTGTTCCTTGACGGGCGGGATACGCCGCTTGGTCCCGGCAACTCGGCCGCGCTGGAGCCGGGAATGCGGATGCGGCTCGGGGATATCGTGATCCGGGTGCAGATAGAAGCAGCGCCAGCGCCAGCGCCAAGGCCCAGCGCGCCGATGCAGACGAGAATGGATGTGGACGACTTCTTTTCCGCCCCGGTGACCCCGCCGCCCGTGGTCCAGCGCCCCGAGGCCCTGCCGCAACCGTTCGAGACCGGGGCGATCGATGCGCGTGGCGCGGCACGGTCCGCGGACAGGCCACCGTCCCCGCCGTTGTTTGACGATCCCTTCAGCCTGGACCACACCACGCCAGGCCGCCCGACCGGTGCCGTCCCGGAACCGATCCGCGCGCGGTCGGATGATTTCGGTTTCGGGTCCTTCTTCGACGATCCGCCACGTCCGCAAGCGCCCTCGCCGCCGGTGGTCGATGACTGGGCCCTGCCGGTGTCCGTGGAAACCGGGCCTGAGCCGAGCCCGGCAGTCGATACGGTCACCCCAGAGCCGCCAAAGGTTGCGCCAGCGGTGGAGGCTTTGTCAGCCGAGCCCCTGCGCCCGCAGGTTTCCGAACCACAGCCTGTCGCCGTTGCGCCAGACAGCGGCCTGTCCGACACGGAGCTTCGGGACGCTTTCTTCAAGGGCCTGGGGCTTGACCCCACCGCGCTTTCCCTTGCTGGCACGCCCGAGGAGATGGAGGCGCTGGGCAAGCGGTTCCGGCTCTTGGTCGAGGGGCTCATGCTGATGATGCGCACCCGCGCCAGGGAAAAGCAGAACGCCCGCGTGGCCCAGACCCTGATCGGCAGCGCGGACGTGAACCCGCTGAAGTTCCTTGCGGCGACCGATGACGTGCTGGCCGCCCTCATCACCCCGCGCGGGGCGGGGTATCTTGCCCCGGACGATGCGATCAACGCGGCGTTCCGCGATCTGGCAGACCACCAGATGCGAAGCTGGGTCGCGATGCAGACCGCGCTGCGCAAGATGATCGACCGCTTTGACCCGGCGGCGGTCGAGCGCGAGATGGAGGAGACCGGCACGCTGCAATCGCTGCTGTCGGGCGGGCGCAATGCCAACCTCTGGCGGCTTTACAACGAGCGGTACAAGGACATTGCCCGTGCCGCCGAAGACCGTTTTCTGGGCGAAGTCGGCGCCAATTTCCGCGACGCATATGAAGGCAACAGGGAGAAGATTGATGACAAGTGACGTTGTAGTTCCGCGCCGTGTGTTCCTGGTCGGGCTGGGTGCGGCCGGTCTTCTGGTCGCCTGCGCGCCTGCGGGCCCGGGGGCGGTGACATTGGTTGCGCAAGGGGCTGCCGGCATGAATCCGGGCCCGGATGGTGCGGACCGGCCCCTGACGGTGCAGGTCCTGCAACTGCGTGGCGCAGGGGCCTTCGACGGTGCCGATTTCTTCGCGCTGCAATCGCCCGCCGGGGCCCTGGGGGGCGATCTGGTCAAGGTCGACACCATCACCCTTGCCGCCGGGGCGAGCACGACCAAGACCATTGCGCTGGACAGCGGAACGGCCATTCTTGCGCTGGTGGCCGGGTTCCGCGATCCGGCCGGCAAGCAGTTTCGCGCCAAGACCTCGGTCTCGCCGACCGATACCGTGACCTTCAAGGTCGACGTCACGGCGAAGGGCATCTCGCTGCAGCCGATCTGAGCGGATGACGGGCGACGGGGGCGAACGGGAATGGGACAAGCAGTGCAATGAGTGACAGCAACAAGGTCGTCTGGTCCGAGGGGCTGTTCCTGCGGACGCAGCACCTGCAGCAGCAGGACCGCTATACCGAGGCGCTGGTGCGTGGTGCGCTGCAGGCCGCGCCGATGCAGGGGTTCGGCTTCCGGTCCCTTATGCTGGACAAGGCGGGCCTGGATGCGGGGCGGGTGGCTGTCGCCTTGGCCACCGGGATCTTTCCGGATGGCACGGCCTTTGCCATTCCTGACAGCATGTCCGCCCCCGCCGCCCTGCCCGTCAAGACCGAGATGAGCGGCCTTGTGTCGCTTGCGATCCCGATGGAGAAACCGGGGGCCGCCACCATCGACCCGGCCCATGCCGAACCGTCGGGCGCGCGGTATCGGGGGGTGATCCAGACCGTGAGGGACACCGTCCGCAACGGGGCCGAGCCGGAGGAGGTGGAGATTGCCCGCCTTGCCGCCCGGCTGATGCTGCCGGGGGAAGATACATCGGGATACATCACGCTGCCGGTGGCCCGGGTCGACGGGCTGCGGGCCGACGGCTCCGTCGCCTTGACAGAGGGGTATCTTGCCCCGGCGCTTTGCCTGCAGGCGGTGCCCTGGTATGCGGGTCTGGCGCAGGAGGTGGTCACCGGGCTGGAGCGGATCGGCGAGGCGCATGGCAAGCTGGTGCTGGGCGGGGCTGGCCGGTCGATCGAGAATCTCCTTCTGCTGGAACTGGCGAACACCGCCCGGCCCCGCGTGGCCCATATGCTGGACCAGAACCTGCACCACCCGTCCGAGCTTTTCATGGAACTGTCGGGTCTGGCAGGGCGAATGGCGACCTATGGGTCATCCTCGCGCCGGTTGTCTGACCTGCCCGCCTACAACCACCTTGACCCGCAACCTGCCTTTGCTGCACTGGCCGATACGTTGCGGTCGCTGATGCTTTCGTTGCGCCATGTCGAGCCGAAGTCGCGGGCGCTGCAGGTGGCGCGGCACGCTCAGAACATCTGGAAGGTGCGGATCGACAACCCGGACCTGCTCAAGACCAGCCGGATCGTGCTGCGCGTGGGGTCCGAAATGTCGGACGAAAGCCTGCGGCGGATCTTCGTGGACCAGGCGACCGTCGGGGCGGCCGACAGCTTCGAGAAGCTGTGGAAATCGCGCCTTCCGGGGATCGCGCTGAAGCCGCTCCATTCCCAACCACGCGAGATTCCCTATGACGGGGAGCGGCTGTGCCTGGAGTTGGACCAGAAATCGGAACATTGGGCGCAGCTTCTGGATGCGCCGGGCTTTGTGATCGGGGTTTCGGGGACATTGGACCGGGAACCGCAGATCGACTGCTATGCCGTGAACAGGTGAGGGGATGAACGACAAGGACGACCCCTTCGGTCTGAGCAACGATGCGGGTCGCACCCGCATCCGCCCGGTGAAAAGCGACCGCCCGGCCACCACGCCGATGCCGGAGAGGTCAGGCTATGGCGGCGCGGCCCCCACCCAGCCGGGCTACCAGCCCGCCTACCGGCAACCCGCCCCCGCCGAGCCTGCCGGCCGCGCGCCGAAGCTGCGCCTGAGCCGCGCCCATGCCAACCCGCTGGTCGTGGCCTTTGCCAGCCTGCTGGAGGTTGCGCCGGAACTGGAACGGGCGATGCCGCCGGCCAATTCGGAAACGCTGCGCCTGCGGTTGCAGGACAATCTGATCGACGCGCGCGATGCCTCGATCGGGATGGGCGTGCCGATGACGCGGGCCAATCAGGCGGCGTGGTTCGTCGCGGCGCTTTTGGACGACATCGCGATGAATACGCCTTGGGGGGGGCACTCCGACTGGCCGCGCCAGCCGCTTGTGGTCGGGCTGTCTGGGGAGGTGGATGCCGGGACGCGCTTCTTCGACCGGCTGGAAGAGCTGTTGCGGTCGCCGAACCGCGACCCAGAAATGCTGGAGCTGGGGTTTCACTGCATCAGCCTTGGCTTTCGCGGCAAGTTCCGGGGTCAGGGCGGAGCGGGCGAAGCCTCGCTTCTGGCGCTGCGCACCGGCATTGCGCGGGCCTTGCGCAACCCCGAGGCCGAAGCTGCAGACCTGTCGCCCCATTGGCGCGGCGTGGTCGCGGCGGATGAGCGTCCACGCTTTGCAGTACCGCTCTGGACCATCGGGCTGGGCGTCGCGGCGCTGGTCACGGCGATCTATGTGGGACTTGGCATCCAGCTGTCGAACAAGGCGACCCAGCTTTATGCGCTGGCAAGGCTCTTGCCTCCGCCCGAGCGCGCCGAGATCTTTCGCCCCTTGCGGTCAAACGTCGAAGTGGAAACGCCCGAGATCGTGCTGGAGCCGGTGGTGCTAGAGCTGGTCCCTGCCTGCATGGCAAAGGCCCCGGCAGACACCGGTTTTGCCCTGACCGGACGGGACGAAGTTTCGCACGCCTTCCTGACCCTGCGGGGGGCGGACCCGGAGGTGTTCCGGTCGGCCAAGGCGGACATCAACGAGGTTTACGGACCCCTTGTTGCCGCCGTTGCCGCCTGCATCGTCGAGAACGTGGAGATCGTCGGCAAGGTGACCGTCATCGGCCACACCGATTCCGTCCCTGTGCAGGCGTCAAACCCGTTTGCGTCGAACCAGGGCCTGTCCGAAGCCCGCGCCAAGACAATCGCTGATCTTCTGGTCGCCGCCGGGGTGCCCGCCGATCTGGTGGCCGCCGAGGGGCGGGCCGACAGCCAGCCCGTGGGGGACAACGCCACCAAGCCGGGCCGGGCCGAGAACCGTCGGGTTGAAATCAAGATCGAGAAGAAGCTCTAGATGAAAATCCTCAAGGCCATCTTCCGCTTTCTGTTTTCCCGCCGCTTGTGGACCTTCATCGGCATCGCGCTTTTGTGCGGGCTGATCTGGCTGTTCGGGCCGCTCGTCTCGGTGGGTGAGTTGACACCCCTGGCCGACGAATTGGTCCGCGCCATCGTGATCGGGGTGATCATTGTCCTGTGGCTGTTTTCGCTTCTGCTTGTGCAGTTGCGGGCGGCGAAGAAGAACCAGCTTTTCGTCACCGAGCTTGCCACGCCCGAAAAGCGCGAGGCCCCGCGTCCGGGCGAGGCGAACGTGACCGAGATCAACACGAAGTTCGCCTCGGTCCTGACCGAGATGAAACGGTCAAAGCTGGGGGGCAAGAAGTTCCTGCGCGACATGCCGTGGTATGTCATCATCGGCCCGCCGGGGAGCGGCAAGACCACGGCGCTGCGCCAGTCCGGGTTGCACTTTCCGGTCGATCTCGCGGATGACCTGAAGGGCGTCGGCGGGACGCGCAATTGCGACTGGTTCTTTACCGAACAGGCCGTGCTGGTCGACACCGCCGGGCGCTATGTCCAGCAGCAAAGCGACCCGGAGGTCGATGCGGCGGAGTGGTTGGGGTTCCTGGACCTCTTGAAGAAGCACCGGGGCCGCCGCGCCTTGAACGGCGTGATCCTGACGCTGTCGGTCAAGGAGTTGCTGCAGGGCGAGACCGAGGTGCGCAACCACGGCCGCGAGATCCGCCGCCGCCTGGCCGAGTTGCGCGAACGGCTGCAGATCCAGTTGCCGGTCTATCTGATGATCACCAAGGCCGACCTGATCCCCGGCTTCGAATCCTTCTTCGGTTCGCTGACCACGCGCGACCGCGAGCAGGTCTGGGGGGCCACGCTGCCGACCGACGCCCGCGTTGACCGCACCACGGTCGAGCGAGAGACCAAGGCGCTGATGGCCGGGCTTGAGACGCGGCTGATGTCGCGGATGGCCGAGGATGTGGGTCTTGACCAGCGGGCCGAGGTCTTCCGCTTTCCCGCGCAGGTCGAACGTCTGGACGGGCCGCTGAAACTGCTGATCGACACGGTCTTTGGCGAAAGCCGGTATGAGGAAAGCCCCTGGCTGCGCGGGTTCTACCTGACCTCGGCCACGCAGGAAGGCTCGCCCATCGACCGGCTGGTGGGAGAGTTGGCGGGGGGCTTTGGCCTGTCGCCCGACGCCCCTGCCCCGCGCCGCTATGGCGAGAAGCGGTCGTTCTTCCTGCGCAACATGCTGACCGAACTGATCTTCCCCGAAGCGGGTCTTGGCACCTTCGACGCTGCCGCCGAAGAACGCCGGAAGTGGATCTGGCGCGGGTCGCTGGCAGGCGCGGCGCTCGCGACCACGGTGGCATCGATCCTGTTCCTGTTCTCCTTCCTGCGCTACTCCGGCGGGATCGACGATCAGGAGCGCCTGCTGGCAGACCTGTCCGGGCGGTTGGCCAATGTCGCAGCCCGGCAGGCCCCGACGGACCCGCTTGACCTTGAGCTTGCGCTCGACGCGGCGACCGAGATCAAGGCGGCGACCACCGACATTCCGGTGAATGCGCTGACGGTCATCGGCCCCTCCGCCCGGTCGGAACTGGCAGAGGCGCAGCGCATCGCCTATGACCGGGGCCTGCGCAACATCCTGGAGCCGCGCATGGTCGCCCTGTTGGAGGCGACGATGTGGCGCGAGGTGCGCGACCCGGAGTTTCTGCTGGGCGCGCTGAAGGTCTACTACATGATGACCGGCCTTGCGCCTTATGACCGCGAGTTTGCCGCGCAGTGGTGGCAGACCGCCCTGCCCGAGCGCAGCGTGACCGATCCATTCCCGACCGAGGCCGCACTGGAACATCAGCTTGCCGCGCTGGACAGGCTGGGGTCGGAAGAAACCAAGATCGCGCCGGACAAGGAGTTGGTGGGCGCTGCGCTGGAAAGCATCTGTACCATTCCGCTGGCCGCCCGGGCCTACAACGCGTTGAAATCGAACGCTGCGGTCAGCGACCTGCCGGAGTGGATTCCAGCCGAGAAGGCGGGCCCCAACGCCACCCGCGTCCTGACCCGCGTGTCGGAAAAGACCCTGCGCATGGGCGTTGCCGGTGCCTTCACCTATGAGGGCTTTCACAATGTCATCGTGCCCCTGATCCCCGAAGTGGCCGCCGAGGCCGCACTTGACCGCGCGGTCTTTGCGGGGGGCTGTGCCGAAAGCTCGGATGCGTCGGTGCAGACGCTGGAAGCCGACATCCTGAAGCTTTACCAGGACGACTTCATCGCCCAGTGGGACGGGTTCCTGCGCGACATAAGGCTGGCGCCGATCACCGACCTGCAGATCGCCACCGCCAACATGAAGGACCTCGCGAGCCCCGACAGCACCCTGCGCCGTCTGGTGCGCGCCGTGGTGGACGAGGTCGACCTGACCCGCGTGATCCCCGAAGACCCCAACGCTGTGCCGCCGGGGGTGGTGGCCAAGGCGACGGCCAAGCTTGGCAAGGTTGGCAAGCTTATCAAGGCGGGCAACAAGCTTGCCACCTCGACCGGGGGGGAGGAGGGGCCGCCGCCGGGCACCGATGTGGCGCTGCACTTCGCGCCCTTGAAGGGGGCCGTCGAGGAAGTGGAGGGACTGCCGCCGCTTCTGGATGACGTGGGCCTGCAGCTTGACGGCCTGGCGAAAGAGCTTGCCAGCGCAATGAACTCGCCCGACCCGGAGGCGACGCTGCTGGCGCGGGGTGGGCTGGCGGAACTGACGGGCGCGGTGGCCAATGCCTCGGCCTCGCTGCCCGACCCGCTGGATGACTGGGTTGCCGGGATCGCGGGCGACACGATTGCCGTCACGCGTGATGCGGTGATCAGCCAGTTGAACGCCCGCTGGCGCGCGGATGTCCATGACTTCTGCGTCAAGGCCACGGAAGGGCGCTATCCCTTCGCGGAGGGCGCCGCGATCGACGTCAATGTCGCCGACTTCCGCGAGTTGTTCGCCCCGGGCGCGCGGATCGACAAGTTCATCACCGACAATCTGCTGCCCTACATCGACACCACGGTGAAACCCTGGGCCTGGCGCGCCGACTTCGGTCTGGATGGCAACCTGCTCGCCCCGTTCGAACGTGCCCGGTCGATCCGGGACGGGCTTTTTCCCGGCGGCGCCGGTCCGGTCATGGCCTTCACGCTGGAGCCGAAGGACCTGACCGCCAATGCCGCCAGCGTCACGCTGAACGTGGATGGGCAGGTGCTGACCTATCTCAACGCCGCCTCGCGCCCCGCGCCGATGACCTGGCCCGGGCCGGACGGGACCAACCTGATCTCGCTGTCTTTCCAGCCGGCCGATGGCACGGGTGAGTTGCTCAGTTCGGAAACCGGGGCCTGGGCCTGGCTGCGGCTGATCAAGAAGGGCAGCCTTGCGCGGACGGAGCTGCCCGAACTTTTCAAGCTGCGGCTTGGGCAGGGCGGCTTTGCGGCCGATTTCGAGTTGCGGGCGGCTTCGGTCGACAACCCTTTCGACCTGACGATGTTTGGCAGCTTCAAATGTCCCGAGAGCTTCTGACCGACGACTCGCGCCCGGTGGCCGGGTTCTTCGGCAAGCTGCCCGCGACCGGGGACTTCGTCGCGCGGGGTTTGCCGGACGCGTTCCGCCGCAACTGGGATGCCTGGATCAGCCGCGAGGTCGCGCCGGTACAGCGCGACGGGTTGACCTTTCCGCCCGGGGGGTTGCGCTTTCGGCTGGTTTCGGGTGGGCATCTGGTGGCGGGTGTGATCCTGCCCAGCGAAGACAGTGCGGGGCGGCTTTTCCCGCTGTCGCTGCTGCTGATCGCCGAAGGCGCGCTGACCCAGGTTCAGATCGACGGCTGGTGCGATGCCGCGCTTGGCCTCACCCCCCTGGGGCTGGGACCCGATGCGCTGTGGCTGGCGCTGGACGAGGTGCCCGCGCCCGAGGCCAAAGGGGTTGCCGAGGGGACGCTGCAGCTGTGGACGCCGGGCCAGCCGACGCTTGGGGCAGCACCGGACGCGGCCGGGGCGGCGATCCGAACGCTGCTGAAGGGCGCTCATAGTTCTGGCTAGTTCTGGTTGATCTTCGCGCCCTTCATTGTGATGTTTCCATCCGCCTTGGCGTTGATCTTGCCCGACCCGGTCAGCGAGATATCCTTGCCCTTGATGGTGATCGTACCGTCTTTCTTCATCGTGATCTGCGCGTCCCCGCATTTCAGGGTGATCTCGTCGGCCACATCGAGCACGAACTTCTTGCCGACCTTGACGCCCATGTCCTTGCCGACCTGCACCATCTCGGCGTTGGCGATGTCGGTGGCGCGGCCCTTGCCGACTTTCAGCGCCACATCGCCTGAGACGGTTTCGGTCTGGTTGCCGCCGACGGTCATCGATTCATTGCTGCCCACCGATACGGAGCGGTTGGCACCGATGGTCCAGCCATCGTCGGACCCGATGGCATGGCTTTGCGAGGCCCCCACGGTCACATCCCGGCCGCTGCCGACCGTCTGGGTCTGCGAAGCGCCGACGGTGCGCACCTCGGCTGCTCCGACGGAATCGGTGCGCGCGGCACCGACCGTGATGGTCTGGGCCACGGCCACGGTCTGGCTGTGGTTCATCCCGATAGTCTCGCTCGAATTCGAGCCGATGCTGATCGTCTCGTTGCTGCCCACAGTAAGGGAGCGGTGGACGCCCACCGTCTCGGTATCGTTGTTGCCGATGCTGACGCTGCGGTCGTGCCCGACGGTGACGGCCTTGTCATTGCCGACCGTCTCGGTCCGGTCGTGACCGATGTCCTGCTTGGCATCATGGCCGACATCTTCGGCGAAGTCGTTGCCGATGGTACGGGTTTCGTTGTTCTTGACCAGTTCGTTGTGGTCCTTCTGCGCCTGGAAGTAGACCTCTTCCGACCCGGCCTTGTCTTCGAACCGCATCTCGTTGAAGCCGCCCCCACCGGGGGAGGAGTTGGATTTCCACCCGGATTGAGTGGCGCTGCCCGGCAGGCCGTAGGGCGGCATCTGGGCGGCGTTGTAGACCCGTCCGGTGATGATCGGCAGGTCGGGGTTGCCTTCAAGGAAGTCGACGATCACCTCTTGCCCAATGCGGGGTATCTGGATGAACCCCCAACCGGACCCCGCCCAGACCGAGCTGACCCGCACGAAACAGCTGGAGTTCTCGTCCTTGCCCCCCAGACGGTCCCAGTGAAACTGGACCTTCACGCGGGAGTATTCGTCGGTGAATATCTCCTCGCCCGCCGGGCCTACGACGACGGCGGTCTGCGGTCCGGTCATCAGCGGCACCGGCGTGCGGCGTTCGGGGCGGAAGGGCTGGCTGTGCGGGGCCAGTAGAAGCGTGACGCCATATCCCTGCGGCGCGCGGTCCATGCCCGAGCGGTATTCGCCATCCCACATCTGGTAGTCCGACCGCAGCACCAGATACTTCTGGTTCTCGGCCTCGCGCTCGAAGTCCTCCAGCGTGAAGCTGACGCCCGACCAGAGGCCCCGGGCATTGCTTGCCGCCTCCGCCCGAACATGGGGCGCCTGGGCTTCCTCAAGCCGGATCGCGGCCAGGGGTTCACCGTCAGCCACCTCCAGATAGGTGCCGGGGTAGTGGTAAAGCTCGCCAGCCGACTGCTTGTGGGGTTTGGGCGCGTCGGACTTTGCCATCAGGTCCGAGGCGGGTTTCTTGAAGTCGTAGTCGGTGTGGACGTAAGTCCCCGACCGTACAGAGCTTCGCGGGAAAAGGGCGGTGACCACGTCCTCTTGCTGGAGGACGGTCCCGATGCTGCTGTGGAACTTGATCTTCTCGTACCCGACCGCATCCTTCACTGCGGACATGGCGTCGGTCAGGATCAGGGTATGGCCGTCCTCGGCATGGTCGAAGTGGTAGAATATTCCTTCATGCTCCAGCAAACGCTGGACGAAGTTGAGGTCGCTTTCCCGATACTGGACGCAATAGTCGCGTGGCGGATAGGTCTTCTTCAGCCGCTTTTCCACCTTGGCCTCGGGATAGGCCTTGAAGACGTCCTCAATGATCTCGACGACGCTTTTCATCTGGAAGATCCGGTTGTCCGACCGGGTGGACAGAAACCAGAGCCAGGGCCGCAGCACGGCCTGGTAATGGGCGTAATCCTCGTGGAACTCACGAAAGGCGAATTCGGTGATGAACCCGTGGAAATGCCGCACCCCTTCGCTCAGCGCGACGGCGATGGTGGCAGGGGTGCCAAGCAGGTCATCGGCCTTGAGGTTGATGTCCTTGCTGACCATGCGCATGTCATAGCGGAAGCACTGGCTGATCTCGTCGAACCCGGTCATCTCGGCGAAAAGCAGGTCCTCGCCCAGGGCCGTGGAAACGGTGATTTCGCGGGTATCCGGCATGGTTATGTCTCCCGTGGGAAGAGGTGCTCAAATCGCGTTCAACAAATATCGGGCCAGTGTAGACCATTTCTGCGACCGGTGGTCCGAAAAGCGATCAGAGCGCGGTCGGGCATTGCAGACCTTTCAGAAGCGTCCAGCGTGACAGCGGGTTGGCCTCGGCCGGGAAGGCGATCTCGAGGAAAAGCCGGGCCCCGCCAGACTTCAGGTCGACCAGAAAGCGCTTGCCGCCGTCACGTTCGCGCAGCCGCAAGCCGTCCAGCGTGCGGAAGAACCCCCATTCGCCGGGTTGCAGGATTGATGCGGTGCCGTCCGCGCTGCTGAACCTGACCTCCACGCCCGCGGAGGGGTCCACCCCGGGCCAGGGCAGGGTCAGCGGGTCAAGGTTGGTCTCGACCGGGCCGCCGGCACCGCCGAGGGCAATGAAGGCCTTGCCCCGTTCCGCCAGGGCCGACAGCGTCATTTCCGCCCCTGCTTGCCCGTTCGCACCGAAGAAGCCTGCCGCAACGGCCTGAGTGCGCTGGAAGAATTCGGCGCTTTTGGGGTCAAGTCCGGCGAAACGGGCGTCGGGCTTCCAGCGCCAGGGGTCGGCGGTGGTGTCGATGTATGGCTCGGCGCGGGTGCGGAAGAACCTGTCCATCGCCGCGCCGGGCGCAAGCAGGGTCGCCACCTCGTTCAGGCTGGCATCGGAACCATCCGCAAAGGGAAAGCGCGCTTCGGTCGTCGCCTTGCAGAGGGACAGCACCTCTGCCTGCCAGGCCTTGGTCAGCGGATTGCTGAGCGGGTCGGACTGCGAGGCGGTGGTCTGGGCAAGCACATCCTCGACGATCTGCACCACGACGAGCGGCGCGGTGCGCAGTGCCGACAGGGTGGCAACCTTGCCTTGGGCTGAGGTCAACCGCTGCAGTCCGCGCGGCTCGTCCTTGTCCATGGCACCAAGGGCCACGTTCAGGGCGGCGAAGAGGGTGGCGATCTCACCCATCCGGCCGTCTTCGGCGTACTGGATCATCGCCGCAAACTCGGACGCGATGCGCAGTTGCAGCGCGTGGGGTCGGGTACGGTCCTGCCCGCCAACCTGCGCCCAGACCTCGGGCAGCAACACCTCGAGGGGCGAGTCGGGCAGCGACAGCCGCCCCGAGACCAGAACCGCCTGTGCGGGGTCGGAGAAGGGGCGCACCTGCAGGTCGGCAAGGAAGGCCTTCCAGCGGGCCAGGGTCTCACGCTGGAGGATGTCGAGCACCAGGTCGGGTGCGTTGTTCTGCGTGGGCAGGGCTTGGTCGAACAGGCGCTGCGCCTCGGCCCGGGCGGTCTGGACGGCAACCCCGGCGCCGACACTGCGGGCAAAGTCCCAGCCGGCGCTGGTAAAGAGGCCCGCGATCGGCACCGCCATGTCGACGCCGGACCGACGCTGCACGACGACGGAAAGTCCCGGAACCGCCGCCTCTGCCAGCCAGGGGGCCACTGCCGCCGCCGCGTCGGAGCGTTGCATCTCGAGGTAGGCCCGCTCTGCCTCCGTCGCCTGGGTGGCAAAATCGCGCGCCTGGGCCAGAAGCTCCGGGTCCGGCGGGGGGAGCGGCTCGGCAGGCGGCCTCAGCCGCGCGATGTGGGGGGCAAGGGCCTGCAGGTCGGGGAGAAGCGCTGCACGGTCCGACAGCCAGCCGGAAAGATAGGACGGCGACCAGTCCGCCTGCCCCGAGAGCACGGACCAGGCGCGCAGGGTGTCATAGAGCGGGAGGCTCTGCCCCTCGGCCGAAAGGGCGGTGTCGATGGCGCGTGCAAGGGCGGCCGGAACATGCCGCTGCACGGCAGCGTCATAGGTCGCATCTGCGCTGGCCGCCGCGTTGAAACCAAGTGGCGTGGCAAAGATGGCAATCGGGGCCTTTGCCGCTGACGACCTCACCCTGTCGACCGCGGCAGCAAGATGGGTCAGCCGCTGCGGCAGGTCTGGCAGGATGCCGGACCTGTCGAGGCCGCTGTCCAGCGCCTCCCCCTGAAAGATGCTGGTCAGGTCGCGGTGGAACCGCCATTCGACGAAACCGGCCCAGCCCGCCACCAGAAGGACGAACCCCACAACCAGCACCAGCGTCATGCCGGTCCAGTTGCTGCCGCCGCCACGCTGAAATTCGGTCCGCTTTCCATCAAGGTCGGCGAGGCGGCGTTCCAGGAAGAGGCGCACGCCGTCGAAGTCATGCCCCGCCTCTGCCGCCTTGCGGATGAAGTCGCGCAAGGTGGAGGGGGCCATGTCGCGCCCGTCAAAGAGCATCCGATGCGCCCCTGCCGCCCAGAGCGGGACGTTGACCGCCCGATTCGACCGCGCCTTCTGGTCCAGCACCAGCCCCAGGGCATAGCGCGCCGGCTGGATGGTGGAGGGCAAGACGCCCGCCCGTTGCAGATCGGCGTTGAAGCGGTCCAGCGCCTCGGCCGCGCGCTGGACGAGGAGAGAACTTTCGACGCCCGACACGGTGGCGAGTTGGACCGCCATCTCCAGCACTGGGCGGGCGGCGCGGTCATAGACTTCCGGGTCGGTCTTGCGGGTTCCGGGTCGCGGCGGCATCACGGTGCGCGGGCTATGCGGGTCGGCCATTTGGGTCACAGCCTTCCTTCGGCGACCCAGGCCCTCAGGGTTTCCTCCCCGACCTCGAAATGCATCCCGTCTTCGCGGTTGTAGCCGGCGCCCCAGTACCACCCCTCGTCATTGAAATGCTCGGCCAGGATCACCAGCCCGACCTGGATGGTGCCGTCGGCGAAGGGGTCAAGCTCACCCTCCAGCGTCAGGTCGATGGCCGTGCCCCAGGAGTGGTTCGAAACCGAGGTATTCGACCCCCGGATGAACCGGGCACAGAGCGCCCCTGCCGTGCCAAGCTTGGCGTAGATGTCGGGTTCATCCTGTTTCAGCTTTTCCAGGACGCGTTCCAGGCTGTCCAGCGCAGGCTTCAACATCGTCACCTTGATCGGCCCGACCTGCCGGGTTTCGACCAGATCCTTCAGCTTGGGGTTCGTGACCGACCGGCAATCCGTGCCATAACTGTCCCGGGGCGGGCCAAGGATTTCCATCATCGTGCGGTTGCGCGGCTGAGTGACGCCTTTGTTGAACCGGGCTTTGGCCAGCAGCATCTGTTCGGTCAATGCTTCGGTTTCCGGCGGGGCTTCGAAGTTTTCGTCGGCGGGCGCTTGCAACCCTTCGACCGGGACGTCGGGGACGGCGGCAGCGGCCACCGGCGCGCGGTTTGCCATCAGGCTCATGTCGTCGCGCAGGCGGGCCAGATCGGCCTTCAGCGTGCCGATCTCGGCTTCAAGCCGGGCCCGCTGGGCGGCCTCGGCGTCGAAGGCGGCCTCCATGCGGGTCAGGCGCAGATCGGTTCCGCTGTCGGCTGATTCCAGGAGTGTGGTGACCATGGCAAAGGCAATCGCGGCGACGATGACGCCGATGGCGACGATGATCGGGGCGATGATGCTGTTCGGCTGCATGGCTCAGCCTTCGCGGATCAGAAGTGCGATGGCGGAGACATTGTCGGGCGCGCCGTTTTCCAGCGCTTCGCGGACGAGCGACTGGCATGCCTCTTCGGGCGAGGCGGCGCGGGCGAGCAAGGCCTCCACCGTCTGCTCGTAGACGCAGCGGGTCAGCCCGTCGCTGCACAGAAGTAGACGGTCGCCGATGGCGAGGGGCACGGTGATCAGATCCACCTCAAGCTCTGGCCCGCCGCCGACGGCGCGGGTCACCAGGTGTGATTCGGGGTGGCTTTCGGCCTCATCCGCCGTCAGCTCGCCCCGGTCGATCAGGTCCTGGACGACGGAATGGTCTCGCGTCAGCATCCGCAGGCGGCCACCCCGCAGAAGGTAGGCCCGGCTGTCCCCGGCCCAGGCGACATGCGCCACGGCCCGGCTGATCAGAAGCGCCACGACCGTGGACCCCATGCGCGCCATGCCGGGGTCGCGCTGACGCCTGATGACGATGTCGTTCGCCTCCTTCAGCCGGGCGACAAGCGCCGGACCGGGATCAGCCCCATCGGGAATGGCGGCGAGGCAATCCATCACGATGTCCGACGCGACCTCGCCGTTGCCATAGCCGCCCATTCCGTCGGCCACGGCCCACAGCGTCCCCGAGGGATCGGTCAGGATCGAATCCTCGTTCCGCTCACGCACCTTGCCGCGGTTTGTCAGGCCCGCACCGACGGCTATGGGCAGGCTGCGGCCGGCAATCGGGACCAGCGTGATGGGCGGAGTCATCATGTCCCTGCGAGTGCCACGACAGCGCCTGTGCAATCCGATCTGTCTTCAAACATGGGGCCGACCAGCCAAAGGGTGAATTGAATGCACGTGCATCATAGCGTAGACTGGCAGTATAACTAATCTTTTTTCCAAGGCGGGCTTGCTCATGCGTGGCGCTTTAACAGTCTTTTCGGCTTCGGCGATTCTTCTGTCTTCGGCCTGCATGGCCCAGGACCTCAGCGACCAGGAACTGCTGATGCTGTTCCAGGCCCAGCGCGATGCCTACATCGCGGCGCAAAGCGGGAATGTCGGTCTGACCCGGGGCCTGACCCTGGTGACGGCGGATGACATCGAGGTGACGACGGAAACGCCGACAGACACCGCGGCTGCGGATGTAGCGGCGGACGCGGCGGTGGATTCCTCGGGAACGGACGCGGGCGGGGCCACCGTGGAGGTGGCCACCGAGCAACCGACCGAAGCTGAGGTTATTGCCGTTTCGGACACTGGGCCAACCGTTCTGGTCAAGGTTCCGGAAGATCTGCAGGTCAACGTCCGGATCGAGTTCGATCTGGACAGCGCGGCCCTGACACCGGCGCAGAAGCCCAAGTTGCAGCAGCTGTGCACCGTGATGCAGGCGGCCGACATCCAGCTCTTCCGCATTGTCGGCCATACGGACGCCTCCGGGTCAGCCGAGTACAACGAGCGGCTGTCGCTGTTGCGCGCACAGGAAGTGCAGCGCTACTTCATCAACGATTGCGGCATCGCCGCCTCGCGGCTGGAGGCGGTGGGTCTGGGCAAGCGCTTCCTCCTGGATACGAGCGACCCGAACGCCGAGGTCAACCGCCGGGTAGAGTTTCAGGCGCTGAGCTGAGCCACCCGCGAGGCAGCGGAAAGTCCGAGGCTTGCCTTTCGCCCCGCGCCCGGGCCATGATTGGCCGCGCCAATGGGGGACGACATGCGGAAGTTTCTGGTCGTGCTGGACGACAGCCGCGAATGCCTGAACGCGATGCGCTTTGCCGCATTGCGCGCTGCGCATACAGGTGGAGGGGTGACGATCCTGTCGATCATCCCGCCCGAGGAGTATCAGCACTGGATGGGTGTGGCGGACCTGATGCGTGCCGAGGCCCGCGAACGGATCGAAGCGCATTTCGAGGTGTTCGCCAAGTGGATGCGCGACAAGCAGGGCGTGAACCCCGAGCTTGTCATCCGCGAGGGGGACCCGGTGTCGGAAATCCTGGCTCAGGTGAAGGAAGACCCGGCCATCGGGATTCTTGTGCTTGGAGCGGACACCGACAAGGCCGGGCCGGGGCCGCTGGTCACTGCGATGAGCCGCACCTCGGGCAGTCTGCCGATCCCGATCACGATCGTGCCGGGCGACATGTCGAAGGAACGGCTGGAAAGCATCACCTGACAGGATGCGCACGGGCTGAATGCTCGGGCCCTAAGCGCCTGCTTACAGCATTGGTTTAGAAAAGCACGTAAGCGACACGAGCCGGGACTGGTCCGGTCGCCGCTGAAAGCTTTCCATGTCAAATCTGTCTGACCGACTGTCCGGTGCTCGTCCGGCCCTGTCCCCTTTTGTCCTGAATGCCCTGGTTGCCACCTATCTGCTTGCCGCCTGCAACGGCACGTTCTGGAGCCATCTTCTTCGCATCTTCGGAAACCGCCCGCTTGCCGGTGTGGGGTTTGCGCTGGTCATCTGGGCGCTGATCCTGCTGACCATCTCGCTGATGGCGGTCCGGCGGTTGCAAAAGCCGGTGCTGGTTGCGCTTTTGCTGATCGGTGGGGTGGCGTCCTATTACGTGGATGTGCTGGGCGTGGTGATCGACCGCGACATGATCCAGAACGCCGCAACCACGACATTTGCCGAATCGCGCCACCTGATCACGCCACGCTTCCTTGGCCATGTCGCCCTCTTTGGCGGACTGCCGGCCATGCTTGTGCTTTGGGTCCGGGTGCAGCGGGCCGGGCTGAAGCGCGCCTTCGCCGGTTGGGCGATGGTGACGGCGGGGGCTGCGGCGATGGTGGTTGGCCTTCTCTTCACCGACTTCAAGGCCTATGCGAGCGTCCTGCGCGAAAACAAGGAACTGCTCGCTTCGGCCCAGCCGCTCGCCCCGCTTGCCGCCAGCCTGCGCTATGCCAGGATGATGCTGCGATCGACCAGCATCGTTGTGGCCCCGACCGGTAAGGATGCCCGCCCCGGCCAGTTCCTCTCGCAGGCGGACAAGCCGGTGCTGATGGTGATCGTCGCGGGCGAGACGGCGCGCGCGCAGAATTGGTCGCTTGGTGGATATGCGCGGCCGACGAACCCGGCCCTTGCCGCCCGCGACGTGCTTTACTTCTCGGACGTCACCAGCTGCGGCACTGCCACGGCCGTGTCGCTGCCTTGCATGTTTTCTCCCCTCACGGCGGACGAATACTCGTTCACCGGCGGTCTTTCGCACGAGAACCTGCTGGACGTGCTGGTCCGCGCCGGGTTCAAGGCCGAATGGTGGGACAACAACACCGGCCACAAGGACGTGGCCGCGCGCATTCCGTCTCGACGGATGACAGCCGAGGACGGGGCCGAGTTCTGCCAGCCGGAATGCACCGACGGCGTGTTTCTGAAACGCCTTGAGGAGACTGCGGCCTCGATCACCGGCAACACCGTGATCGTGCTGCACCAGATCGGCAGCCACGGGCCAAGCTACTGGCTGCGCTATCCCGCCGACCGCGAGGTTTTTGGCCCCGCCTGCCAGACGCCCGATCTCTCTGCCTGCTCGGAGGCCGAGATCGTCAACGCCTATGACAACACCATTGCCTACACGGATGAGATGCTGGCCGCGATCATCGACCTTCTGGCCGCAGAGGACCGGGTGATCCCTGCGATGTTCTACGTCTCGGACCACGGGGAATCGCTGGGCGAAAACGGCCTTTACCTGCACGGCGCGCCGAAGTTCATGGCTCCGTCGCAACAGACCCATGTGCCGATGGTGGTCTGGCTGTCGGACCGGTTCCAGAGCACACTGGGGCTGGAGCAGGCCTGCCTTGGCAAGCAGGTGACAAGTGCCATTTCGCATGACAACATGTTTTCGACGATCCTCGGGCTTCTGGATGTCAGGACCTCGGCAGTCGATCCGGCGCTGGACCTGACCAACGAGTGCCGCACAAGGGCAAGCTAACGGTGGACAAGACAAGACAGCAGAAACCCGCGCGCAAGACCGGGGTGGCGCATTTCCTCGCCGCTGCCACCTATTCGCGCGACGGGGCAAGGCGGCTTTGGCGTGAAAGCGCCTTTCGGCAGGAGGTGCTGGGCCTGACCGGTCTGATCGCACTCTTCGCGCTGACCGGCGCATCGGTTGCCGAGTTTCTGGGGCTTTTGATCCTGTCGTTGGTCGTGCTGGCGGTAGAAGCCCTGAACACCGCGATCGAAGAGATCGTGGATCACCTTTCACCAGGCTGGTCGGTCTTTGCCAAGAACGCCAAGGACATGGGGTCGTTCGCGGTGGCCTGTGCGCTGGGCGCGACCGGGCTTTACGCGGCGTGGGTCGTGCTTATCTAGCAGCCATGCGCAGGGCGCAGGGCGGCAATGTCGCATCTCCGATGGGCCTTGCGGCGCAGAGGCCCCATGTCAGTACCGGGAGGGACCCTGTAAAGGAGCCTTACGGTGCTTGTTCTCGAATCGAAGCTGACCGCCCCCGTCCCGCCGGTCGGAAGCGCCTATCACACGTCTGACCGCGCCCCGGCGCCAACCCCGCCCCTGCGCGACCTTACCACCCTGGAGCAGATGTACGGCTATTGGGGGTCAGACAGCGATCCGGACACGGTTTAGAACCGTTCCAAACTTGACAGCGGACAGCGCAAGGCGCATATCCGATAAGAATTGTCGGAGACCGAAAATGTTCATCCAGACCGAATCCACGCCGAACCCCGCGACGCTGAAGTTCCTGCCCGGCCAGACCGTGCTTGAATTGGGAACCGCAGACTTTCCCAGCGCGGAGGCCGCTGCCAAATCTCCGCTCGCCCGGCGCATCTTTGCTGCGGGTGGCGTGACCGGGGTGTTCTTCGGCACTGACTTCGTCACCGTGACCAAGGCCGAGGACATGGACTGGCAGCACATCAAGCCAGCCATCCTTGGCGCGATCATGGAGCATTACCAGTCTGGCGCCGCCGTGATGGAAGGCGAGGGTGCCACTGGTGGCGGCCATGCCGAACACACCGGCGAGGATGGCGACATCGTGCGCCAGATCAAGGAACTGCTCGACACCCGCGTCCGCCCTGCCGTGGCGCAGGATGGGGGCGACATCACCTTCCACGGCTTTGACCGGGGCGTCGTTTACCTGCACATGCAGGGTGCTTGCGCGGGTTGCCCGTCTTCGACCCTGACGCTGAAGATGGGGATCGAGAACCTGCTGCGGCATTACATTCCTGAAGTTCTGGAAGTCCGTCCCGTCGCGGCCTGACATGCTGCCGATCCTGGCATTCGACACATCGGCCGCGCATTGCGCGGCCGCTTTGCTGCTGCCAGACCGGGTGATCCTGCGGGACGAGCCGATGGAAAAAGGCCAGGCAGAACGGCTGCTGCCCTTGCTGGAGGACCTGCTTGCCGACGGTGGTCTGGTCTGGGCCGACCTTTGCGCCATCGCTGTCGGCACCGGTCCAGGCAATTTCACTGGCGTGCGGATCGCCGTATCGGCGGCACGGGGGCTGGCGCTTGGTCTTGGAATTCCTGCGCTGGGTGTGACGCGGCTGGAGGCGTTGGCGCATGGCCTGCCCCGTCCGCTGACCGTGGTTGAAGATGCCCGGCGCGGCGAAGCCTATGTGCAGGAGTTCTCCGGCACCGGTCCCGGCGCCGCCCGGATCGTGCCACTGGCGAGCCTGGATGTGGCCGGCCCGGTGACCGGCTCTGCCGCAGGTGCCGGGGCCCTGGCGCCGAGCCTTCCCATTGCCGAAGCCATCGCCCGCATTGCGGCCGGTCGCGCCCCCCTGCTGCAGCCCCGCCCCGCCCCCTTCTACCTGCGGGGGGCCGATGCGGCCCCGCCGTCCGACCTGCCGCCGGTCATCCTGCCGTGACGCCCGCCGCCCTTGCCGCCCTGCATGGCCGCAGTTTCTCCACCCCCCGCCCTTGGAGCGAGGGCGAGTTCGCCGACCTTCTGGCCGACCCACTCGCCTTCCTGTTGGTCGAGGGCGACGCCGGTCTCCTCCTTGGCCGGGCCGTTGCCGGCGAGGCGGAGCTTCTGACCCTTGCCGTCGCCCCCGAGGCGCGGGGCCGGGGTCTGGGGCTGCGGCTGGTGATGCGCTTTCTGTATCAGGCGCGGTTGCGGGGGGCAGACACCGCCTTTCTGGAAGTCGCCGCCGACAACACCCCGGCGCGGATGGTTTACGACCGCGCCGGGTTCACCGTGGCCGGGCGGAGGAAGGCTTACTACCGGCTGCCGGACGGCCGGGCGGTGGATGCAATTGTCATGCGGCGGGTGCTGACGGAAGCGGCGAACGCAGGGTCAACCTGACCGGACGGTCAAAATTCACCGTGTGCAGTGGCGAATAACCCTTGACCCACCGAAGCGACTACCCCCAATTTCGCAAGGAGTGCTGGCACCGACTCTGGCCCCCGTTTGCCCGGGCTTTGGCGGCATAGCTTGGCCTTAACGACAACAACAACCGACCGGGAGCATCCGATGACCTTCATGAAATCCCTGATGGGCGCCACTGCCATGGCCCTCTCCGCTGGCGCTGCCCTTGCAGAACCCGCGATCATCTTCGATCTGGGCGGCAAGTTCGACAAATCCTTCAACGAAGCGGCGTTCAACGGTGCTACCAAATGGGCGACCGAGACGGGCGGCACCTTCAAGGAACTGGAGATGCAGTCCGAAGCCCAGCGCGAGCAGGCGCTGCGTCGTCTGGCGGAGTCGGGCGCGAACCCGGTCGTGATGACCGGCTTCGCCTTCGGTGACGTGCTGAACACGGTCGCCCCGGATTTCCCGGACACCAAGTTCGCGATCATCGACATGGTCGTCGACCAGCCGAACGTCAAATCCGTCGTCTTCACCGAGCATGAAGGGTCCTACCTTGTCGGCATGATGGCTGGCCTCGCCTCCAAGACCGGCACCGTCGGCTTCATCGGCGGCATGGACATCCCGCTGATCCGCCGCTTCGGCTGCGGCTATGCGCAGGGCGTCGTCGCCGCGAACCCGGAAGCCAAGGTCGTCCTGAACATGACCGGCACCACCCCGGCGGCCTGGAACGACCCGGTCAAGGGCGCTGAACTGGCCAAGGGCCAGAAGGCCCAGGGCGCGGACGTGATCTACGCGGCGGCGGGCGGCACCGGCGTGGGCGTCCTGCAGGCGGCGGCGGATGAGGGCATCCTCGGCATCGGCGTCGACAGCAACCAGAACGGCATGCACCCCGGCAAGATCCTGACCTCGATGCTGAAGCGCGTCGATGTCGCCGTCTACAACGCCTTCATGGAAGGCGTGGACCTCAAGCCGGGCGTCAACGTGCTCGACCTGAAATCCGACGGCGTGGGCTACGCGATGGACGACAACAACGCCGCCCTCGTAACCGCGGAAATGCAGGCCGCGGTCGATGCGGCAGCTGAAAAGATCAAGTCGGGCGAGTTGGTCGTGCATGACTACATGTCCGACAACGCCTGCCCGGCGGCCACGTTCTAAGCCTGGCGCTCAGGAAAAATCAGTGCCGCGCCAACCCATGGCGCGGCACTTTCGCAAGGATGCCTCGAAACCCGCGCAGCAGAAGCGGACACATCCGGCGTGAAGGGGGAAGACATGGCTGCTGACGGCACCCTCGCCATCGAGTTGAAGGGCATCTCCAAGGCCTTCGGACCGGTGCAGGCGAACAAGGACATCAACATCGCCGTTCCGCGCGGCACGATCCACGGGATCATCGGCGAGAACGGCGCGGGCAAGTCCACGCTGATGTCCATCCTCTACGGCTTCTACAAAGCCGACGCCGGGCAGATCTTCGTCGGCGGCAAGCTGACTGCGATCCCCGACAGCCAAAGCGCCATCCGCGCCGGGATCGGCATGGTGTTCCAGCATTTCAAGCTGGTGCAGAACTTCACCGTGCTGGAGAACGTCGTGCTGGGGGCCGAGGACGGGGCGCTTCTGAACACCTCGCTGGCCAAGGCGCGCAAGGTGCTGGAAGGCCTGAGCCGGGACTATGAACTCGACGTCGATCCCGACGCCTTGATCGAGGATCTGTCGGTCGGCCACCAGCAGCGGGTCGAAATCCTCAAGGCGCTTTACCGACAGGCCGATATCCTGATCCTGGACGAACCCACGGGCGTGCTGACCCCGGCCGAGGCGGACCACCTCTTTCGCATCCTCAAGGGTCTGAAGGATCAGGGTAAAACCATCATCCTCATTACCCACAAGCTGCGCGAGATCATGGAGGCTACCGACAATGTCAGCGTAATGCGGCGCGGCACCATGGTCGCCACGGTGAAGACCGCGGAGACGAGCCCCGAGCAACTCGCCGAGTTGATGGTCGGCCGCAAGGTCCTTCTCGAGGTGGAGAAAAAGCCCGCAGAGCTTGGCGACGTGGTGCTGCGGGTCGAAGATCTGCGGGTCCTCGACGAACACAAGGTGGAACGGCTGAAGGGCCTCACCTTCGACATCCGCGCGGGCGAGATCCTGGGCATCGCCGGGGTGGCTGGGAACGGCCAGTCAGAGCTTCTGGCCGCGCTTGGCGGTATGATGCGCGCCACCGGTCGGGTAAGTCTGAACGGCGCAAGTCTGCCGCTTTCCGGCCCCGGCTCGGATGGTCAAAGCCGGCGCCGCGCCGGGGTGGCCCATGTCCCGGAGGACCGGCACCACTATGGCCTGATCCTCGATTTCACCGCCTGGGAAAACGTGGCCTTCGGTTACTTCAACGAACCGGAGTACCAGAAGAACGCGTTCTTCATGGACAACGAGGCGCTGCGCCGCGACACGCAAGCCAAGATGGAAAAGTTCGATGTCCGCCCGCCGAACCCATGGCTTGCGGCCAAAAGCTTTTCCGGCGGCAATCAGCAGAAGATCGTCGTCGCCCGCGAGATGGAACAGAACCCGGAGCTTCTGCTGATCGGCCAGCCCACGCGGGGCGTGGACATCGGGGCCATCGAGTTCATTCACAAGCAGATCGTTGCCCTGCGCGATGCGGGCAAGGCGATCCTTCTCGTCAGCGTCGAACTGGACGAGATCATGTCGCTTAGCGACCGGATCGCGGTGATGTTCGACGGCAAGCTGATGGGCTTCCGCGATCCCGAAAAGACCGATGAACGCGAGTTGGGAATGCTGATGGCCGGGATGACGGGCAAGGGGGCTGCGGCATGATGTGTGACCTGCGGCAGCGCCCCGCCCCTGACCCCTTCCCACAAAGGGGGAGGCGAGGCGCCAGCTCCCCGTTGATCCGCCTGATGCAGGGACAGGCCCGCACGGCCCGAAACGCTGCCGGGGCTAGGCGCCTCCTTCCCGCCTCTGTGGGGGACGGCCGGGGTGGGGGGGCCAGCCTCCGCACCTCGTTCCAGAAGGAGACCACCTGATGGACCGTCTTCCCCGCTGGGCCGATGTGGTCCTTGTCCCCCTTGTGTCGCTGATCCTCGCCGCGATCATCTCGGCGCTGGTGCTTCTGTCCATCGGGCAAAGCCCGGTCGAGGCGTTCAACGTGATGGTCGAAGGCGCTCTCGGCTCGGCCTATGGCTGGGGCTATACGCTGTATTACACCACCAGCTTCATCTTCACCGGGCTTGCGGTGACGGTCGCCTTCCACGCCGGCCTCTTCAACATCGGCGGTGAGGGGCAGGCCCAGCTTGGTGCCCTTGGCGTGGCGCTGGTCTGCCTGTCGATCGACTGGCCGCACTGGACGCTGGCGCTTGCGGCCGCAACGGTCGGGGCCGCCGTCTTCGGCGCAGCTTGGGCGGCGCTGCCCGCCTATCTGCAGGCCAAACGCGGCAGCCACATCGTCATCACCACGATCATGTTCAACTACATCGCGGCCGCCCTGCTGGTCTATCTCCTCGTCGACGTCCTGCGCCCCGCTGGCCAGATGGACCCGGCCTCGGCCCGCTTCCCCGAGGGTGCCAACCTCCCCGCGCTGAACGAGATCCCGCTGCTCAACCTTGTCTTCACCAAGCCCGTCCCCGCCAACGTCACCCTGCTCATCGCGCTGGCCATGGCGGTTGTCGTCTGGGCGATCCTGTGGCGCACCCGGCTTGGCTATCAGATCCGCGCCTTCGGCAAATCCGAATCCGCCGCCCGCTATGCCGGGATCAACCCGGTCTTCATCATCATGGTCGCCATGCTGATGTCCGGCGGCCTGGCCGGAATGATGAGCGTGAACAACGTGATGGGCGAGGCGGAGCGACTGCTGCAGAACTCATCCGAAGGGGCCGGTTTCATCGGGATCGCGGTGGCGCTGATGGGCCGCAACCATCCGATCGGTGTGGTGCTGGCGGCTTTGCTCTTCGGCTTTCTCTACCAGGGCGGGGCCGAGCTTGGACTCTGGACCTCGATCCCGATCGAGATGCGGATCGTCGTGCAGGGCCTGGTGATCCTGTTCACCGGGGCGCTGGACGTCATGGTGCGGATGCTGCTGACCCGCATCTTCGGCCTGTTCCGCAGCCGACAACTGGGGGCTGCGTGATGGATTACAACACTCTCCTCCAGATCCTGGACTCTACACTGCGGCTGGCCACCCCGCTCCTCCTCGCCTGCCTTGCCGGGCTCTTCTCGGAACGCTCGGGCATCTTCGACATCGGGCTTGAAGGCAAGATGCTCGCCGCCGCGATGGCCTCGGGTGCCGTGGCGTTCCTGACCGGGTCGGTCTGGCTCGGCCTGCTGGCCGGCATCGGCGCCTCGCTCCTCTTCGCCGCGATCCATGGCATCGCCTCCATCACCTTTCGCGGCAATCAGCTGATCTCCGGCGTGGCGCTGAACTTCCTTGCATCCGGCCTGACGGTCCTGATCGCGCAGGCCCTGTTCGGTCAGGGCGGCCGCACCCCACCGCTTGCCGGCGAGGCGCGCTTCAACCCCGTCACCCTGCCCTTCGCCGATGAACTGCGCGAGGTGCCCATCCTTGGCCCACTCTACTTCGAGGTCATTTCCGGGCACTCCCTCCTCGTCTACGCTGCCCTCGCCCTTGTCCCGCTCAGCTGGTGGGTCCTGAACCGCACCCGCTTTGGCCTGCGCCTGCGCGCGGTTGGCGAAAACCCTGCCGCCGTGGACACCGCCGGGGTCTCGGTCGTTGGCCTGCGCTTCGCCGCCGTGGCGATCACCGGCGTCCTCTGCGGCCTTGCAGGGGCCTACATGGCCACCGCCCTGCAAGCCGGTTTCGGGCGCGAGATGACGGCGGGGCGCGGCTACATCGCCCTGGCCGCCCTGATCTTCGCCAAATGGAGGCCTGTCGCCGCGCTTTGGGCCTGCCTCCTCTTCGGCTTCTTCCAGGCCCTCGCGCTGCGCCCCGACGTGGTTCAGGCGGTCGTGCAGGTAAAGGTCCCCGTCCCCTTCCTTGACGCGCTGCCCTATATCCTGACCGTCGTCGTCCTCGCCGGCTTCATCGGCAAGGCCATCCCGCCCCGCGCCGGGGGCGAGCCCTATGTCAAGGAACGCTGACCCGGACAGTTTGATTAAGCTTGTGCTTTCTTTCTGCGAAAATATCCCACGGGGGTGCGGGGGTGTGAAACCCCCGCTTCTCCGCCAGCCAAGAGCGTAGCGAATGACCGATCCCGCCTCCCTTGCCACCCTGATCCGCACCAAAGCCGGAGCAGAGCCGGTCCGCCTCGGCCTCATCCTCGGCTCCGGCCTTGGCCATCTGGCCCATGCGGTCGAAGGCGTGGCGATCCCTTACGCCGACCTGCCGGGGTTTCCTCATGTCGGCGTCTCGGGCCACAACCCGCAGCTTCACATCGGGAGCCTTGAGGGCGTCCGCGTCGCCGTCTTCGGCGCGCGCGAGCATTTCTATGAAAACGGCAATCCCCGCGCGATGCTGCTGCCCCTGGAGGTCCTGAAGGCGCTTGGGGCCGGCGCCCTGATACTGACCAACGCCGCAGGATCGATGCGCCAGGACATCCCACCGGGCGACCTGATGCTGCTGTCCGACCATATCAACTATTCCGGTCTGAACCCCCTCATCGGCGAGAAGACCGACGCGCGCTTCGTGCCGATGACCGACGCGCATGATCCCGGCCTCCGCAGCGCGCTGAAGGCCGCCGCCGCGCGTCTGGGCCTGTCGCTCCCGGAAGGCGTCTACTGTTGGTACTCCGGCCCCAGCTTCGAGACACCGGCGGAGATCCGGATGCTGAAGCTTCTCGGCGGCGACGCCGTAGGCATGTCCACCGTGCCCGAGGTGATCCTCGCCCGCTTCCTTGGCCTGAAGGTCGCTGCCATATCCACCATCACGAACATGGCCGCCGGCATGTCGGACGAGAAGATCAGCCACGAGCACACCAAGGCCATGGCCCCCCTTGGTGCGGCAAAACTGGAACGCATCCTGCGGGAATACCTGACCACCCTCCGATGAGGCGCATCGCCGTTTGACTTGCGCGCAAAAGCTGCGCAAGCCTTTGGGACACCCGCCGCTTTCACCCCGTCCCTCCTCTCCGACCGATTGCCGCTTCGATGCAGCTTTACCTCCCCATCGCCGAGGTTTCGGTCAACGCCTTCCTCATTCTGGGGCTGGGTGGAATAGTGGGCTTCCTGTCGGGCATGTTCGGCGTCGGCGGGGGCTTCCTGATCACGCCGCTTCTGTTCTTCATCGGCATTCCCCCTGCGGTGGCTGTGGCCACCGGGGCGAACCAGGTCGTCGCGTCCTCGATCTCGGGCGTATTGGCCCAGATGCGCCGCAAGGGGGTCGACTTCACGATGGCCTGGGTCCTTCTGGCCGGGGGCCTCCTGGGCTCTGCCGTGGGGATCTGGGTGTTCCGCCTGATGACCTCAGCGGGACAGGTCGACCTCTTCGTGCAGCTGTCCTACGTCCTTTTTCTGGGCCTGATTGGCGCGATGATGCTGCAGGAAAGCCTGCGCAGCCTCCTGCGCGCCCGCAGGCCCGGCGCGCCGATCCGGCGCAGCCATGTCCATTCCTGGGTCCACGGCCTTCCCTTGAAGATGAAGTTCCGCGCCAGCGGGCTCTACATCTCGGTCATCCCACCCATCCTCGTCGGAGCGTTGGTGGGCTTCCTGGCCGCGATCATGGGAGTAGGCGGCGGGTTCATCATGGTTCCGGCGATGATCTACCTTCTGGGGATGCCCACCAAGGTCGTCATCGGCACCTCGCTGTTCCAGATCATCTTCGTCACCGCCTTCACCACCGTCATGCATGCCGTGACCAGCCAGACGGTCGACATGATGCTGGCGCTGATGCTCATCCTCGGCGGTGTCGTCGGCGCACAGATCGGTACGCGGGTGGGTGTGCGGTTGAAGGCGGAACAGCTACGCATCCTGCTGTCGCTCCTGGTGCTCGCCGTGGCCATCCGCATCGCGGTGGACCTTCTTTTGCGCCCCGGGGAGCTTTACTCGGTCGCACCGGGGGTGCTGCCGTGATCCGCTCGCTTGTGCTTCTGCTGCTGGTCCTGACCGCCCCGGCCCTGGCGCAGGAAACCATCGTGTCCGGTCTCAGCCAGAACCGGGTGTCGATCACGGCTGACTTCGACGGGTCGGAAATCCTGATCTACGGCGCTGTCAAGCGCGAGGGCGCCCCGGCAGCCGGTGTGGGCCCGCTGGAGGTGATCATCACCGTCGAAGGCCCCTCCACCCCCGTCACCGTCCGCCGCAAGGCGCGCGTCGCCGGGATCTGGGTCAACAACGCTTCGGTCGTGGTCGATTCCGCGCCGAGTTTCTATGCCGTGGCAACCACGGGGCCGCTGACCCACATCCTTTCGGATACCGAAAACCTGCGCCACAGCATCACCATCGAACGGGTGATCCGCGCGGTTGGCATCACCGAAGAGGCAGAGCAGTCAGGCGAATTCATCCTTGCCCTCCTGCGCGTGCGGACCAACGAAGACCGTTACCGCGTGCTGGAAGGCCGGGTGGAACTGACCGAAGACACCCTCTTTCGCGCGGATGTCGTCCTGCCTGCGAACCTGACCGAGGGGGAGTACAAGGTCCGCCTGTTCCTCTTGCGCGACAAGCGGGTGGTGGCGCAGCAAGAGCGGCTGATCGGTGTCCGGAAGGAGGGGCTGGAGCGGTTCATCTTCAACCTCGCACAAGAGCAACCGCTGATCTACGGGCTGGTCTCGCTGCTCTTGGCCGCGCTTGCCGGTTGGGGCGCATCGGCCGCGTTCCGACTGGTCCGGGCCTGAAGACCTCCTCGTTCGACTTCGTCTCCTCATCGGAAGGCCCCAAGCGACCTGCGAGGAGTGACGAAGTCATCGACGAGCGGCTTCAGCCCTTCTTCTTCGTCAGCGTCGCTTCAAGTGCCACGATCCGGGCCTCCAGCGCGGCATTCTCCTCCCGCGCCTTCTGTGCCATCGCGCGGGCCGCGTCGAATTCCTCACGCGTCACGAAATCGCGGTCGGCCATCCAGCGGTCCACCATGCTTTTGAAAGCGGTCTCGGCTTCGGTCTTCGCGCCTTGTGCCACGCCCATTGCGTTGGTCATCAGCTGGCTCATGTCGTCGAAGAACTTGTTGCGGGTCTGCATCGGCCTCTCCTCTGCGGGGTTGCCCCCTATATGGCCCCGGCACTGCCGCAGGGCAAGACGGCGGATTGCCGCCGGTTGACAAGCGCCAAGCGCGCCGCGACAAGCGCGTGACCCGAAAGCGGAACCCGCCCATGATCCCCTTCCCCGACCTGTCGCCCACCCTGTTCGAGGTCGAGGTCTTCGGCCTGACCCTCGCGCTGCGCTGGTACGCGCTGGCCTATATCGCGGGCATCCTCTTTGCCTGGTGGATCGTCGTCCGTGCCGTCCGCAACCCGGACCTCTGGGCTGGCACACCACCGCTGGCGGCCGAGCAGGCCGAGCGTTTCCTGACCTGGTCCGTCCTTGGCATCATCATCGGCGGGCGGTTGGGCTATGTCATCTTCTACGACCCGGCCACCTACCTTGCCGATCCCTGGAAGATCCCCTTCGTCTGGGAAGGCGGCATGGCCTTTCACGGCGGTTTCGCCGGTGTGGTCATTGCGGGCATCCTGTTCTGCCGCCGTGAGAAGATCCCGATGCTGTCGATGGGCGACCTTCTGGCAGTTGCCGTGCCGATGGGCCTGATGCTTGGCCGCCTGGCCAACTTCATCAACGCCGAGCTTTGGGGCCGCCCCACCACCCTGCCCTGGGGCGTGATCTTTCCCGGCAACGCCGCGCAGACCTGCGAGGGCGTCGTCGGCCTTTGCGCCCGGCACCCCAGCCAGTTGTATCAGGCTGCGCTTGAGGGTCTCTTGCTCCTTCTGGTCCTCGCCTGGCTTGCCTTCCGGCGTGGCTGGCTGAAGCGTCCCGGTGCGCTTTTGGGGGTGTTTCTTGCGGGCTACGGCATCGCCCGCTTCCTGGTGGAATTCGTCCGCCAGCCCGACGCGCAGTTCGTCAGCCCCGGCAACCCCATCGGCTGGGCCGTGCAGGCAGGCGACTTCGGCCTGACGATGGGCCAGCTTCTCTCCCTGCCGATGATCGCCGCGGGCCTGTGGTTCCTTGCCCGCGCAAAGGCCAGATGACGCCGCTGGCCCATCTGCTGATCGACCGCATCCGCGCGGGCGGGCCGATCACGGTGGCCGAGTACATGGCCGAGTGCCTGCTGCACCCTGTCCACGGCTATTACAACACGCGAGAGCCCTTCGGGGCCGCGGGCGACTTTACCACCGCCCCCGAAATCAGCCAGATGTTCGGAGAGCTGTTCGGCCTGGCCCTGGCCCAGGCCTGGCTGGACCAGGGAGCGCCCGCGCCGTTCACTCTGGCCGAGCTTGGCCCCGGCCGTGGCACCCTGATGGCAGACGTCTTGCGCGCCACCGCTGGCGTCCCCGGCTTCCACGCCGCCGCCCGCATTGTCCTTGTCGAAGCTTCCCCACGCCTGCGTGACGTTCAGGCCGCCACCCTCTCTCGCTTCACCCTGCCCATGACATGGCTGAACGACGTTGACGCCCTTCCCCTTGCACCGCTCTACCTTCTGGCCAACGAGTTTCTTGACGCCCTGCCGATCCGCCAGTTCCGGAACCAGTCCGGCATCTGGCACGAGCGCCTCGTGGGCCTGGCTGCAGGCCAACTCGCCTTTGGCCTCTCCGCGCCACTGGAGCGCGCACCCGACGCCGCAGCCTTCCGCACTGCTTCACCCGGCGCGCTGGTCGAAGACTGCGCCCCCGCCCGCCAGGTCACGGCGACCATCGCGGCGCGGATCACGCAGCACGGCGGCCTTGCCTACCTGATCGACTATGGCGGCTGGCGCTCGCAGGGCGACACGCTGCAGGCGCTGCGCGCCCACGCCTTTGACGCCCCCCTCGCCCATCCGGGAGAGGCCGACCTTACCGCCCATGTCGACTTTGAACCGCTGGCCGCCCTGACCCCGGCCCATGCCTTCGACACGCAAGGCGCCGTGCTCGACCGGCTTGGAATTGCGGCAAGGGCTGACCGTCTGGCACGCAGCCTGACGGGCGATCGGCTGGAAAGCCACCTTGCGGCTTATCGGCGCTTGACCCACCCGGAAGAAATGGGTTCGTTGTTCAAAGTGCTGGCCCTGACCGGCACATCAGCTCCCCTTCCGCCCGGATTCGCATCCTGATGCCCTCGACGCTGGAGATCATCACCTCGGACGCCCTGGCCTGCCGCCATGGGTTCTTCACCCGCAAGGGCGGCGCCTCCTCGGGCATCTTTTCCGGTCTGAACTGCGGGACCGGCTCCTCCGACCAGGCCGAGATCGTCTCGATCAACCGTGCCCGCGTCTGCGAGGCGATGGGCGTCGCCCCAAAGGCGCTGGTCACCGTGAACCAGGTCCATTCCGCCCGTGCCGTTTCCGTGACCGGCCCGCTGCCCCACCGCCCCGAGGCTGACGCTCTGGTGACTGCCACGCCGGGCGTTCTCCTCGCCATCCTCACCGCCGACTGCCAGCCGGTCCTTTTCCACGATCCGGTTGCAGGGGTGGTCGGCGCGGCCCATGCCGGCTGGCGGGGGACGCTGGACGGCGTGCTGGAAGCGACGCTGGATGCGATGGAAGCCCTTGGTGGAAGGCGCGGCCACACCCAGGCCGTGATCGGCCCGACGATCAGCCAGGCCTCCTATGAGGTCGGTCCGGACTTCCTGGATCGATTCCGCCAGGAAGGCCATGAGGTCACCCGATTTTTCGCCAGCGGCACCGGAGACCGGATGCTCTTCGACCTCCCGGGCTATGGCCTTTACCGCCTGCGCGCCGCCGGGGTGGGCCACGCGCAATGGACAGGTCATTGCACCTACCGCGACGCCGCGCGGTTCTATTCGTTCCGTCGCACAACCCACGCGGCCGAGGCCGATTACGGGCGCCTCATCTCGACAATAAGGCTTTAATGCGGCTCAATCGGGCATGAAAATGCACCGTCGCAGCGCAACTTTTCCCAACCCCCGCCGTATTCACCTTGCATGGTTTGACCATGAAGCGTTTTGCCGCGAGGATAGAATGATCATCGAGTTGAGAACCAAGCGCCGCTGGATCGTTTCTGTCCTGGAAGCCGTGGCAGAATCCGAGGCAACGCGCGTGACCGTTCGTGGCACCCTGCGTCAGTCAACAGGCCGGTCGCCCAACAGCATGGGCCAGAAGGGTTTTGCAATGCGCCTCAAGGCTGCCACCCGGCCGATGGCCGAAGCCGCGCACTGACCCTCAGGCGTTCTTTGCCAGCCGTGCTTCCAGAACGTTGAAGGGCAGTCCGGGCTCGTCCTTCGCACAACGGATCACCAGACTGGTCTTCACGTTGGCCACGTGATCGGCCTTGAGCAATTGCTCGGTCAGAAAGCTTTGGAAGCTCGACAAATCCGGGGCCACGCATTTCAGGATGAAGTCGATCTCGCCGTTCAGCATGTGGCATTCGCGCACGAGGGGCCAGTCCCGGCAGCGCTGCTCAAACGCCGAAAGGTCTGCTTCGGCCTGACTGCTCAGCCGCACCATGGCGAAGACCTGCACTTCAAAGCCAAGCTCGCGCGCATCGATGTCGGCGTGGTAGCCGCGGATGAACCCGGCCTCCTCCAGCCCCCGCACCCGGCGCAGGCAGGGCGGCGCGGAAATTCCCACACGGCTGGCCAGTTCCACATTCGTCATGCGGCCATCGGCCTGAAGCTCGGCCAGGATCTGCCGGTCGATGGGGTCGAGCTTGTGTCCGGCCATTCCTGCCTCCGTTGCCGGTCTTACTTACGTTGCAAGCCCGACCTGCGCAATAATATTTCAACATGGCGCAAGAAAGCGCATCCTGTGCCTGCCCCGCCTGCGCTGCATGGCCGCCATGCAGGGGCTTTCCGCCTCCGCCGGGCTTGACTATATCGAGGGCGAAAGCATTGGGGGCAGGCATGGGCGAAGTGCGTCATACTCGGGTTCTGATCATCGGGTCAGGCCCCGCAGGGTACACGGCAGCGGTCTATTCCGCCCGCGCCATGCTGAACCCGATCCTGATCCAGGGCCTGCAACCTGGCGGCCAGCTCACCATCACGACAGAGGTGGAAAACTGGCCCGGCGACAGCCACGTCCAGGGCCCTGACCTGATGATCCGGATGGAAGATCATGCGCGCGCCATGGGGGCCGAGATCATCCATGACTACATCCTGTCCCTCGACCTGTCCAAGCGCCCCTTCACCGCGACCGCCGACAGCGGCACCGTCTACACCGCCGACGCGGTGATCCTTGCCACCGGTGCGCAGGCAAAATGGCTGGGCCTCCCGAGCGAGGAGAAGTTCAAGGGCTTCGGCGTCTCGGCCTGTGCCACCTGTGACGGGTTCTTCTACCGCGGCAAGGAAGTGGTGGTGATCGGCGGCGGCAACACGGCCGTGGAAGAGGCGCTGTTCCTGACCAACTTCGCAACCAAGGTGACCCTGATCCACCGGCGGGACTTCCTGCGCGCGGAAAAGATCATGCAGGACCGCCTGTTCAAGAACCCCAAGGTCGAGGTTCTCTGGAACCATGAAGTGACCGAGGTGCTGGGCGATGAGACCCCCCTGGGCGTCACCGCCGTCCGCGCGCGCAACGTCCAGACCGGGGTGGAAACCGACATCGCTTGCGCCGGCTTCTTCGTGGCCATCGGCCACGCGCCGGCGTCCGAGCTGGTCAAGGATCAATTGCCCCTGCACAACGGCGGCTATGTGGTGGTGGAACCCGGCACGACCCGCACTGCGATCCCCGGGGTGTTCGCGGCGGGCGACCTGACGGACCACATCTACCGCCAGGCCGTGACCAGCGCCGGAATGGGCTGCATGGCGGCACTCGACGCGGAAAAGTTCCTCTCCGGTCACTGACGCTTGCCGAAAGGAGCGCCTTGCGGCGCGAAGACCGTTTCTCTCATCCCTGCGCGAAGATGCGCAGGATGAGGTGGACGAGGGGCCAGCCCCTCGCGCTCCCCGGAGTATTTCTTAAAAACGGCAAATGCGCTTGCTCTTTTTGAAAAATACTCCCGCCGGAGGCCATCCCGAGCCGGTTGCGCGCTTGCGCGCGACAGGCGAGACAAGGGCTTGCGCGCTTGCGCGCTCGATTTGGCAACGGATAGGTCTAGCGCAGGCGTTTGCCGTTCGTGTCGAACACCATCGCGTCCTTGCCGTCAAAGCCGAGGCCCACCATGACGCCCGGTTCCAGGCTGATCTGGTCATGCCGCTCCACGATCAGCTTTTCCCCGGTTGGCGCGCTCAGGTGAACGTAGGACACCCCGCCCAGCGCTTCGGTCATCTCGACGCGGTGGGTGGTGCCAGCGGTATCGATCCTCAGGTGCTGTGGACGCAGACCCACCGACACCTCGGCCCCTGCTCCCGGCAGGGCGACGCCCGTGGTCAGTGGTTGTGCCAGGCCCTTGGCGGACACCGAGCCTGCCCGTTCAACCACGCCAGCCACGAAGTTCATCGCCGGGCTGCCGATGAACCCCGCGACAAACTTGTTGTCGGGGTCGTTGTAGAGGTCAAGCGGCTTGCCCACCTGTTCCACCCGCCCGGCCCGCAGCACGACAATCTTGTCGGCCAGCGTCATCGCCTCGACCTGGTCATGCGTGACATAGATCATCGTCGCCCCGATCTCGCGGTGGAGGCGGGCGATCTCGACCCGCATCTCCACCCGCAACTCGGCGTCGAGGTTGGACAGCGGCTCGTCGAACAGAAACACCTCAGGCCCGCGCACAATCGCCCGGCCAATCGCCACGCGCTGGCGCTGGCCGCCCGACAGCGCCTTTGGCTTGCGGGAGAGGTAGTCGTCCAGCTTAAGGATCCGGCTGGCTTCCTTGACCTTGGTCTCGATCTCGGCCTTGGGGTGGCCGGTCATCTTCAGCCCGAAGCCCATGTTTTCCGCCACCGTCATGTGCGGATAAAGCGCGTAGGTCTGGAACACCATCGCCACGCCGCGTTCGCTGGGATCGGCTCGCGTCACATCGCGGCTGCCGATCTGGATCTTGCCACCCGTCGTCTCTTCCAGCCCCGCGACCATGCGCAGAAGCGTGGACTTGCCGCAGCCCGAAGGGCCGACGAACACGCAGAACTCGCCGTCCTCGACCCGCAGATCGACCCCGTGGATCACCTGCACATCCCCGTACCTTTTCGTCACCTTGTCCAGCGTCACGCCTGTCATGGTTGGTCCCTCCCCCTCAACTCGGTTCTGGAAAGCGCCAGCTTTCCGCTTCGGCTGCGATCCGTGCCGCAATGTCCTTCGTCAGCCCCGCCTGCCCTTCCAGCGCCGCAAGCGTCGTGCGCGCCGTGGTCGATGTCACCGACAGCGCCCCCAGCACCCGGCCCGACCGGGTGAGAATCGGCACCGCGCAGCAGATGATACCCCGCTCATGCTCTTCCCGGTCGAAGGCATGGCCCCGGGCGCGAATCGCCTTCAGCTCCGCCCGCAGCTTTTCCGGTGTCTCCAGCGTCTGGTCGGTGTGGCGGTGGAACGACTGCCGCGCCAGCGCCTGCTCCAGCGCCTCGGGCGTGGCCCAGGCCAGCATCGCCTTGCCGACGCCGGTGCAATAGGCCGGCCCCACCTTGCCCGCCTGGGCGAACATCTCGACCGGCCGCGCGGCGTTGCGCTTGTCGACATACAGCACCTGACCGAGGTCCATTTGCGCCAGATGGATCGTCTCGCCGGTTTTCGCGGCCAATTCATCAAGATAGGGCCGTGCGATCGGCGCCAGCGAGGATTGCGCCCAGGCCGCATGGGCCAGCCGCACCAGGCGAACGCCCAAGGCATAAGTCCCCTGATCGGGGTCAAGGACCAGCATTCCCTGATGCGTCAGCGTCTGCAGCAGCCGGTAGAGGGTGGCCTTGGGATATTCGGAATGCGTCAGCAGATCGGAAAACCGCACGGGGCGGCCCTGGCGCGCGACCATGTCCAGCACATCCAGCGCCTTGCCAACCGTGCCATCCGCGTGGCCCTCTGCGCCCATGCCTACCCCGAAACGTGCTTGTTGACAGGTTAGACGATAGCCGACATAGTTTTCAATATTCAAGACTAAGTTTCAAATAATGGAACCAAACGGGAGGAAACCATGGTCCATAAGAAAACGGGCGCGCTCGCACTTGTGGCGGCGTTGCTGCTGTCCACATCCGCTTTTGCGCAGGACAAGCGCGTGGTCACCTGGAACGCGGACTACGATCCGATTCCACTGGCCGCTGCCGAAGCCCTGATCGCCGATTTCGAGGCTGCGAACCCCGAAATCGACGTCCAGCTGACCAACTTCGACCATGAAGCCTACAAGAACGCGATCCGCAACTTCCTGACTGCCGACCCGCCGGATCTGGCCAACTGGTATGCTGCGAACCGGATGCGCCCCTTTGTCGAGGCCGGTCTCTTCGCCGACATTTCGGACGTCTGGGCGGCCAATGGCCTGACCGAAGCGCTGGCCGCTTCCGTGCCCTCGTCCACGATCGATGGCAAACAGTACGCCATACCCTACACCTATTATCAGTGGGGCATCTATTACAACCGCGACGCCTACGCCGCTGCGGGTGTCGAGGTTCCGGGCCCTGAAGGCGTGAACTGGGAAACCTTCCTTGCCAACTGCGAGAAGTTCAAGGCCGCCAGCATCGACTGCGTGACCACGGGTTCCTCGGCCTTGTGGCCGGTCGCGGGGGTCTTCGACTACGTCAGCTTGCGCACCAACGGCTACCAGTTCCACAGCGATCTGGCCGCGGGCAAAGTTTCCTGGACCTCGCCGGAAGCGCGCGCCGTGTTCGAGAACCTGGGCAAGTTGCAGCCCTACGTCACCGAGAACCATGCTGCCATCGACTGGCAGGATGCGGCGGCGATCTTCGTGCAGGGCAAGGCTGCCAACTACGTGATGGGCAACTTCGCCGTCGGCGTCTTCAAGGAAGGCGGGATGACGAATGACAATCTCGGCTTCATGGTGTTCCCGGAAATCACCCCCGGCCTTGACCGCGCCGAAGAAGCCCCGACCGACACGATCCACCTGACGAGCGGAGCGAAGAACCCCGACGACGCGAAGACGTTCCTTGCCTACATGGCAGGCGCCGAAGCGCAGTCCAAGTGGAACGCGGCCGTTGGCCAGTTGCCCACCAACAAGAACGCGACGGTCGATCCGGCTGACCCGTTCCTGACCGCTGGCTTCGAAGCGCTGTCCACCTCGACCGGCGGCATCGCCCAGTTCTGGGACCGCGACGCCGACGCCGAGTATGCCAAGGCCGGGATGGAAGGCTTCCAGCAGTTCCTGGTCCAGCCGGAAGAGCTTGAGGCGATCCTTGAGCGTCTGGAGCAGACCCGTCTGCGCCTCTTCCCGCAGTGATCTGACAATCGCGGGCGCCCCCATGCCATTGGGGGCGCCCGCTTTCTGTTCCGGCGGGGGGTGACACATGGCAAACGCATCAGACACGGTCACCGCAGCGCCGGTCCGGCGCGCGGCGGGACGGTGGAACCAGCGCACCCTCGCGCCCTGGCTGTTCCTTGCGCCGGGCCTTTTCATGTTTGGCGTCTATGTGCTTTGGCCGATCATCCAGAGCATCACCCTGTCGTTCTACGACTGGAACGGGCTGTACAACCAGGATGGCGAGTTCACCGGCACTTTCGTCGGCACGCGCAACTACAGCGAGCTGATGACTGACCCGGCCTTCGAGACCTCGCTCTGGAACAACCTCAAATGGCTTGTCCTTTACATGGCCGCCCTGCCCATCGGCCTGTTCATCGCGATCTTCCTGAACCAGACCGTGCGCGGCATGCGGCTTTACAAGTCGCTGTTCTTCTTTCCCTTCGTCATCAGCCAGGTCGTCGTCGGCCTGATCTTCGCCTGGTTCTACGCACCGAACTTCGGCCTGTTCTATCTGCTGACGGAATCGCTGACCGGCAAAGGCACCGCGATCCTCGCCGATCCCGACCTTGTCACCTACGGCATCATCGCCGCCGGTCTCTGGCCGCAGATTGCCTATGTGATGATCCTCTATCTGACCGGCCTGAACAACGTCGCCCCCGACCAGATCGAGGCTGCGCGGCTGGATGGGGCCAAGGGCTGGCGGATGCTGTGGTATGTCGTCCTGCCGCAACTGCGCCCGGCGACCTTCATCGCGGTCATCGTCACCGTCATCGGTGCGCTGCGCAGCTTCGACCTTGTGTCGATCATGACCAATGGCGGCCCGTTCGGGTCGTCCCGGGTGCTGTCCTACTACATGTTCGAGATGGCCCTGGGCGAGTTCGGCTTCCGCATGGGCTATGGTGCCGCGATTGCGGTCGTCCTTTTCGCCATCATGATGATCTTCATCTCGGGCTTCATCTGGAAGATGTGGCGCGACGAGACCCAACGGTAAAGTAAGGGGCGACCCATGTTCCCACGTCCCATCCAGCAATCCGGCAAGGGCGCGCAGTGGCTCTACACCATCGCCCTGCCCATCGCCCTGCTTCTCTGGCTGTTCCCGCTCCTCGGTGTGGCCCTCACCTCGCTGCGCCCGGCGTCGGACCTTGCGCAGGGGAACTATTTCGGGATGCCCTCCGGCATCGCCTGGGAAAACTACGTCTTCATCTTCACCGAAACGCCGATCGGGCAGTACATGGTGAACTCGCTCTGGGTGACGATCCCCACCGTCATCGGCGCGGTCAGTCTGAGCCTGATGACGGGCTTTGCCCTCGCGGTTTACGGGTTCCGCGCGAACATCCTGGTGTTCTTCATGTTCGTCGCCGGCAACTTCGTGCCATTCCAGATCCTGATGGTCCCGGTGCGCGACATGACGCTGCAACTGGGCATGTATGACACCTGGTATGGCCTTGCCCTCTTCCACATCGCCTTCCAGACCGGCTTCTGCACCCTCTTCATGCGCAACTTCATCAAGGCTCTCCCCTATGAGCTGATCGAGGCCGCGCGGGTCGAGGGCGTCTCCGAATGGCGCATCTTCTGGTACATCGTGCTGCCCCTGATGCGCCCCGCCATCGCCGCCCTCAGCGTCCTCGTCTTCACCTTCATCTGGAATGATTTCTTCTGGGCCACCGTCCTGACCCAGGGTGTCGACAGCCAGCCGATCACCGCCGGCCTCTCCTCGCTCAACGGCCAGTGGATCGCGCAATGGCATCTCGTCTCGGCGGGGTCCATCCTTGCTGCCCTTCCCCCCGTCGCCATGTTCTTCCTGATGCAGAAGCACTTCATCGCCGGCCTGACGCTGGGGGCCGTGAAGTAATGCAATGGCGGATTGATGCGGGCGGTCAGACCATCGCCCTGGCCAACTCGGGCGGCATTCCTTCGGTCATCTGGTGGGGCCCGTCCCTGCCCCTGGCCGAAGATCTGGCGCAACTGGCCCTTTCCCAACAGAACGACATCACCGGCGGGATGCTGGACCAGCTTCCTGCCCTGTCACTTTCCCCGGAACCCGGCCGCGCCTTCCAGGGCCAGCCGGGACATATCCTGGCCGAAGCCGATGGCACACCGCTCTACCCAGCCTTCACCTTCAGCCACGCTGACATCGCCCCCGGCCACCTGACCCTGCACAGCCGCGCCGATGGCATCACCCTGTCGCACCACCTGACCGCCCACCCCACCGGCATAATCAGCCTCAAGACCACCCTCACCGCCGACCGCCCGGTCCGCGTCCAATGGCTCGCCGCCCCGGTCCTGCCCGCCCCCCAGGATGGCGAGATGATCGACGTCCACGGCAAGTGGATTGGTGAGTTTCACCTGATCCGCACGCCCTGGTCCCCCGGCGTCCGCCTGCGCGAAGCCCGCACGGGAAGGTCAGGCCACGAGCACCCGCCCTACCTGATCCTCGCCGGCCAGGGCTGCACCAACACCCAAGGCACCGCCCTTGCGCTCCACTACGCCTGGTCTGGCGGGCATCGCATGGTGGCCGAGGAATTGCCCGACGGTCGCCGCCAGGTGCAATTCGGCGCCCCCCTTGGCGCTGAAACCACCCCCGGCACGCATTTCGAATCCGCTGAACTGATCGCCGCCGCCTCCACCACCGGCCTGAACGGCATTGCCGCGACCCTGCAACAGGACTTGCGTGACCGTGTGGTACAGTGGCCCGACCCTACTCGCCCCCGCCCGGTGCACTACAATTGCTGGGAAGCCGTCTACTTCCGCCATTCCCTGCCCGAACTCGCCGAGATCGCCACCCGCGCCGCTGCCTTGGGGGCGGAGCGTTTTGTCCTCGACGACGGCTGGTTCGGTAAGCGGGACGACGACACCACCAGCCTTGGCGACTGGACCATCGACCATGCCAAGTGGCCCGAGGGCCTGCACCCCCTGATTGCCCATGTCCACTCTCTGGGCATGACCTTCGGCCTCTGGTTCGAGCCGGAGATGGTCAACCCTAACTCCGACCTCTACCGCGCCCATCCTGACTGGCTGCTGGGGCCAGTCGACCAGACCACCGGCCGCAACCAGATGGTCCTGAACCTCGCCCTGCCAGAAGTTCGAGAAAACCTTTTTCACCAGGTTTCGGCCATCCTGACCGAATACCCCATCGACTACATAAAGTGGGACCATAACCGCCTGCTGCCCGTGGTCGATACCGCCCAGACCCACGGCATCTATGACCTGCTCGCTCGCCTCCGCGCCGCGCACCCATCCGTGGAAATCGAATCCTGCGCCAGCGGTGGTGGCCGGATCGACGCGGGGATCCTTGCCCATACCCACCGCGTCTGGCTGTCCGACAGCAATGACGCCCTTGAACGCCTCCGCATCCAGCATGACGCCGCCCTGTTCCTGCCCGCAGCCGTCACCGGCAGCCATGTCGGCCCGCGGCATTGCCACACCTCGGGCCGCGTCCTGCCCATGGCCTTCCGCGCCTGGGTTGCCGCCCAGCGCCACATGGGCTTCGAGATGGACCTGCGCGAGCTGACCGAGGACGAAGCCCTGACCCTCGCCACTGTCACCCGCTGGTGGAAGGACAACCGCCACTGGATGTTGGCCGGCACCATCCACCGGCTGGACAGCGACGACCCCGCCGTGACTGCCGAACTCCAGATCGCCGATGATGGCAGCCGCTTCGCCGCCTTCGCCGGGCAGGCGGAGACCAGCCGTCAGATCTTGCCCCGCCCGCTTCGGCTGACCGGGCTGGAACCGGAGGCGCGCTACAACGTTCGTCTTGTGAACGCCGCGGACGCGCCGCGTCAGTCGCGTGGACCGACCGCGCTGAAAGACGGACCGCTGACGCTAAGCGGTCGCGCCTTGATGGCTCGGGGCATCTTGCTTCCGGTGGCCTGGCCCGCCACCATGTGGGTCGTCGAAGGAAGGAAGCTGCACGATGACTGACCCCCAGCAGAAAGATCCCGTGTTCGCAGAGCTCAAGGATCGCTCGGTCTTCATCACCGGCGGAGGGTCCGGCATCGGGGCCGCGCTGACCGAATCCTTCCTTCGGCAGGGCGCCAAGGTGGCCTTCTGCCAGCGTTCCGATGCCACCCCGTTCTGCGATGCGATGGAGGCTGCCACCGGCAACCGCCCCCTCTTCCTGCCCTGCGACATCTCGCTGACCGATCAGTTGCAGCTGACCCTCGACACCGCAGCCAAGGCGCACGGCCCGATCACCGTCCTGGTGAACAACGCCGCGAACGATCAGCGGCATGACACGCTCGACACCGATCAGGCCTTCTGGGACTGGTCGATCGCCGTCAACCTGCGGTCCTACTTCTTCGCCTGCCAGTCGGTGATTCCCGGCATGAAGGCGGCAGGAGGTGGCAGCATCATCAACTTCTCCTCGATCAGCTTCATGATGGCCGATACCGGCTACGCCGCCTATATCACCGCCAATGCCGGCATCGTCGGCCTGTCGCGAACTCTGGCGCGAGAGTTCGGGCCAGACCGCATCAGGGTAAACGCCGTCGCCCCCGGCTGGGTGCTGACCGACCGGCAGAAAGAGCTGTGGGTGACTCCCGAAAGCCTGGCCAACCACCTTGCCCGGCAGTGCCTGCCAGACCCGATCGACCCGGCCGACATGGCGGGAGTGGTCCTGTTTCTCGCCTCGGATGCCTCGCGGATGATGACCTCGCAGACGCTGGTCCTCGATGGGGGGTTCATCTCGTCATGACCGGGATCATCCCCGCTTGGATTGCCGTCGATTGGGGCACCTCCAACCTGCGCGCCTGGGCGATGGACAGCGCCAACACCGTGCTGGGCGAGGCGTCGTCCGAAGACGGCATGGGCACCCTTGCCCGCGACGGGTTCGAGCCTGCGCTCCTGCGTCTCATCACCCCATGGCTTTCGGGCGGGCCGGTCCCGGTTATCGCCTGCGGCATGGTCGGCAGCCGCCAGGGCTGGTGCGAAGCGCCCTACCGCACCGTTCCCTGCCCGCCGCTGGATGCGGCCGCCCAGGCCCTCGCACCGACCACCGACCCGCGCCTTCAGGTCCATATCGCCCCCGGCCTGAAGCAGACCGCCCCGCCCGATGTCATGCGCGGCGAGGAAACCCAGATCGCCGGAGCGCTCTCCCTCATCCCCGGCTATGACGGCATCCTCTGCCTGCCCGGCACCCATTCCAAATGGGTCCAGATTTCGGCGGGCGAGGTCGTCAGCTTCCAGACCTTCATGACGGGAGAGCTGTTCGCGCTTCTCTCAGAACACTCCGTCCTCCGCCACGGCATGGCGGGTGAGGGCTGGGACGATGCCGCCTTTGACATCGCTGTCTCCGACGCCCTCTCCCGCCCCGAAAAGATCGCCGCGCGCCTCTTTGCCTTGCGGGCCGAGGGGCTGATCGCCACCCTTACCCCGGAGGCCGCCCGCGCCCGCCTCTCCGGCCTACTCATCGGCATCGAACTCGCCGCCGCCCGGCCCTACTGGCTTGGCCAGCGCGTCACGCTGGTCGGTGCCGCCAAGCTCTCAACCGCCTACGCCCGCGCTTTGGCGGCCCAGGGTGTCGAGGCCGAGCGCCTGCCGGTCACCGATTGCACCCTTGCCGGGCTTGCAAGCCTTTCCCCCCAGCCGAAAGCCGCCTGATGACCCACCGCAACATCATCGCCATCCTGCGCGGCATCACGCCCGCCGATGCCGTCCCCATCGCCCAGGCCCTTGTCGCCGCCGGGATCACCCGGATCGAGGTGCCGCTGAACTCGCCCGACCCGCTGCGCTCCATCGCCGCCATGGCAACCGCCCTCGGGCCACAGGCCGAGATCGGCGCCGGCACCGTCCTCACCGTCGACGACGTGGCCGCAGTCCAGGCCGCGGGTGGCACGCTCATCGTCTCGCCGAACTGCAACCCCGAGGTCATCGCCGCCACTTGCGCCCGCGGCATGGCAAGCTGGCCCGGTGTGATGACCCCCACCGAATGCTTCGCCGCCCTGCAGGCCGGGGCCACCGGCCTCAAGATATTCCCCGCCTCGCTCATCGGCCCTGACGGGCTCAAAGCCATCCGCGCCGTTCTGCCCCGCAGCGTCGAGGTCTACGCCGTCGGGGGTGCCGGCCCGTCGAACTTCCTCCAGTGGGTGAACGCCGGTGCCTCCGGCTTCGGCATCGGCACGGCGCTTTACACCCCCGGCGCCACGCCCGCCGACATCACCTCCCGCGCCGCAGCCATCGTCTCTGCGCATGATGAGGCGTTCCGATGATCTTCGACGACCGCCCCTGCCAGCTTGGCGAAGGCCCGCTCTGGCACCCCCTCCGCCAGCAGCTGATCTGGTTCGACATCACCGGCAAACGCATGCTGTCGCGCACCTCCGAAGGCCCGCTTGAGTGGCCGATGGACGAGATGACCTCCGCCGCCGGCTGGGTCAGCCATGACGAGCTTCTCATCGCCTCCGAAACCGGCCTCTACCGCTTCAATCTCGAGACCGGCACGAAAACCCTGATCGCCCCGCTGGAGGCTGATCTCCCCGACAATCGCTCCAACGACGGCCGTGCCGATCCGCAGGGTGGCTTCTGGATCGGGACGCTGGGCAAGCAACATGGCGGCGGCTTTCCCGCCAAAGGCGCGATCTACCGCTTCCACAGGGGCGAGCTTCGCAAGCTTTTCACCGCCATCGCCATTTCGAACAGCATCAGCTTTGCCCCCGATGGCAAGACCGCCTGCTTCTCTGATACCGCCACCGGCCGCGTCATGCGTGTGGCGCTGGACAGCAACGGCTGGCCCAAGGGCGAACCGGAGGTCTACCTCGACCTTACCGCCCAATCCCTCAACCCCGACGGCGCGGTGATCGACACGGCGGGCGTCATGTGGCTGGCTGAATGGGGCGCAGCCCGCGTCGCCGCCTACGCGCCCGACGGCCAATTCCTGCGCGCCGTCAGCTTCGACGCGCCCCACACCTCCTGCCCCGCTTTCGGGGGTGACACGCTCTACTGCACCACCGCCCTGCAAGGCATGGACGCTGCTGCAAAGGCCGCCCATCCGCAGGCTGGCAAGACTTTCATGGCCCGTGGCATCGCAACCGGGCAAGAAGAGCATCAGGTGATCCTGTGAAACGCACGTTGGGTGTCTGCTACTACCCCGAACACTGGGCGGAAACGCAATGGGCGGAGGACGCCGCGCGCATGGCCGCCCTGGGCCTCACCTGGGTCCGCATCGGCGAATTCGCCTGGAGCCGGATGGAACCAACCCCGGGCACCTACCAATGGGATTGGCTTGACCGTGCCATCGAAACGCTGGGCAGCCACGGGTTGAAGGTCGTCCTCGGCACCCCCACCGCCACCCCGCCGCGCTGGATGCTCGACCGCCACCCCGACATGCTGGCGCTGGACAAGGACGGCAAGCCGCGCGGCTTCGGCTCGCGCCGGCACTACTGCTTCTCGCATCCCGGCTATCGGGCCGAATGTGCGAAGATCGTCACAGCACTGGCCGAACGCTACGGCAAAAACCCCCACCTCGCCGCCTGGCAGACCGACAATGAATACGCCTGCCATTCCACCACGCTGTCTTACTCTGACGCCGCCCGTCATGGCTTCCGCGACTGGCTGGCGCAGAAATACCAGTCACCCGACGCGCTGAACCGCGCCTGGGGGAACGTGTTCTGGTCGATGGAATACAGTGATTTCAACGACATCGGTCTGCCAAACCTGACCGTGACCGAACCGAACCCCTCTCACGTCATGGACTTCCGCCGCTTCGCCTCCAACGAAGTGGTGACCTTCAACCGTCTGCAGACCGAGATCATCCGCCGCCATTCCCCCGCCCCCGTCGCGCACAACTACATGGGCGCGGTGACCGAGTTCGACCACTTCGCCACCGGGGCAGATCTCGATATCGCCTCGTGGGACAGCTACCCCTTGGGTTTCCTCTCCGACCGCATCCCTGCGGACGTCGAACACAAGCGCCGCTTCGTCCGTCAGGGCGACCCGGACTTTCAGGCCTTCCACCACGACCTCTACCGCGCTGTCGGGCGCGGCCGCTGGTGGATCATGGAACAGCAGCCCGGCCCGGTGAACTGGGCGCCCTACAACCCCGATCCCCTGCCCGGCATGGCCCGCCTCTGGGCCTGGGAGGCCTTTGCCCATGGGGCCGAGGCGGTCTGCTACTTCCGCTGGCGTCAGGCCCCCTTCGCGCAGGAACAGATGCACGCAGGCCTCCTTCGCCCGGACTCCGCCCCCGCCCCCGCCTTTGGCGAGGCCGAGCAGGTGGCCCGCGAACTCAGCCTCATGCCCGATGTGGATACCGCGCAGGCCGACGTGGCGCTGATCTTCGATTACGCCTCTGACTGGGCCTGGGAAATCCAGCCCCAGGGCCGCAGCTTCAGCTACTTCTGGCTCGTGTTCCACATCTACCGGGGCTTGCGCCGGTTGGGGCTGAACGTGGACATCCTGCCGCCGGATACCGCCGACCTATCGGCCTACAAGCTTGTACTCGCGCCCGGCCTCTTCACCCTGTCCGACCCGCTGAAAGCCGTACTGGCGGCGCATCCGGGCACCTCGATCCTTGGTCCCCGCACCAATTCCCGAAGCCCGAACTTCGCTATTCCCGTGCCCCTGCCGCCTGCCCTTCCCGGTCTGGATGCAGTGGTTGCCCGCGTCGAAAGCCTGCCGCCTGATGTGCCGGTGCCGCTGGTCGAAGGCGGCAACCTGATCAACTGGCGTGAAAAGCTGGAAGGGTCGTCCGCCGTCACCGAAACGGCCGAGGATGGCTGGCCTGCCCTCGTTTCCGCGGGAAAGCTGCACTACCTCGCCGGTTGGCCCGATGACACCGCCCTGACCCGCATCCTGCAACGCGCCTGCAGCGCCGAAGGGATCGAGACGGACCCCCTCCCCGAGGGCCTGCGGCGGCGCGATACCTCGACGCACCGGTTCCTCTTCAATTACAACCCGGTTCCAGCGGAATGGGGTGGCACCGTCATTCCTCCCGGCGGCGTGATCTGGGTCGCGCGCAGCAAGGCTGACTGACCCTCCCTCGTCTTGTCTCCAGACTTTCTTTCTGTAAAAATATCCCGCGGGAGGTCCGGAGGGTGCGAAACCCTCCGGGGCCGGCCAGCGCGCAACACTGGCCGGCTCGGCGAAAGTCTTTCCAACTCCTTAATTCAGGATCGCAAGTCGTTGATTTCCTGTGACCCAGGGCGGTGTCCCTGCCCGGGACACTACATCAGGACCGTCGCCACTCCCGTAACCGGAAAGAAGCCGACCGCGTTCGGGCCCAGCGTCAAGCGCTCCCCCTCCAGCACCACATGCTGTGACGGCCCAACTGGCCCTGACACCCCCTCGACCGTCACCGACAACGCCACCGGCGACAGGTTGAAGAGGCAGAGCAAAGCCCCCGCCCCCTCCCCCCGGACAAAGCCCAGCACCGGCTCGCCAAGGTCCAGAAACCGCGTCCTCCCGCTGCGCAGGGCCGAGGTCTTGCGGAACGCCAGCATCGCGCGATACTGCTCCAGCACCGACCCTTGAGCCCCAAGCTGCCCCTCGACATGCCGAGCCGCCTGTTCGGGCTTAACCGGCAGCCAGGGCCTCACGGTGGAAAACCCGGCGTGCGGCGAGCCATCCCAGACCATCGGCGTGCGCGTGTTGTCGCGCCCCACCGGCTCTGGCCAGAAGGCGATGCCCTGCGGGTCCGTCAGCTCGTCAAAGCCCAGCAGCGTGTCGGTCTGCCCCAACTCCTCGCCCTGCCACAGACAGATCGACCCCTCGAACGAAAGCAGCAGCGCCCCGGCCTGCTTTGCCAGCCCCTCAAGGCTGTCACCATGCTTTGCCCACCGGCTCACATGGCGCACGACGTCGTGGTTGGAGAAGGCCCACATCGGCCACCCCTCCGGCGCGCCGTGGAAGAACCCCTCCACCCGGCTGCGGAAGAACTCGGCGGTGTAGTCGTAGCCCATAAGCTCGAACGAGTAGCACTGATGCAGCCGCCCCGGCGTGGTGTACTCCCCCATCATCCGAATCGCATGGTGGCTCTCGCCCATCTCTCCCACCGATGCCGCGCCATACTCGTCCAGGAGCGCCCGGATCGGTTCCAGCCAGGCCAGGTTCTCGGGCTGGTTCTTGTCGAAGAGGTGATACTGCATCCCGTAAGGGTTGCCCTCGGCTTCCACCTTCAGGCGGTAGTCGGCCGGGTTGTCGCGCATCAGCGGGTCGTGGAAGAAGTAGTTCACCGTGTCGAAGCGAAACCCGTCCACCCCCCGCTCCAGCCAGAAGCGAAGCACAGCCAGCGCCCAGTCCTGAACCTCTGGGTTGTGGTAGTTCAGGTCGGGCTGCGAGGTCAGGAAGTTGTGCAGGTAATACTGCTTGCGCCGCGCATCCCAGGCCCAGGCAGACCCGCCAAAGACGGACAGCCAGTTCGACGGGGGGCTGCCGTCCAGCTTCGGATCGGCCCAGACATACCAGTCGGCCTTGGGGTTCACCCGGTCAGCCCGGCTTTCCGCAAAGGCGGGATGCTGGTCCGAGGTGTGGCTGAGGACCTGATCAATGATGATCTTCAGGCCCAGGTCATGCGCCCGCGCGACGAGCGCATCAAAGTCTGCCAGCGTGCCAAAGACGGGGTCCACGTCACAGTAATCGCTGACGTCATAGCCCATGTCCTTCATGGGACTGCGGAAGAAGGGTGAGAGCCAGACCGCCTCCACCCCCAGATCGGCGAGGTATGGCAGGCGCCGGGTGATCCCCGGCAGATCGCCCACCCCGTCGCCGTTATCGTCCTGAAACGATCGGGGATAGACCTGATAGGTCACGGCTCCACGCCACCAGTCCTGCATCACGCCCCCTCCTGCCCGCTCTGCCAGCCTTAGCTGCCCTTCGCCCCTTGCAACAGACCTTGCCCGCGCCGCCGGCACGAAACCGGCACAAGCTGCATGCATTGCGGCTGTTCCGCAACGCACGGCGCCGGAAACGGCACCCTGCATCCGTGCATGTATCCATCACAATTCTTCGTTTGACGCCGCCCCCGCCCGGGCGCACCGTCCGCGCCTGACGGATGGAGCCTGCGATGACCAAGACACCCCTTCTGACCCCGGTCCTGATCGCCGGCTGCGTCATCCTGATGTTCTCGTTTGCCGTCCGGGCCAGCTTTGGCGTGTTCCAGATTCCCGTCGCGGCCGAGTTCGGCTGGCTGCGCGCCGATTTTTCCATGGCGATCGCGATCCAGAACCTGGCCTGGGGGATCGGCCAGCCGATGTTCGGCGCGCTGGCCGAACGCTTCGGCGACCGCAAGGCGATCATCTGCGGGGCGCTGCTGTACGCGGCAGGGCTTGTCCTGTCCTCCTACGCGGTGACGCCGGGCCAGCACCAGCTGCTGGCAATCCTGGTGGGCTTCGGCATCGCGGGCACCGGGTTCGGGGTCATCCTTGCCATCGTCGGGCGGGCGACCAGCCCGGAGAACCGGTCGATGTCATTGGGCATCGCCACCGCCGCCGGCTCTGCGGGCCAAGTCTTCGGCGCGCCGACGGCGGAATGGCTGATGCGGTTCATGCCGTGGCAGTCGGTGTTCCTCATCTTCGCCGTGGTGATCCTGCTGACGCTTCTGGCGCTGCCATTTCTGCGCAGTCCGAAACTCGCGTCACGGCAAGAGCTGGAGGAATCCCTTGGCACCGTCCTTGTCCGGGCCTTCAAGGACCCGACCTATACGCTGATCTTCCTGGGGTTCTTTTCCTGCGGCTACCAGTTGGCCTTCATCACCGCCCACTTCCCCGCCTTCGTGACCGAGCTTTGCGGCCCGATCGACCCGAATGGCATGCTCGCCGGGATCGGTGTCACCACGACCTCGGCGCTTGGCGCGGTCAGCATCGCGGTGATCGGGTTCTTCAACATCGCAGGCACGCTTTATGCCGGGTGGCTGGGCAAGCGCTATACCAAGAAATACCTGCTGTTCGGCATCTATGTCGGGCGGACCATCGCAGCGGCGGTGTTCATCCTGCTGCCGATCACGCCGACGACGGTGCTGGTTTTCTCGGCGGTGATGGGGTCCCTCTGGCTGGCCACGGTGCCGCTTACCAGCGGGCTTGTCGCCCATATCTACGGCATCCGCTACATGGGGACGCTTTACGGCTTCGTCTTCCTCAGCCACCAGATCGGCGGGTTCCTGGGCGTTTGGCTGGGGGGCAAGATGTATGACCTGAACGGCGACTATACGCTCGTCTGGTGGATCGGAGTGGGGGTCGGAGCTTTCAGCGCCCTGGTGCACCTCCCGATCCGGGAACGCCCGATGATGGCCCAGGCGGCGTAAGCCCGCGTCAGGACCGGGCCAGGGCCTGATAGGCGAGACCGGGCCGGGGATGTCCGGGAAAGCCTGCCTGAAAGCGATGCACGAGGGTAAGGTAGGGCGGACCAACCTCGCCTGACTTCGCGAGGGGTTTGCCGTCTAGGTCGGTCATCACAAGGCCGCCACCGGAGGGAACGAAGCGCAACCCCCGGTCGTCCAGCGCTGCGTGCAGGTCAGCCCAGCTTTCGGCACCGGCGAGGGCTTCCGCGACGAGGAGACGAAGTCGAACGAGGAGCCGCTCGTCGATGACTTCGTCACTCCTCGCTTTGCGACCGGCGTGGCGCTTCACCTCCAGCCGGACAAGATCGCGCAGGACTGCACCGGGCGTCTCATCCCGTTCCCGGCAAAGCGCCAGGAAGCGCTGCCAAAGGGCGTCATCGCAATGGAGAAGGGTCTCGGCCATGGACCGAGACCCTCTCCGATCAGGGTTAAGAAACCCTTAGCCCTTCTTGAGGCACTTCTGCCCAAGGAGTTCCGCAATCTGCACCGCGTTCAGCGCGGCGCCCTTGCGCAGGTTGTCGCTGACGCACCACAGCGAGATGCCGTTGTCGATGGTGCTGTCCTGCCGCACCCGGCTGACGTAGGTCGCGTATTCGCCCACACATTCGATCGGGGTGATGTAGCCACCGGGTTCCCGCTTGTCGATCAGCATGATGCCCGGGCTTTCGCGCAGGATGTCCTGGGCCTCCTGCCAATCCAGGAACTCCTCGAACTCGATGTTGATCGCCTCGGAATGGCCGACGAAGACCGGCACGCGCACGCAGGTCGCGGTGACCTTGATCTTGGTGTCGAGGATCTTCTTCGTCTCGGCCACCATCTTCCATTCTTCCTTGGTCTCGCCCGAGTCGAGGAAGACGTCGATCTGCGGGATCACGTTGAAGGCGATCTGCTTTTG
>JANPJZ010000109.1:0-4159 GCA_031425795.1 Rhodobacter sp. | reverse complement strand
ATTGTTGGACATGCGGGAGATCTCGATGATCTTCCCGGGCGTGAAGGCACTTGACCGGGTCAGCCTGTCTGTCGAGGCCGGCGAGATCCATGCGATCTGCGGCGAGAACGGTGCAGGCAAGTCCACGCTGATGAAGGTGCTATCCGGCGTCTACCCGCACGGCAGTTTTCAGGGCGAGATCACCTATGACGGCCAGCCCCTCCTCAACCGCCGCATCCGCGACAGCGAGGAAAAGGGCATCATCATCATCCATCAGGAACTTGCGCTGATCCCGTTGCTGTCGATTGCCGAGAACCTGTTTATGGGCAACGAAGTCGCCGCAAACGGCGTGATCTCCTGGCCCCAGGCCTTCCAGAAGACCGGCGAGCTTCTTCGCCGCGTCGGCCTCAACGAGTTGCCAAGCGCTGTGGTGGGCAAACTGGGCGTCGGCAAACAGCAGCTGATCGAGATTGCCAAGGCCTTGTCGAAGAACGTGCGCCTGCTGATCCTGGATGAGCCCACGGCGGCCTTGCAGGAGGCGGACGCGGACCGTCTTCTCGACCTAATGCTGGAGCTGAAGGCCCAGGGCGTCACTCAGATCATCATCAGTCACAAGCTGAACGAGATTTCCCGCGTTGCCGACCGGATCACCGTGATCCGCGACGGGGCGGCGGTGTCCACCCTGACCAAGGACCAGATTTCCGAAGACCGCATCATCCGCGACATGGTCGGCCGCGACATGGCGCACCGCTACCCCGAGCGCACCCCCAACCCGGGCGACGTGCTGTTCGAGGTGGACGGCTGGTCCTGCATGCACCCCGAACAGGCCGGGCGGCAGATGATCAAGAACGTCTCGCTCAACGTCCGCAAGGGCGAAATCGTGGGCATTGCGGGCCTGATGGGCACCGGGCGAACCGAACTTGCCATGTCGGTCTTCGGGCGCAGCTATGGCAAGGGGCAGGTGGGCACCGTGAAGATGCACGGAAAACCCGTGGACGTCTCCACCGTCAGCAAGGCCATCGCGGCGGGGATATCCTATGTGACCGAGGACAGGAAGGCGCTGGGCCTGATCCTCGACGAACCCATTCTCAAGAACATCAGCTTGGCGAACCTTGCAGGCATCGCCACCCGCCACGTCCTGAACAAGCGCCGTGAGGCCCAGGTGGCCGAGGGCTACCGAAAGCAGCTTGCCATCCGCACGCCCGGCGTGCAGCAGAAGGTGGTGAACCTGTCGGGCGGCAACCAGCAGAAGGTCGTGCTGTCGAAGTGGCTTTTCACCAACCCGCAGCTTCTGATCCTGGATGAGCCGACGCGCGGCATCGACGTCGGTGCCAAGTTCGAAATCTACACGATCATGAAGGAGCTGGCCGAACAGGGCAGGGGAATCCTGATGATCAGCAGTGAAATGCCCGAGCTTCTTGGCATGTGCGACCGGATTTATGTGATGAACGAAGGCCGCATCGTGGGCGAGTTGGCCCGCGGCGAGGCGAGCCAGGAAAAGATCATGGCGCTGATCGTGAAAGATGTGGGGAGGGTTGCCTGAATGGCGGATCAAAAGCAAAGCGCGCTGACCAGCCATCTGCGGGAAAACGGGATGCTTCTGGCGCTGGTCGCCATCGTGGTGCTGTTTTCCATCCTGGTGTCGGCACAGGGCAAGCCGATGTTCCTGCAGGCGCCGAACATCACCAACATCTTCCTGCAGAACGGCCATGTCATCATCCTGGCTCTGGGGATGCTCCTCATCATCGTGGCGGGGCACATCGACCTGTCGGTGGGGTCGGTCGCGGCCTTCACCGGCGCGGTTGCGGCCTGGCTGACCGTGGATCTGGAGCTTCCGGTCCCGGTCGTGATCGTCCTGACGCTTGTCGTCGGCGGGCTGATCGGCGCGGCGCAGGGTTATTGGGTGGCATTCTGGCGCATCCCCTCCTTCATCGTGACGCTGGCGGGGATGATGATCTTCCGCGGCGCCACTCTGATGATGCTGGGCGGCCAGAACATCGGACCTTTCCCTAAGTCGTTCCAGGCGATGTCCTCGGGCTTCATTCCCGACCCGACCGGCCTGATGAAACCGCATGGCCTCACGCTGATCATCACCGCCATCGCGATCGGCATCATCGTCTGGATCGGAATGCGGGCCCGCCGCCGCGACATCGAGTTCGGCGTCACCCCGGAGCCAACCGGCCTCTTCTGGGGCCGCACCGCGGTCATCGCGGCTGCGATTGCCTTCGTGGGCTATCAACTCGCCTCGTTCCGAGGGCTTCCGAACGTGCTGATCGTGCTGACCGTCCTCACTGTCCTTTACGCTTTCTTCACCGAAAACACGGTGCAGGGCCGACGGATCTATGCCACCGGCGGCAATGAGAAGGCGGCCAAGCTGTCCGGCATCCGGACCGAGCGGCTGGTCTTCTTCTGCTTTGTCAACATGGGGATGCTGGCAGCACTGGCCGGGATGATGGTTACCGCGCGCCTCAACTCGGCAACCCCCAAGGCCGGCACCGGGTTCGAGCTTGACGCCATTGCCGCCGTCTTCATCGGTGGCGCTGCGATGGCGGGCGGGTCGGGCAAGATCGTCGGTGTGGTGATCGGCGCGCTCATCATGGGTGTCATGAACATGGGCATGTCGATCCTGGGGGTCGGCATCGATTATCAGCAGATGATCAAGGGCCTGGTCCTCCTCGCCGCGGTCATCTTTGACGTCTACAACAAGAACAAATGAGGCAAGGGATGCATCTTTCGACAGTGAAGGGCCCGGGGAAGGGCGTGGGCGTCGTGGCCCGCACGGGGGCTGACGCGCGGCTGGTTCAAGGCACGGGTTCGGTCTACGAACTGGCTACGGCGGCCATCGCGGCGGGGCAGGGGCTGGCGGCGGAAGTCGCCCGCCGTGGGTTGGGCGAAACCGTCGATCTGACGCAGGCGACCTTCGAGCTTCCTGTCAGCCACCCCGACCCGGCGCACCTGCACCTCACCGGCACCGGCCTGACCCATCTGGGCAGCGCATCCGCCCGCGATACGATGCACGCCAAACTCGAAGGCCCGGAAACCCTCACCGACAGCATGAAGATGTTCCGCATGGGGCTGGAGGGCGGCCGCCCGGTCAAGGGTCAGGTCGGCGCGCAGCCGGAATGGTTCTACAAGGGCAACGGCCACGCGGCCATCGCCCCCGGTGCAGCGCTTGAGGCCCCCGGCTTCGCCGAAGACGGCGGCGAGGAACCCGAGATTGCTGGCATCTACCTGATCGGCCCCAATGGCACCCCGCACCGCATCGGCTGGGCGCTGGGCAACGAGTTTTCCGACCATGTGATCGAGCGGGTCAACTACCTCTACCTTGCCCATTCCAAGCTGCGTGTCGCTTCCTACGGGCCGGAAATCCTGGTGGGCGACCTGCCCGCAGATATCCGTGGGACGAGCCGTGTCCTGCGCAATGGTGCGACACTGTGGGAAAAGCCGTTCCTGAGTGGCGAGGCGAACATGTCCCACACCCTTGCCAACCTTGAGCACCACCACTTCAAGTATGACATCTTCTGCCAGCCCGGCGATCTGCACGTCCATTTCTTCGGCACCGCCACCCTCTCTTACGCCGATGGCATCAAGACCGAGGCTGGCGACGTCTTCGAGATCGAGGCCGCCGAGTTCGGCCAGCCCCTCCGCAACCCGCTTCGCTTCGCGCCGAAGTCGGCCGGCGCTGTCCCTGTCATGTCCCTGTAAGGAAGCCCCGATGACCAAGTTCAAACCCGCGCCCTGGCCGCGCAAGCTCCGCTCGCAGGAATGGTTCGCAGGCACCTCGAAGGACGCGATCTACCACCGCTCCTGGATGAAGAACCAGGGCCTGCCCGCCGACCTGTTCGACGGCCGCCCGGTCATCGGCATCCTGAACACCTTCTCCGAACTCAACCCGTGCAATGCCCACCTCAACGACCTCGCCGAACGGGTGAAGCATGGCGTCTATGAGGCCGGCGGCTTCCCCGTCATCGTCCCCGTCTTCTCCGTCTCTGAATCCGGCTTCCGCCCCACCGCGATGATGTTCCGCAACCTCGCCGCTATGGCGGTGGAGGAAACCATTCGTGGCCAGCAGATGGACGGTGTCGTCTGCCTCGTCGGCTGCGACAAGACCACGCCCTCGCTTCTGATGGGCGCGGCAAGCTGCGACCTGCCCACCATCATGGTCTCGGGCGGGCCGATG
>JANPJZ010000108.1:0-6911 GCA_031425795.1 Rhodobacter sp. | reverse complement strand
CTGACCTATTCGGTCGCTTAGGCGCTTCTCACCTTTCCGTCACTGCCCCCCTCCCCGGTTGAACCCGGCCCGCAGAGTTGGCACCCTTCCACCATGCGCCTTGGCCATCTCCCGATGGGGCTCGCCCCCCTCGCCCTCCTTTGCCTCGCGGGCCTGTCCGCGACGGCTTCGCAGGCACAGGGCTTCCTCGACCCCCAGGCCGCGATAGAGACCGGGATCGACATCGCCACCGCCGCGCTGGCCAACGCGCTCCTGACCTCGCGCGATGCCGCCTGGGCCGCCGGAACCAGGCCCATGCCGCCCCACATCCGCGAGGCGCTTCTCGCCTGGTATCCGGCCGAGTTGCTGGACAGTGTCGAATACACCGTCGGCATCGCCGAGGGGTCCATCGTCCAGTCCCTCTCGATCCGGTACGGCGAGGCGAGCGCCGTGACCACCATCGACACGATCACCTTCGCCAATGCCTGGGACGCCGAGAACGACGTCGCGCTCTGGGTGCATGAGGTTAAGCATGTCGAGCAGTTCCGCCGCTGGGGTCTGATGGAGTTTTCCCGCCGCTATGTGGTCGATCACCAGGCGGTCGAAGCCGAAGCCTATGCCATCGGTGCCGAGGCCAAGGCCCGCCTTGGCAATTGACTCCAGGGCAAAGGTTAACGAAGCCTTAAGTTCCAAGGCCAACCCATTGAAAAGACGAGATCGGACCCCCTGTCCCTGCCCGGGACACTACCCGGCCACGGCCGCAAACTGGCCGCCCTTGCGGCCGGTATCCGGTCCACCTCGACGCAGGTAAAGACGTGCAGCGTGTCCAGCTCGCGGTCCACCACCGCGTGATCGCTGACCCATCCCCCCATCCCAAGATAGGTCCGCAACAGCGGCGGCAGGCCAGCGAGCGCGGCTCTCCTGTCCCCTACGGCTCCCACCAGGGCGGGGTAGTCCACGACGTCCTCGGCCTTCCGTCCCGGCCGGTGATCCTCCGGCCCCACGTACTCGGCCGCAAGCAAGGCCAGCCCCGCCCGGTGGAGCCGCCAATCCGCCCCGCGAAAGGAAGTGCAGCCGACCAGCAGCCCCGCCTGCCCCTCCTCCACCACCCGCGTCATCGCCCCCCAGGCCAGCCGCAGCACATCCGGATGCACACCACCAGGCGCCACACAGAACCGCCCGATCTCGGCAATGGGCCGGGCATAGCCCGACAGAGGCCCCACATCATAAAAGCGCGCGGCATAGCCCTGCTCAAGGCCAGCCCCCCAGCCGAACAGCATCACCCGGAAATAGCCCATGAGGCCGCCCTGCCCCTCGACCATCACATGGGCGGACAGGGCGTCCTGCGCGTCCTCCTCGAGGCCGCTGCGACGGGGGAAAGCCATGCGGCGGAAGGCCATGATCCGGTCCATGTCGGCGAGCCCTTCCGCCAACCGCGCCACAAGAGCCCCCCTGATCAACGGTTGCACGCCCTTTTCCCCCACCCTTTCGCGCCCTAGATAGGACGGATAGAACAGGAGTCCCGACAATGGACAAGATCGTCAAGTCTGATGCGGAATGGCAGGCCCAGCTTTCCGACCTCGCCTTCAAGGTCACCCGCAAGCACGGCACCGAACGCGCCTTCACCCACGAGAATTTTCCAAAAGACCCTGGGACCTATCGTTGCATCTGCTGCGACGCGCCGCTCTTCGACCAGAAAACGAAGTTCGACTCCGGGACCGGCTGGCCCAGCTTTTACGCGCCCCTGGAGGGCGACATGGTGGCCGAGCAGTCCGACAACACCTGGTTCATGCGCCGGACCGAGGTGCACTGCAACCGCTGCGAGGCGCATCTCGGCCATGTGTTTCCAGACGGGCCCAAGCCCACCGGGCTGCGCTACTGCATCAACGGCGTGGCGCTGCGGTTCGAACCGGAGGATTGACCCAAACTAGGGCCCGGTCGATGCCGGGCCCAGGCTCACTCGCCCAGCAGCCCGCCTGCGTCCAGGCGACCGAAGTTGCCGAGAAGCTGCTGGATCAGGCTCAGCCCCTTTATGTTCGTCTCGGTCACGCGGCGCGAGATCTGGACGACCTTGCCATCCTCAAGCCCGTAGCGGGCGATGTTCTCCACAACACCGGCTTCGCTGAAAGTGACGGCCAGCACCTGACGCTCGATCTCTTTTGGCTCCCGCGGTCCGCGGTGGACATACCGGCTCTGGACGTAGAACCAGCCTTCGTCGTTCAGAAGCCCCGAAGTCGAGGGGCGGCCAATCTTGGTTCCCACGGTTTCGCGCGTATCGACGCCGACCTCTACCTGCGCCAACTCATCCTCGGCCGGCACATAGCCGTGGTTGCGATAGACCGGCGAGCAGGCTGACAGGGCGGCGGCAAGGATAAGAACCGCGCCCTGCTTGCGCGGGCCGTCGAGGGCCGCAAGGACCGTCCGCGCCAACCGGAATACCGCCATACCTGCCCTCATGCCCGCCAAAAAACGCCGCTGCCGACGCGGGTTCTTCTAAACCCTTGGCAAAGGGGATATCAGAAGGGTGGCCCCTTGTTCAAGAATGGAACGCCTTCCGCGGTGGCCGTCTGCACTTTCCCCAAGATTCCAGCTCAAGGCCCCCTGCAATGACCGATCCTGCACCCCCCAGCCCGACAAGCTTCCGGACCGGCGGGCTCAGCCCGCGAAAGCCGACCCGCTTTTCCTATGCCCCCAACGCCGAAGCGCGCGCCGCACTTGCCTCAGAGCTTGGGCTTCTCGGCCTGCACGCAATGCAGTTCCGGGGCGAGATCACGCCGGTTGGCCGTGACGAGATGGTGCTGACCGCCCAACTGACCGCAGTGGCCGACCAGTCCTGTATCGTTACCCTGGTGCCGGTCCGCTCGCGCGTTGATGAAGCGGTGCGTCGGCGGTTCATCGCGGGTCTTGCCCCGCCTGATGGCGAAGAAGTGGAGATGCCCGAAGATGACACGACCGAACCGATGCCCGAGGTGATCGACACCGCCGCGATCGCCGCCGAAGCGCTGATGCTGGCGCTGCCACTTTACCCGCGCGCGCCGGGGGCCGAACTGGGCGTGATCGCCGCTGCGCCCGAGGGGGTCGTCCCCCTGTCGGATGCCGACCTCAAGCCCTTTGCCGGACTTGCGGCGCTGGCGGGCAAGCTGACCGGCAAAATCGACCCGGAGGATGGGAATCCCGGCTGAAACCCGCTGTTTCCGTCGCCGTCGTGGCGGCGAAAAGGGCTTGCGCGTGTCCGAAATCCGAGTATGTATCGCGCCTCATTCAAGCTGTGAAGCAGCATCGGTCGGCTATTGCCGAGGCACACCTGACCGAAACGCTTGTTACAGTTAATCCGGGGCCTGTCCCCACTGCCTGAGGTTGTGACATGGCTGTCCCGCAGAACCGAACCACCAAATCCAAGCGCAACATGCGTCGCGCGCATGACTCGCTGGTCGCCGCGAACCCGAACGACTGCCCGAACTGTGGCGAGCTGAAGCGCCCGCACCATGTGTGCCCGGCCTGCGGCCACTACGATTCGCGCGAAATCGTATCGATGGCCCGCGAAGTGGACGTTGACGAGGACGCGGCGTAAGCCGCGCCACGGCGCGTCCTGACCATGGCCACCGGACCCGAGTCTGCGTCTGCCACGGCTTCTGAGCGCGTTGTGATTTCGGTTGATGCCATGGGCGGCGATCGAGGACCGGCAGCAGTCGTTGCCGGTCTTGCCGATTCGATGGCAAGCCATCCTGCAATGACCGCACTTCTGCACGGCGATGAGGCGGTGCTTGCCCCCCTGATCGCGCGCCATCCCATTCTGGCCGACCGCTGCATCCTGCGCCATGCGCCACGCGTCGTCACGATGACTGACAAGCCTGCCCAAGTGATGCGTCACGGTGCCGGGACATCGATGTGGGGGGCGATCGACAGCGTCAAGGAAGGCGAAGCCACTGTGGCCGTGTCTTGCGGCAACACCGGCGCATTGATGGCTGTCTCCATGTTGCGGCTGCGCAAGTTGCCCGGCGTGAACCGTCCGGCGATTGCCTGCCTTTGGCCCTCGCGCAATCCGGGTGGTTTCAACCTGATGCTGGACGTTGGCGCCGACGTGAAGGCGGAAGCCGACGATCTGTTGCAATACGCGGTGATGGGCGCATCCTATGCCCGGAACGGCCTTGCCGTGTCCCGCCCCAGAGTGGGCGTGCTGAACGTCGGCACCGAAGAGCACAAAGGCCGGGCCGAACTCAAGGAAGCGCATGACCGGATGCCCGCCGTGGCCGCAATCAGCGATTTCGAATATGTGGGCTTCGTCGAGGGCGGCGATCTGCCTTCGGACCGGGTCGATGTGATCGTGACGGACGGGTTTACCGGGAACGTGGCGCTGAAGACCGGCGAGGGCACGGCGAAACTGATTTCGGACTTCATGCGTGAGGAATTCGGTGCGGGCATCCTGTCAAAGTTTGCGGCCCTTCTGGCGTTGAAATCCTTGAAACGGCTGCAGAAACGGATGGACCCGCGCCAGGTGAACGGCGGCGTCTTCCTTGGGCTGAATGGCACTGTGGTAAAGTCCCACGGTTCGGCGGATGCAACCGGTGTGGCCGCAGCCATCGGGCTCGCCTACCAGCTGGCACAGGTGCGCTTCATCGAGCGGCTGGCTGCGCGGGTTGCATCGGCCGAAGGCGCGGGGCAGGATGTGGTGCAAACAGAACCTGGCAGCACTGCCGGGGCGGGGAGCAGTCCGACCCAATGACGATACGCGCCGCAGTCAAGGGCGTCGGGCATTACCTGCCCGACCGTGTGGTCCCGAATTCGGAGTTCGAGGCCATCGTGGACACGTCCGACGAATGGATCCGCTCCCGCTCGGGGATCGAGAGGCGCCATTTCGCGGCCGAAGGCCAGATGACCAGCGACCTTGCCACCCGCGCGGCAGAGGCCGCGCTGGCCGATGCGGGACTGGTGGCGAACGACATTGATGCAATCATCGTGGCGACCTCCACCCCAGATCTGACCTTTCCCGCCGTGGCGACGATGGTGCAATCGGCCCTTGGCATGACGCGCGGCTTTGCCTTCGACGTGCAGGCGGTCTGTGCGGGATTCGTTTTCGCGCTGACCACGGCGAACACGCTGATCCTCTCCGGCCAGGCGCAGCGCGTGCTGGTGATCGGGGCCGAGACCTTCAGCCGGCTGATGAACTGGAAAGACCGCGGAACCTGTGTCCTTTTCGGTGACGGCGCCGGGGCGCTCATCCTCGAGGCGACCGAGGGCACCGGCACGACCGCCGACCGGGGCATCCTGTCCGCTGACCTGAACTCGGACGGGCGCTACCGCGACATCCTTTACGTCGATGGCGGCACCTCGACCGGCACCACCGGGCATCTGGTGATGGAGGGCAAGGAGGTCTTTCGCCACGCCATTGAAAAGCTTGCCGAAACCGCGCATCGCGCCCTGGACAAGGCCGGCCTCACGCCCGAGGATGTAGACTGGATCGTGCCTCATCAGGCCAACATCCGCATCATCGAAGGCACCGCCAAGCGGATGCAGGTCCCGATGGACCGCGTGATCGTCACCGTGCAGGACCATGGCAACACCTCGGCGGCGTCGATCCCGCTGGCGCTGTCGGTCGGACGCGCGCGCGGGCAGATCAAACCCGGCGATCTGCTGGTCACCGAGGCCATCGGTGGCGGCCTCGCCTGGGGCTCGGTCGTCCTGCGCTGGTAGACGCCTTTAACCCCGCGTTCCAAGTGGTTGATATTGACTCGTAAATCCATCCGCCGCATGGTCGTCAAAACAACGTCGTGGGGGACGGGATGAGCGAGAAGACCTTGACCAGGATGGACCTAAGCGAAGCCGTCTTTCGCGAGGTCGGCCTTAGCCGCAACGAATCTGCCAATCTTGTCGAAAGCGTGCTGCAGCACATGTCGGACGCGCTGTCCGAAGGCGAGACGGTAAAGATCTCGTCCTTCGGCACCTTCTCGGTGCGTGCCAAGTCCGCCCGCGTCGGCCGCAACCCCAAAACGGGCGAAGAAGTGCCGATCAGCCCCCGCCGCGTCCTGACTTTCCGCCCCTCGCACCTCATGAAGGATCGCGTCGCCGCCGGAAAGAAGCGCTGAGAGGGCGTTAGCGGATGGACAAGTCGCCGGACGCCTTCCGCACGATCAGCGAAGTGGCCGAAGTTCTCGAAACGCCGGCCCATGTGCTGCGGTTCTGGGAAACCCGTTTTCCACAGATCAAGCCGGTCAAGCGGGCGGGCGGGCGGCGCTACTACCGCCCCTCGGATGTGGCTCTCCTGTCCGGCATCAAGCGCCTGTTGCATGACGAAGGTCTGACGATCCGGGGCGTCCAGCGTATCCTGCGTGACCAGGGTGTGCGCCATGTGGCAAGACTTTCGGGCGATTCGACACCTTACGTCGACCTCACGGCAGTCGAAGCGGACCTTGGGCCCTCGGTGGAGGTTCCGGAGGACCCTACGGAAGAAGAGGTGCCGGAAGCAGGCTTTATCGCGGTCGAGGATGACCTGGACGAAGCGCCTCAGCCGATGCCGGTCAAGGCTGCTGCCCAGCCCGATCTTCCGCTTTTTGCCGCCGCTGCCGACGCAAAGCCCACGCCGCCCGGACCTCGCCAACCAAGCTTGCGGGACGATACCAGTTTTGCCATCCTTCTCAGGGCCTTGCCGCCCAAAGCTTTCACCAGCGGCTTGGCTGAGGTCGCCGCTTTGCGTGGTCGTCTCATCCGGTTGCGCGCTGAAATGGCAGCACGTGCAGACGGCGGTCGGGGCTGACCGGAGTCATGTGCTTTCCCGCTTGCCCCGGCCCGGAAATCCAGTATGTATCGCCCCGTGTCGGGCCGTAGCGCAGCCTGGTTAGCGCGTCCGTCTGGGGGGCGGGAGGTCGAGAGTTCGAATCTCTCCGGCCCGACCATTGCAAAACCGCCCGCCTGCCATCTGGCAGCGCGGGCGGTTT
>JANPJZ010000107.1:0-22702 GCA_031425795.1 Rhodobacter sp. | reverse complement strand
GAGGCCATTCCGACCTCGACGGTCTGCACGCCCTTGTTGCGCACATAAACCTCCGACGCCGGGTCCTCGCCCACCAGCACCACCGCCAGCCCCGGTGTGATTCCGTGGCTTTCCTTCAGCCGCGCCACGTGTTCGGCAACCTGCCCCCGCACCCTGGCCGCAAAGGCCTTGCCGTCGATCACTTTGGCCGTCATCCCGCTTCCTCCGTTAGACCGCAGCGGCAAAGGCCGTCCGGTAATGTTCCATCTGCAAGCGCGTCGCCAGCACTGCGTTCTTCATCAGGATCGCCACCGTCACCGGCCCGACCCCGCCGGGGACCGGAGTGATCCAGCCCGCCACCTCGGCGCAGCTGGCGAACTCGGCATCGCCCACCGTCTTGCCGTCAACCAGGTTGATTCCGATGTCGATCAGCGCAGCACCCGGCTTCAGCATCTCGCCCCGGACCAGCCCCGGCTTGCCCACCGCGACGAACACCGCATCCGCCGCACGGGAGTGCACCGCGACCTGCCTGGTCATGTGGTGGCAGACCGTCACCGTGGCCCCCAGCCCCATCATCAGGAAGGCAATCGGCTTGCCGACGATTTCGGAATGCCCGATCACGCAGACGTCCAGCCCCTCCATCTTCAGGGGCAGCGTCTTCAGGATCTCCACCGCCGCGACCGCCGTGCAGGGGCCAAGCGTCAGGTCGTTGTAGACGATGTTGCCGATGGACGAAGGATGCATCCCCTCCACGTCCTTCATCGGATGCACCGCCTTCTGCAGCGCCTTCACCGGGATATGCGCGGGCAACGGCCGCTGGATGATGATCCCGTTCACCCGCGGGTCCGCGTTCAGCCCCGCCAGCACGCCTTGCAACTGCTCCAGACTGATGCTTTCAGGATAGTTCCGCGCCTCGAAGCCCACGCCCGCCGCTTCCGCCGACTTCTTCTGGTTGCGGACATAAAGCTCTGCCGCCGCCACATCCCCGACCGAGATCGAAACCAGCCGCGGCGCCCAGCCCAGGGCCGTCAGCCGCCCTGCCTCCGCCCTCGTCTCATCCCGCATCCGGGCCGCGATGGCCTTGCCGTCGATCAATGTGGCAGTCATCGCGTACCTGCTTTCATCCCTTCCGCAGACTGTCTGGCCCAAGCTTGTTTTCCTCGCGCGCAATGGACCAGTCGATCAGCCGCCGCCAAAGCTTTTCCACCAACTCGGGTGGCAGCCCGTAGGTGTCGGCATGGCGGCGCACGTTGCCCACCACCTCCTCCACCCTGCTTCCGATCCGAGCCGGCAGATCCACCTCGGCCTTGATCTCCGCCGCCCGGTCGATATAGCCCGCCCGTTCCGCGAACAGCCGGACGAGGTCTTCGTCCAGCCGGTCGATCTCGGCCCGGATCTCGGCCATCGTGGTGCAATCGGCGGGTTTCAGCATCGTCGTCTCCGTTCGCAAGGCTGCCCCCGAGATAAGGGGACAGCCCGCAAAGGGCAATGCGACCGCTTAGAACAGTCCCTCGACATGGCCCGCATCGTTCAGCCGGATCACTTCCGCGCTTGGGACCTTGGGCAGGCCCGGCATCGTCATGATCTCACCGCAGATCGCCACGATGAAACCGGCACCAGCCGAAAGCCGCACTTCGCGCACCGGAACCGTATGTCCGGTGGGCGCACCGCGTACCGTCGGGTCGGTGGTGAAGGAATACTGCGTCTTGGCCACGCAGATCGGCAGATGGCCGTAGCCGGCGGCTTCCCAGGTCTTGAGCTGGTCGCGGATCGACTTGTCGGCGATGACCTCGTCGGCGTGGTAGATGCGCTTGGCGATGGTCTCCAGCTTCTGGAACAGCGGCATCTCGTCGGGGTAGAGCGGCGCAAAGTTCGCCACGCCGGACTCGGCCAGACTGACGACCTTCTTCGCCAGCTCTTCGATCCCGGCCGACCCATGCGCCCAATGCTTGCAGAGGATCGCTTCCGCCCCCTGCTCGGCGACATAGGCCTGCACGGCGGCAATCTCGGCGTCGGTGTCGCTGAAGAAGTGGTTGATTGCCACGACCACCGGCACCCCGAAGCTCTTGACGTTGCCGATGTGGCGGCCAAGGTTCGGGCAGCCCTTCTTCACGGCGTCCACATCCTCGGCCCCAAGGTCGGCCTTCGCCACTCCGCCGTTCATCTTCATCGCGCGCACCGTTGCCACGATCACTGCGGCGGCAGGCTTCAACCCCGCCTTGCGGCACTTGATGTCGAAGAACTTCTCGGCCCCGAGGTCAGCCCCGAAACCCGCTTCCGTCACCACATACTCACCCAGCTTCAGCGCGGTCTTGGTCGCGATGACCGAGTTGCAGCCATGCGCGATATTCGCAAACGGTCCGCCATGCACGAAGGCCGGGTTGTTCTCCAGCGTCTGCACCAGGTTCGGCTGCATCGCGTCCTTCAGAAGCACCGTCATCGCGCCGTCCGCCTTGATGTCGCGGCAATAGATCGGCTTCTTCTCGCGGGTGTAGGCCACGACGATATCGCCCAGCCTTTTTTCAAGGTCCGCAAGATCGTTGGACAGGCACAGGATCGCCATGACCTCGCTGGCCACCGTGATGTCGAAGCCGGTCTGCCGGGGGAAGCCGTTCGACACGCCGCCGAGGTTCACCACGATGTCGCGCAGCGCGCGGTCGTTCATGTCCATCACCCGGCGCCAGACGATCCGGCGCTCGTCGATCTCAAGGCTGTTGCCCCAGTAGATGTGGTTGTCGATCATCGCCGACAGCAGGTTGTGGGCGCTGGTGATCGCATGGAAATCGCCGGTGAAGTGAAGGTTCATCTCCTCCATCGGCACCACTTGCGCATAACCGCCGCCCGCAGCGCCGCCCTTCATCCCGAAGTTCGGGCCAAGGCTGGCCTCGCGGATGCAGACCACCGCCTTCTTGCCGATCCGGTTCAGTCCGTCACCCAGACCCACGGTCGTCGTGGTCTTGCCCTCGCCCGCAGGCGTCGGGTTGATCGCGGTCACAAGGATCAGCTTGCCATCGGGGCGGCCTTCCAGCGACTTGATGAACTCCTGACCGATCTTCGCCTTGTCATGGCCGTAGGGCAGAAGATGCTCCGCCGGAATGCCGAGCTTGGACCCGATCTCCATGATCGGCTTCTTCTTCGCCTCACGCGCAATCTCGATGTCGGTCTTGAAGGCCATTCCACGTCTCCCTGGATCTCATGCGCCGTTTGCGACGTGATATCGGGCCATATCCACCCGGCTAGGCTGGTTTCCGACCTGAAAGCCGCGAAAATCGCCAGCGCGCGTTTCCGATTGGAAACATCCCGCACCTTACGCGACAACCGGAAAGTTTCGACATGATTTGTCTTCCACCCCGGACAAAAATCGCACGCGCGGTTCGGACGGTGTAAACCCCTCTAGGGTGCGCGCCTTCAGCCCCGCCAGGCCCGCTGCGCCGGCACATGCAGCGTCACCACATCGCCCAGGCGCAAGACTCCCTCCCGCTCCACCCAGGCCGTGACGCCGCGCTTGCCCTTTGCCGCGCGCTTGAAGCCCTTGCCCATCCCCGGGCGCGTCTGCTCGATGGTCACCGCCGGCTCCTGGCAGGGCAGGTTCTCCATGTCCACGACCAGCGTCACCCCATCCGGCCCCTGCAGCCGGGCCGAGGGCGGCAAGTGCGTCAGGTCCGGGATCCCCTCCAACACCACGGAGGCACCGACCCAGGCCCAAAGACCTTCGCGGTCCGTCACCTCCAGCCCCATGTCCGCCGCCACCTCCGCCATCTCCTCCGCGCTTACCACGCAAAGCTGCCGCACGTTCCGGATCTTGGTATCGCGCGGATGCTGCTTCAGCACTCGGCTGCAGGAGGGGCGCGTGACCCCGGCATGAACCTCGCCCGCAAAGCCCGCAAAGGACAGTGGCATCACCGTCAGGGGCACCGAGGTTATCACCAGCTTTTCCACCGGCACGGGCTGATAGCCCAGCCAGACAACCCGCGCCGTGAAAGACGTTGGAACAAGGGCCGGCATCAGAACCTCCGCAGCACAAAGAAGACACGGGTGAAGGGAAACAGAACCTCTCCCGAAGGCAAGGGGGGATAGGCCTGCCCCAGCGCCGCCTCATAGGCAGCACCGAAAGCTGTCACCTCCTCGGGCGTCAGGCCCTCGACATAGGGCCGCATCGCCGTGCTTTCGGTGAAGGCCCGGACCGGATGACCCGTGGCGACCGGCGAAAGGCGTTGGACGTACTCGGTCGTCCAGGCATCCACCTCGCCCAGCGGCGAGAGGAGCGATGCATAGGCCTCCGCCGGCAGCACGGGCGACTCTCGTCGCGGCACGCGGTCCGGAAACAGCCGCTCCGCCACCGCGCGCAGCAGGCGGTGCGAGGGCGCATCCCCCTGCCGCGGCATCTGCACCGCCAGCATCCCGGCGGGCGTAAGCATCCCCGCCAGCCGCGGCATCAGCGCCGCATGATCGCCCAGCCAATGCAGCGCGGCGTTGGAAAAGATCAGCGCAGCGGGCGTGTGGACTGCCCAAAGCGCGATGTCAGCCTGCGTCAGGCCGCTGTAAAGCGGGTTGCCCGCTGCCGTCCGGCGCGCTGCCGCCTCGCGCAGCATCGCGGGCGAGGAATCGACGCCGATCACCGGGCGATCCCGCTTGTATCTCGCCACCAGCGCAGGCCCCACCGCCCCGTCGCCGCAGCCAAGGTCGATCACATCCCCCGCCGGCAGATCCCCAACCCGCGCGAGCAGGTCCAGCGCCGGCCGCAAGCGCAGATCGCGGAACGCAGCATAACGGGCGGGGTCCCAGTCCGATGCGGTGGTCAGAGCCACTTCTTCCACCGGAAGATCGCATAGGGCACCAGCGCCGAGATGACCATCAGCCCCAGCGCCATCGGGTAGCCCCAGGTCCATGCCAGCTCGGGCATGTGAACGAAGTTCATCCCGTAGATGCTGGCAATCAGCGTCGGCGGCAGGAAGACGAAGGCCACGACCGAGAATATCTTGATGACGTCGGATTGCCGGATGTTGATCACCCCCAGCGTCGCGTCCAGCAGGAAGCGGACCTTTTCGGTCTGCGTCCCCGCCACCTCGGCCAGGGATTGCACGTCCTGCAGCAGGGTCCGCAGCGCATGCTTGTTGGCAGGCGTCAGCGTCAGCCCTTCGGCCGAAGGGCCGGCCACGCGCAAGTGTCCGACCATGCGCTGGATCGTCCCGAGGCTTTCCTTGACCTTGCCGTTCATGTCCTCCGCCCGCCCGATCCGCTGCAGCACCACAGACAAGGTCTCGCCCTTGCCCGAAGGCCGGTGCGCCTCGAACACGGCCTTCGACAACAGGTCGAGCTTGCGCGCCTCGGCCTCCAGAAGGTCGGCCAAGCGGTCCACCACCGACTCCAGAAGCCCCAGCAGCGCATCGACCCCCGTCGCAAGGCGCGAGTCGTGCCGGCCGGCCCATTGCGCGAAATGTCTCAGCGAACCGGGGTTGTGGTAATGCACCGTGACCAGCCGGTCGGAAAGCACGACAAAGGTCACCGGCCCGATCTCGGAATGCCGGGCGTCCAGCGTCGCCACGATTTGCACGGTCAGGAAAAGCGCCCCGCCCTCGCGGTAGATGCGCGAGGAGATCTCGATCTCCTGCATGTCCTCACGCGTGGGCACGCCGATGCCAAGCGCCGCCTCAACCGCCTGCTCCTCGGCCAGCGTGGGTGTTTCCAGATCAATCCACAGCGCCTCATGCAGGCGGCTGTCATCGAGGTCCAGCCGTTCCAGCCGCTCGTCCTTGACCCGGTAAGCGTTGATCATCTTCGGCTCCCCGCTGCCCCGCAAGGCGCAGCCTAGCCGCAGCGCGTGCCAAGCAAAAGGCCCCGCGCTTGGCGGGGCCTTGGGTTTTCGGATGCGGTCAGCTCAAAGCGGAGCAGGTTCCGGCTCGGCCCCCGGCTTTGGCTTGCGCGCCCGGGTCTTCGGGATCGCGGCGATCGACGCCCCGCCCCCGCCCGAGGCCGGCTTGTCGGCATCATCCCCGCTTCCCAGCGCTTCGCCCGCAATCACCTTGCGGATCTCGTCGCCCGTCAGCGTCTCATATTCCAAAAGCCCCTTGGCCAGACGCTCGAAGTCATCGGCCTTGTCCAGAAGGATCTGCCGCGCCTGCTCATAGCCTTCGTCAATCAGCGCCTTCACTTCACCTTCGATGGCCTGCTTCGTCTCGGCACTGACCGAGAAGCCTGCGGTGTTGCCCTGATAGCCTTCATGCGCTTCCGAGTAGTCGATGTTGCCGATCTTGTCGGACATGCCCCAGCGCATGACCATGGCACGGGCCAGACCGCTTGCCTGCTGGATGTCACCCACCGGGCCAGAGGACACACCCTCCTCGCCATACTTGATGATCTCGGCGGCCTTGCCCGCCATCGTCATCGCGATGCGCTGCTTGGCCTCGTCCTTGTGCATCTGCAGACGGTCCATTTCCGGCAAGCTGACCACCATCCCAAGGGCACCGCCACGGGGGATGATCGTCGCCTTGTAGACCGGGTCGCACTTCGGCAGGTTCATTCCCACGATGGCGTGGCCAGCCTCATGATAGGCGGTCTTTTCCTTCTGGTCGTCGGTCAGGACCATGCTGCGGCGTTCCGCGCCCATCATGACCTTGTCCTTGGCCTGTTCGAAATCGACCATGGTCACGAACCTGCGCCCAACGCGGGCAGCCATCAACGCCGCCTCGTTCACGAGGTTCATCAGGTCGGCACCGCTGAACCCCGGGCTGCCCCGCGCAATCGTGCGCAGGTCAACGTCCGGCCCCAAGGGCACCTTGCGGGCGTGGACGGACAGGATCTTCTCGCGGCCCTTGATGTCAGGGTTCGGCACATGGATCTGACGGTCGAACCGGCCAGGACGCAAAAGTGCCGGGTCCAGCACGTCCTTGCGGTTGGTGGCAGCGACGATGATGACACCCTCGTTCGCCTCGAACCCGTCCATCTCGACCAGAAGCTGGTTCAGCGTCTGCTCACGTTCGTCATTGCCGCCGCCCATGCCGACGCCACGCGCGCGGCCGACAGCGTCAATCTCGTCGATGAAGACGATGCAGGGCGCGTTTTTCTTGGCCTGCTCGAACATGTCGCGCACACGGGATGCACCGACACCGACGAACATTTCCACAAAGTCGGAACCCGAGATGGTGAAGAACGGCACGCCGGCCTCACCCGCAATGGCGCGGGCCAGCAGCGTCTTGCCGGTGCCGGGAGGGCCGACCAGCAGCGCACCCTTGGGGATCTTGCCGCCAAGACGGCTGAACTTCTGCGGGTTGCGCAGGAATTCCACGATCTCTTCCAGCTCTTCCTTGGCCTCGTCGATCCCGGCCACGTCATCAAACGTCACCCGGCCCGACTTTTCCGTCAGCAACTTCGCGCGCGACTTGCCAAAGCCCATCGCGCCGCCCCGACCGCCGCCCTGCATGCGGTTCATGAAGAACAGCCAGATCCCGATCAGCAGGATGAAGGGCAGCCAGAGCGACAGCAGCGACATGAAACCCGACTGCGCCTGCGGTTCGGCCTGAACCGACACGCCCTTGGCAATCAGGTCGCGCGTCAGCGCTTCGGTCACCACTTCGCCTTGTGGCTTGATCGCGACATAGGTGTTGCCGTCACTCGCCCGGATGATCACCCGCTCGCCATCCAGAGTGACGCCGGAAACCTGACCGGCATTCACCCGCTGGATGAATTCGGAATAGCTCAGTGTCCGCGAGGACGAGGTTGTCTGACCGCCGGAAAACAGCTGGAACAGAGCCATCACAAGGATCAGCAGCACGACCCAGAAAGCGATATTGCGCGCATTGCCCACAAGGCATCTCCCACATGTGCCGCAAGCCCGAGATCGGAAGCGGCCTTGGCTGTCAAGATAGTCAGTTTGTCGTCGGGTTCAATGCGATAACAGATGTGCATGAAAGCTGGGCGCGCATGTCGCAGTGCCCGGGCCAAATCCCGCTGAGGGGGCCGCGACCAGAGTGTCGCCCCGCCACACCCCCGGCGTCACCTCCAGCACCTGCCGGGCAAGGCCAAGCGCCCGCCAGTCCGGGCACTGCCGCAGTCCCGCTGCGCCCAGGGCCCGCACCTCGCCCGCAGCGCCCTCGACCCGCCAACGCCCGTCCCACAACTCACCGGCCAGCACTGGTACACCCACCGCACGCACCTCGCGGCTGACGGTCACGACACCATCCCGATGGCGGAACCGGCACCCGGCCAGGGTGGCATCCCGGCCCGCAACCAGCGCCAGATGCAGGTTGCGCAGACCATCCGCGCGTGGCGCGTGGGTCGCCCCCGTCATCCAACGCAGCATCGCGCCAAGGAGCAGCCGGTCCAGTTCTGGTCCAAGGTCCAGAAAAGCCCGTCGCTCAAAGGTCAGCGCACCTGCCGCCTCGGTCACCACCCCCTGCGCGGCCCGCCGCAGCGTATCCGACACGACACCCTCGGCCATCGCCAGATTGCGGACGACGGTCGCCAGCCGCTCGACGGTAATCCCAAGCGGGCGCAAGGACCGCAGCGCGCGCCGGGCCTTCGTCCGGGTAAAGCGGTCGTTCTCGTTCGTGGGGTCCTCGATCCAGCTCAGGCCGTGGCGCCGCAGAAAACCGCGCAACTCTTCCCGGGTATGGCCGAGGAAGGGGCGGTGAAAGGTCACGCCCGCATCCGTCCAGCACTGCCGCATCCCGCTCAGGCCTTCCAGCCCCGCCGCCCGCGACAGGCCGATCAGAAAGCCCTCCGCGTCATCATCCGCGGTATGGGCCAAAGCCACGTCCGCGATCCCGTGCCTGCGCGCCCAGTCGGCAATCAGCCGATAGCGCGCCTCCCGCGCACGCTCCATCAGGTTGCCGGTGATCTCGCCATGCTCCCAGCGGAGCACATCCTGCGGCAGCCCCAGCCCCTCGGCCACCGCCGCGACAAAGGCCGCCTCGTCCGCAGCTTCGGCCCGCAGACCGTGGTTCACCGTGACGATCCGCAACGCCCGGCCCGTCTTCGCCGCGACCTCCGCCATCAGGTGCAGCATCGCGATGGAGTCGCCCCCGCCCGATACCGCAAGTCCGATCGTGGCGGGCACCGCCCTAAGCGCACTAAACGCCGATTGTGTCGAGAAAAGCAGGGAGGCGTCCTCGCCCCGGTCCTTCAGCCAGTCAAAACTGTCCTCTACTGGCACCCCAGCCCCTGCATCGCCACGCTCGCCTGCGTCGACGCCATGCTGCCCGGATAGCGCACGCCCACTTCGCCCAGCGTCACGCAGGCTTCCGGCACCTGGCCCAGCGTGCCCAGCCCCTGCCCCAGCTTCAAAAGCGCGTCCGGCGCCAGCGTCCCGTCAGGGGCGGCTGAGAAGGCATCGAGATAGGCCCGCGCCGCAGCCGATGTCTCACCCAGAGACGTCAGCGCATCGCCCCGCAGATAAAGCGCCTCCTGGGTCAGCGGTCCGCCAGGATAGGATTGGGCAAAGGTCGCAAAGAGCTGTTCAGCACCGCGAAAGTCACCTTGACCGAGCACCTCCCTGGCCCGGTCAAAATCCGCCTGCTCGCTGATCGCAAGTTCCGCCCCGCCCGCAGCCGGGACATCCGTGACAACCGGCGCTACCGCCGCAGCCGCGCCCGTATCGCCTCCCAGAACCGAGGTCGCGCCGAGCGTCGTCGGGTCACAGCCCTCGGTCGCCTCGCACAGCCGGTATTCGATGTCGCCGATCCGGTTGGTGCCGTCGGCGACCACCCGGTTCAGCTTCAGCTCCACCTCTTCGGTCTGCGCGGTCAGGCGCGCCAGCGTCGCTTCGATCGTGTCCATCCGCTGCAAGGCATCGCCGCCCGCCGCCCCGGTCGAGGCGGCGCCGCTGGACACCAGTTCCGACTTCAGCGCGTTGAACTCGGCCGCAAGACCAGCCAGCTCGGCGCGGATGTCGGCCAGTGTCTGGGCGCGGTCCTGCGCCACTGCCGAAACCGGCAGCAGCGCAAGCACGAGAAAAAGTCGGAGCAGCCGCATCGCATCAGACCCCAGCGCCAGCCGAAAGCACCGTCACGGCGCGGCGGTTCTGCGAATAGCACGCCTCGGTCGAACAGACCTCAATCGGGCGCTCCTTGCCGTAGCTGATGGTGCGCAGACGGTTCGCCGGGACGCCTTGGCTGATCAGGAAGTTCTGCACCGCCGCCGCACGCCGCGCGCCAAGGGCCAGGTTGTATTCCCGTGTCCCCTGTTCATCCGCATGGCCTTCGATGATTGCCGCATAGCCCGCGTTGGTCATCAGCCACTGGGCCTGTGCGGTCAGCACGGCGCGGCCCTCCGGGGTCAGCGTCGACTGGTCGACCTGGAACAGGACCCGGTCACCCACGCGCTGGTTGAAGTAGGCAATCGACGACGGGTTGTTCGGATCGCCCAGTCCCGTGGTGTCGATGCCGGTGCCCGCGCCACCGGCGCCGCCTGCGCCGCCGGGGCCACCACCGGCCCCGTAACGGTCCGGATTGTTACAGGCGGCCAGCGCCAGCGTTGCGATCAGCAGAAGCGACTTTGCAGCAAGGGTCATGGATTTCATCCTTCTTATTGGCTCGATTGCGGCCAGAGTAGCACCAATGCGCCGCCGTGGGAATCGGCGGCGCGTCACGTTTTATGGCAAAAGCGGCGACCATGCGGGGTCCGAGGCCGGTCCTTCCGTCGGGATCTGCTTCAGATTGCGGCCGGTGATGTCGACCGACCACAGCGTCGCCTGCCCGCCCGCGCCGCTGGTTTCGCGGGTGAACATCAGGACGCGCCCGTTTGGCGCCCAGGTCGGGCCCTCGTCCAGGAAGCTTGCCGTCAGCAGGCGCTCCTCGCTGCCGTCGGTGCGCATCACGCCAATGTGGAAGCGGCCCTCGTTCTGCTTGGTGAAGGCGATGTAGTCACCGCGCGGGCTCCAGACCGGCGTGCCATAACGACCCGCCCCGCCCGAAATCCGCGTGCCCTCGCCGCCGCCTGCGGGCATCACATAGACCTGCGGCGTGCCGCTGCGGTCGCTCTCGAAGGTGATCTGGCTGCCGTCCGGGCTGAAGCTTGGCGCGGTCTCGATCGACGGCGCATTCGTCAGCTGGTTCAGCCCGCCCGAAGACAGGTCCAGCGAGTAGATGTCGGTGTTGCCGCCCTGCTCCAGGCTGAAGACCACCGTGCTGCCATCCGGGCTGAACCGGGGCGCGAAGGTCATCGTGCCGGGCTGTTCATCCAGGGACCGCCGCTCCAGGCTGCCCACATCCATCAGCGTGATCCGCGGAAAGCCGGACTCATAGCTCGTGTAAAGGATCCGGTCGCCCGTCGGCGAAAAGCGCGGCGCAAGGACGATCGAGGCGCTATCGGTCAGGTAGGCCACATTGGCCCCGTCGTAGTCCATCACCGCCAGCCGCTTCAGCCGCTGGTTCTTCGGCCCGCTCTCGCTCACAAAGACGACGCGGCTGTCGAAATATCCGCCCTCGCCAGTAATCTTGGAATAAACGACGTCCGACACCTTGTGCGCCATCCGCCGCCACCCTTGAGTGGTCCCCGCAAACTGCAAGGCCGCACCTTCCATCGTGGTGCCGTTGAAGACGTCATGCGCGCGGAACTTCACGGTGATGCGGTCGCCACTCACACTGACCGCCCCGGTGATCAGCACCTGCGCGTTGATCGCCTTCCAGTCCTCATAGGCAACCCCGCCGTCAAAGCTGGTGATGCGGCTGATGTAGGCCTCTTCCCCGATGGTGCGGAAGAACCCCGTCCCCTCCAGGTTGGCCTGCACCACGCGGCTGATCTCGCGCGCATATTCCCCCGCGCCGCCCTCGTCGATGAAGGTCGGGATGGCAATCGGCATCGGCTCGATCACCCCCGGCCCGATCACGATCCTGGGCGGAGCGTTCTGGGCCAAGGCCGGGGCACCCCCGGTCAGGGACACGCTCAGCATCAGCGCAAGCAAGGTCTGGAAAGCTGCTCTCATCGGTTCAGGCTCCGTTTCATTTGTGTCTTTGCCCGGCACTGCGCCCGGGAGGATAGCAGAACTTCAGGGACAACCGCCCCATCGGCGAAAGGTTGCACAGGCGACGCCCTCATCGAAGCGTCATCCCGTTGGCGTCGAACACCAGGTCCAGCACGCGCCAGGTGTCATATTTGTCTGCCGGCAAGGGCAGCCCGCCGTCGGCCGCAGCCCGGTTCACCGCCCGCTGCGCCGTCTGGAAAAGCTGATCCACCGCCACCTGCGATGGCCCGTCCGCCTCCAGCAGCTCAAAGCCCGTCGGCCGTCCATCCGCCGCGAAACTGACCCGGATCACCACCATCGTCCGCATCGTGTCGGTCGAGGAAGCCCCCAGATTCCACTTCCGCGCCACCGCGCTGGAGATGTTGCTCATCTCGCTGCCCGTCAGCGGCGGCCCCTGCGGCAGGTCCTGCCCGCCGGTCTCGACCGGCTCTTCGACCGGCTCGTCCACCGCCTCGCCCAGAAGCGCGTCAATTGCCGCGTCGGTGGACGGGTCATCGACGGGCTGCTCCGCTGGCGGTTCCTCCGCCGGCACCTCTTCGGGCACCTCCTCCGGTTCGGCGCTGGCGACCTCCACCGGCGGCTCTGCCGGTTGCTCGGGCCGGACCCGCGGGCGGGGCGAGGTGGTCATCCCCGTCTCTGCCGTCTGAGCCTCATTCGCCTCGGTCTGCGTCACGTCGCCGGTGTCTTCCGGGACCGTCGCTTCGGTCGGCGGTAACTCCTCCACCGGCACGTCCGAGGGCTGGTCACTCACCGCAGGCTCCGGGGTGTCCGATGTTTCCGCCTCGGTCTCGGGCTGGACCGGATCGGGGGCGATGATCTCCTCTGCCTCTGGCGCAGGCTGGATCTCCGTCGACTCCGACGGCAGGACCTGCTCCTCTTCAGCCTGAACCACGTCGCTCGGCACGGGCTCTGGCTCGGGCAGCGGCTCTGGATCAGGCAGAGGCTCCGGCAAAGGCTCCGGTTCGGGCAAAGGCTCTGGTTCGGGCTCTGGTTCCGGCAATGGCTCCGGCTCCGGCAATGGCTCCGGCTCCGGCTCCGCCACCTCTTCCGGCCGCGCCTGGGGCCGCACCGGGGCCGCCTCGGCCGCCGGGGTCGGCGTCGACGCCGCCTGCAACTCGGCAAACTCCGCGCTGGTCATGATCGTGGTGGACGTCACGATGACCTCGTCCACGGGCCTGGCCGGGAACAGCCAGTCCCCGACGAGCACCCACAGGATCAGACCTGCGTGCCCGACCCCGGAAAAGATCGTCCCCGTTTGCATGGATCAGCCGTCCGACCCGGCGTCGACAGCCTCGCCTGCGCCGAAGGTCGGCCCCTCGGCATCCGTCACCAGACCGATCTCGTTGAACCCGCCCGCGTTCAGCGCCCCCATGACCTGCGCCACCCGCGCATAAGGCACCGACCCGTCCGCCCGCAGGAATACCTTCTTCGAGGTCCGCTCCGCCGCAATCGCCGTCAGCCGGGGGATCATCTCCGCATCCGACACCTCGGTGGTCTGGATCGAGATCGCCCCCTCCGCCGTGACGGTGATCGTCAACGGCTCTTCCGGCTCGGTCGGCAGGGCAGCGGCTGCCGTCTTCGGCAATTCAACCGGAACGCCCACCGTCAGCATCGGTGCTGCCACCATGAAGATGATCAGCAGCACCAGCATCACGTCCACGAAGGGGGTGACGTTGATCTCGCTCATCGCCGCGGCCCGGCCCTTGCGCCGCCCGCGCCTGCCGCCCCCGCCCGCTGCCTTGACCACCCCGCCGCCCATCGCTCAGGCGTCCAGCTGGCGCGACAGGATCGTCGCGAACTCATCGGCAAAGCTTTCGTAGCCGCCCAGGATGCGCTCGGAATCCGAGTTCAGCTTGTTGTAGAACACCACTGCCGGAATGGCCGCGATCAGGCCCACGCCCGTCGCCAGCAGCGCCTCGGCAATGCCGGGGGCCACTACCGCAAGGTTGGTGTTCTGGCTGATGGCGATCTGCTCAAAGCTGTGCTTGATCCCCCAGACCGTGCCGAACAGCCCGATGAAGGGCGCGGTCGATCCCGTGGTGGCCAGGAACGACAGCCCGTTGTTCAACCGCTCGCTTTCGCGGTTGATTGCCACATCCATCGCCCGGTCGATCCGCGCCTGCGCGCCCGCGATCAGCCCGCCGTCCTGCTTGTGGCTCCGCCGCCACTCCAGCATCCCGGCGGCAAAGATCTTTTCGCTCTGGCCCTGCGGCTCCGGCCCGATCTTCTCGAAAAGCTCGTCCAGCGGCTCGCCCGACCAGAAGGCCCGGTCAAAGACCGAGGCCTCGCCGCGTGCCTTGCGGAACATCAGGTGCTTCTGGATGATGATTGCCCAACTCCAGAACGACATGATCAGCAGCATGAGCATGACGATTTTGACCGTCAGCGTTGCGCGCGCGAAGAGGGCCAGCAGAGAGAAATCAATCTCCTGCGCCACCGCAAGTGTATCAGTTTCCATTCCGCCTGCTCTTGTTGATCGGGCCGTTGATCGACCCCGTTGCTGGTGATTCTATCAAGATTGCCGGGGGAATGCCAACACAACTCTATGGGCAGCGGGCTTTTGCCCGCACATGACGGCGGATGTCACGAAGCTTTGTCCCGTGCGACGCGGGCCCGGCACCCTGCAGGGTTTGCGACCAGCGTCAGTGCAGCGGTCCGCCCAGCCGCGCCCGCAACCCCACCGGCAGCCGCGCCGCATGGCCGTCTTCCGTCAGGCACACCAGCGTGACCTGCGCGGTGAACAGCCGATCCGCCTGCCGGGTGACCTCCTGCTCCAGCACCAGCCGCGCGCCGCCCAGCGTCTTCAGCCGGGTCTCGACCACAAGATCATCGCCAAAGCGCGCCGGACGCAGGAAATCCGCCTCGATCCGGCGGACGGCAAAGACGATCCCCTCCGCCGCCTTCAGCGCCATCTGGTCGATGCCAAGACTTTCGACCCATTCGGTCCGGCCCCGTTCGATGAACTTCAGGTAGTTGGCATAATAGACGATCCCCGCCAGATCGGTGTCCTCATAGTAAACCCGCAAGTGGTGCTGATGCGTCACTGCAAACCCCTGTTCCCCTGCCGAAGGGATAGCACAGCCAGTCCCGCCTCACAAAGCGGCTGTGGCGGGCGCCAGGTTCTGTGCAGGATAGCGCAGCCCACGCTCCTGCACATGAATGTCGGCATCCTCCAGATCGAAGGCCCGCAAAAGCCGGTTGATCGTGGCCTGCCGGTCAAGCCCGGTCTGGCAGGTGTAAAGGTCGATCGTCACGAACCCCCGGCCCGGAAAGGTGTGAAAGCTGATATGGCTTTCCGCAATCATCACAAAGCCTGAAAGCCCGCCCGGGTCCTTGTGGCAGTTCGGCCCGACCGCCACGACAGTGGCTGGGCAGATCGCATGCATCCCCATCTCGGCGGGCAGCGTTTCCAGCAGTCCGCGCAAAGCGGCGGCGTCGGTCATCATCGGGCCATCGGCGCGGTAGCCATCGATCATCAGATGCACGCCGAAGGGCTCGGGCTGCGGCGTGCCGGACAGGTGCTCAGTCATGGGCAGAGCCTCCGGCACGGCGCGGCTGCATCGGGCGCAGGCGGTCGTAGACAAGGTGGAAGACATAGGCATAGGCGGCGTAAAGCGCGGTCAGTCCCAGATCGACCAGCACCGCCGCCCATAATGACAGCCCGCCCAGCCAGATCAGGATCGGCACGGTGACCACCAGCGTCGTCGCCTCGTGGCTTATCGCATGAACCACCCGCCAACGCTGCGGTCGGTCACTGGCCAACCGCCCGCTCAGGTGCCAATCGGCCCAGTCGAACAGGGTGTTGTGCACCGGCGACCAGATCACCACCGCAACAGAGAGTGTCAGCATCAGGACGACTGCCTCGCCCGGCGTCCCGTCACCAAAGGCGAGAAACAGCGGCACCGACAGGCAAAGGCCGCCGATTTCATAGGCAATGGTCTGGATCGCGCGCTCTCGCGCACTGCGCAATACCATGATTGCTCCAATGATCTGATAAAAATAGGTCGAAGAAAAATCGGCAATGCAACGTAGGCAATGGCATTAACATACACCGAATCGGCCGGTCATTTCAACAATGAGAGGTGTCAGCCTGAGGAAGGGCTGCCCTAATTCCGCGCCACCACCCGAGCGGCCAGCCGCAAGGCATGCGCCGGGTCCCGTGCCATCACCGGCAGCACCGGATCATAGCCCGCCCGGATCAGCGCCCCGATCTCGGGCCGCAGGATCACCCGCTCCCCCACCCGCGCCAGCGGGGATGTCCCGTCAAACGCCCGGTCCGACCACAGCAGGATCGTCTGCGCCGCCTGCGCCAGGGCCAGCGTCTCGGCCGGCATTTCCGCAAGGGCTGCATCCATTCGCAAGAAGACAAAGGCCGCCTTGATCGCGCCCGAGACCTCGAACCGGAAGATCCGGTACTGGTTCGCCCCCGCAGCCTGCAGGCGGGCGACAAGCCCGGCCAGTTCCGGCACCAGCCGGTCAAGATCCGGGATCGCCACAAGCTCCGCCCAGTCGCGGACGAAGAAAAGCATCAGGTTCGCGCCCAGCTCCGGATCAGTCTCGGCCATCTTGTGACCAGCCAGCGTCACGACAGCCTCAAAGGCCCCCTTGATCACCGGCAGGCTGTCCTCGGCCACGCCAAAGACCACCGGCACGATCGGCCGCCCCCAGCGTGCAAAGAGGTAGGACCCGTCCGAGCGGGTGAACAACGCCTCGATGGTGTCCGGTTCCATGGCCCCCCCAATCTTGCGCATCCGGGCTAGCACCTGCGCCGGACCAGAGACAAGCCGCCCCCGCCTTGCTCTTTTGGAAAATACTCCGGGGGGGTTTGGGGGCAGGATGCCCCCATTGCCCTCGCCGGTTGCGCGCCTGCGCGCAGAGGCGGGCAAAAGGTCTTCGCGCGGAACGCGCTCCGTTCACTTCGCGTCGAAAAGGTCGGTCTGGCCTGGCCTGGTTGGGTCAGGCCCTTTCGGTGCCTCCAGCCCGAGATGCCGCCAGGCCTTCGCCCCCAGCATCCGCCCGCGCGGGGTCCGCAGGATCAGCCCCTGCTGGAGGAGATACGGCTCGATCACCTCCTCGATCGCATCGCGCGGCTCGCTCAACGCCGCCGCAATGGTCTCCACCCCCACCGGCCCGCCGCCATAGTTCTCGGCCAGGAGGATCAGGTACCGCCGGTCCGCCCCGTCCAGCCCCAGATGGTCCACCCCCAGCCGCGTCAGCGCCCGGTCGGCCAGCACGCGGGAAATCCGCCCGCCCTCCTCCACCAGCGCGAAATCCACCACCCGCCGCAAGAGCCGCCCCGCGATCCGTGGCGTCCCCCGCGCCCGCCTTGCGATCTCGCGGCAGCCCTCGGGTTCCGCCTCCACCCCCATCAGCCGCGCCCCGCGAGTCACAATCTCGAACAGCTCCGCTTCCGAGTAGAACTCCAGCCGCGTCGGAATTCCGAACCGGTCGCGTAGCGGAGTCGTCAGCAAGCCCAGCCGCGTCGTGGCCCCCACCAGCGTGAATGGCTGCAGGTCGATCCGCACCGTCCGCGCCGCCGGCCCCTCACCGATCACCAGATCCAGCGCGAAGTCTTCCAACGCCGGATACAGCACCTCCTCCACGATGGGCGACAGCCGGTGGATCTCGTCGATGAAGAGCACATCCCGCGGCTCGAGGTTCGTAAGGATCGCCGCCAGATCCCCCGGTTTCGCCAGCACCGGGCCGGAGGTCATCCGGAACCCCACCCCCAGCTCCCGCGCCATGATCTGCGCCAGCGTGGTCTTGCCCAGCCCGGGAGGCCCGTGGAACAGCGTGTGATCCATCGCCTCGCCCCGCATCCGCGCGCTGGCGATGAACACCGCGAGGTTCGCCCGCGCCTCCGCCTGGCCGATGAAGTCGGACAGCATCTGCGGCCGTAAGGCGCGGTCCATATCCTCAGGCAGCTTCTCGGGGCGAAGGGCGGGGTCAGATGTCATCGCGGCGCCAGAAGCTTCAGGCTCGCCCGGATCAGCGCCGCCGTTTCCGCCTCCGGCTGCTCACCCGCCACCGTCGCCACCGCTTGCGCCGCATCGCCGTGGCCGTAGCCCAGGTTCACCAGCGCCGACAGCGCATCTGCCACCCCAGCCGCCCGGCGGGACGCACCTTCATCCACCTTCACCGCCCGGCGCGGGGCGGCCACTTCCTCGATCACCACATCCTCCGCCTCGGCCTTCGCCGAAAGCCCCACGCCCGCCGCCATCACGCCCGGTGCCTTCGCCTTCAGCTCCAGGATCACCCGCTGTGCCAGCTTCGGCCCCACCCCCGGCGCCGCCTGCACGGCCCGCGCATCACCCAGCGTGATCGCGCGACCCACGCCTTCCGGCCCAAGCGTGCCAAGGATTGCCATCGCCGCCTTGGCCCCAACGCCCTGCACCGTGGTGAGAAGCTTGTGCCACTCCTTTTCCAGCATTGTCGGAAAGCCGAAGAGTTGCAGCAGGTCCTCACGCACCAGAAGATCGGTATAGAGGCTGACCGCCTCTCCCAGCCCCGGCAGCCCAGCCAGTGTCCGGTCGTTGACGTAGACGATGTAACCGACCCCGCGCACGTCGATCAGCACATGATCCGGCCCGCGCCAGTCCAGCCGACCTGAAATCCTGCCGATCATCCTGCCGCCCTCAACGCCGCCTGCAGCCGCCCCGCCGACTGCAGGTGATGCGCGTGACAGATGGCAATCGCCAGCGCGTCCGCCGCATCCGCTCCGGCGATCACCACCCCCGGCAGATGCAGCCGCACCATGTGGTCGACCTGCACCTTCGCCGCGTGCCCCACGCCCACCACCGTCTTCTTCACCGCATTCGGCGCATATTCCCCGACCGCAAGCCCGAACTGCGCCGGCACCAGAAGGGCAATCCCCCGCGCCTGGCCAAGCTTCAGCGTCGCCACGGCGTCCTTGTTGACGAAAGTATGCTCCACCGCCGCAGCCTCGGGCGTCCAGACCCGCAGCACCTCGGTCAGCTGGTGGTGCAGCGAAAGCAGGCGTTGCGCAAGGTCACCGTCGCCCGCATCGGAATGGCAGATGCCGTTCGCGACATGGGTCAGCCGTGAACCCGCGACGTCGATCACGCCCCAGCCCAGGTTTCGCAGCCCCGGATCGATGCCGATCACCCGCATCCCCACCCCTTTTCTTGCTCTTGGCCCCGGATTAGCACGAAAAGGGAACATCCGCCAATGGCTTTCCGCCGGGCCAGCCAAGCCGAACCATTTTGCACTTGCAGAATGCGACAGCCTGTCGCAGAAATACGACGCGTGCCGCTGCCATGCCGGGAACACGCTGAAAAAGATGAAGAAATTATGTCTTCAGCCATGCGTTGGCTGCAATGCGGCCATGCCCGCATGTCGCTTGCTTTGCATATGCAGCACGACTATCTGGCAATGCATGAAGGAATAAGCCTTCGATTTGTGCAGTATGAGAACAAGGATTAAAGCCATGGCAGCCGTCGAGACGACCCGCCCGGCGCCCTTTGGCGCCATTACCACTTACCGTGCCATCAATGGCGTGACGAACGTTTTTGGCGTTCTGTCCAACTGGAATGATGCCCGCGTCACCCGCAAGGCCCTGAACAAGCTGTCCGACCGCGAGTTGGACGACATCGGCCTGTGCCGCGGCGACATCGAGTTTCTTGGCCGCTGAGCGCCTGAACCGCAGACCCGGGGCAGACTGTCCCCGGGCTTTCCGAAATGCAAAAGGCCGCATCATCAGATGCGGCCTTTTTCACGTCTGCAATCACGTTCAGCGCGGCAGGAGGGTCTGCATCTGGCTGGAGACATACAATGTCACCGGATCAGCATGCATCAACCAGGCGCCCACCGGATCGAAGCCCTGCCCCGCCGCAAGCGCGCTCACGCGGCTTTCGTAGGTCTGGGCCCCGACGTAGTAATGGATCATCGACTTCAGCCCGATCCCAAGGATCAGCGCAACGGTCAGCGGCTTCAGCGCCATCATCAGACGCGCCCCGGTGCGCGACGGAGCCTTGCGACCCACCGTGCCCGCAGCCTCGAAGCCGTAGCCCTTCGCATGCGTCTTCTCGATCCGAGATACGCGGCTGTAGAATTCGTTCAGATTTGGATCAACCCACATGATACCCACCCAGAGTTAGCAGCTCTGCAATCCGTCATTGTTGCCGCGGTTTTATGGCGAAAATGCGGCGCGTTTATCCTGCATTCATCTTGCGGCCAGGCGAGTCAAGCATTGTCCACGGATTCACCGCTTTTGCAGCACCAGCACCGACCATTCACCAAGATCGTCGCGATCCTGCAGACAAAGGCCAGCTGAAACATAAGCATCCGTCACGGCTTCCGCCTGCACCACCAGCAGGCCAGAGAGAATCGTTCGCCCCCCGGTTGCAAGGCTTTGCGAAATACCCGGCGCAAGCTCGATCAGCGGACCCTTCAGGATGTTCGCGAACACCAGATCGAAGGGCGCGGCAGCCTTCAGACGGCGATGGTCCAGACCCGCAGCCTCCAGGCATTCGATGCGGCCCTGCAACCCGTTGATCGCGACATTCGCCTCGGCCACGTCCACCGCGACCCGGTCGATGTCGCTGGCGATGACCAGCGCGTCCGGCAAGGTCGCCGCCGCCGCCATCGCCAGAACCGCCGTCCCGCAGCCGATGTCCGCCACCCGCGCGGGGCGCACGCCCTCAGTCAAAAGCCGGTCGAACGCCTTCAGGCACCCCAGCGTCGTGCCATGATGCCCGGTCCCGAAGGCCACCGTCGCCTCGATCTGCAGGGGAACGCGGGCGGGGTCGGACGGCACCTTGTCCGCATCATGGGAGCCATAGACGAAGAACCGCCCCGCCTCGACCGGCGAAAGCTCCCGTCGCACATGCGCGACCCAGTCGATCTCGGGGATTTCCGACAGCGCGAAAGGCTTCGCCCCGAAGGCCGCCGCGAAGACCTCCAGCATCACCTCGTCCGGCGCCTCAAGGAAATACCCGCCGACCTCCCACAGACCCGAGCCGTCCTCGATCTCGAACACGCCCACGCCCGTCGGCTCCGGCGTCATCCGCTCCATCGCGGCGGCCAGCGCCTGGGCGGGCGCTTCACCGGGCAGGGTCGTCAGGGCGGAATAGGTGGGCATCGGCGTTCTCCAGCGGTTCAGGGCCGGATAGTCCCCGGCCCTGCCATGGTCAACCCACCCTCAGGCGCGCACGCCGGTCCCGATCGGGCAGGTCACGCCCGTCCCGCCGATCCCGCAATAGCCGTTCGGGTTCTTCGCCAGGTACTGCTGGTGGTAATCCTCGGCGAAGTAGAACACGGGCACCGGCACGATCTCGGTCGTGATCGGCCCCATTCCCGCCTTCTCCAGCGCGCCGGCATAGACCAGCTTCGACGCCTTCGCCGCCTCGGCCTGCGCGTCCGTATAGGTGTAGATCCCCGACCGGTAGGTCGAGCCGACATCATTGCCCTGCCGCATGCCCTGCGTCGGGTCATGCCCCTCCCAGAACAGCTTCAACAGCCCCTCATAGCTGATGACCGCCGGATCATAGATCACCCGAACCACCTCGTTATGCCCGGTCAGCTGGGTGCAGGTCTCCTTGTAGGTCGGGTTCGGCGTGATCCCACCGGCATAGCCGACCATCGTCAGCCACACGCCCGGAACCTGCCAGAACGTCCGCTCCACGCCCCAGAAGCAGCCCATCCCGAACATCGCCTCTTCCATGCCCTCGGGCACCGGCGATTTCAGCGGCAGACCACTGATGAAATGCGTCTCGGCGGTCAGCAAAGGCTCAGGCCGGCCCGGCAGGGCCTTGTCCGGCGTGACCATTTCCGTCTTGGAGCGGGTGAAGAACATGGGGTAACCTCCGTTTGTCGTCTGAATATAGGCGGAGGCGGCGGAAAACCAAACCCGGTTACAGCCGCATCACCCGGGGGTGACCGCCCCGCCCCGCACCCAAGGACCGCCCATGGACAAGACCCTCGTCGAGAACATCGGCCAACCCGGCAAGACCTACAAGGTCGACGCCGCCAAATACGCCGAGATGCGCAAGGCCGTCCTCGCCGTCACGCCAACCGAGCCGCCCGGCCTCACCCCCGCCCAGATCATCGAGGCGGTGAAACCCCACCTCAGCCAAACCCTCTTCCCCGGCGGAGAGAAGGCAGGCTGGTGGGTCAAATGCGTGCAACTGGACCTTGAGGCAAAGGTAATATTGAAGCGCGGACCGAAGGCTCCGGTGCGGCTGTGGAAAGCCTGAATAGGGCTCCAAGCTTTCCGCCTCCCCTTCCCTTCCCTTCATTCGCCCGGAATCAAGGCGCTTGCGCCGCCGGGCAGCGCCCGACCGCCCCCTCGGGCGGGCGCTTCTGCACCGTCAGCCTGCAGAACCTCGGTGGGAGGGGTTGACCCATAAACCGCCTAGAACGGACGTTGCTCGCCCACCCGGCGGTCAGGCGTTGCCCTGTGTTGAGGCGAGGATTGCATCTTCGCGCATAGCTCAAGCATCGTAATGCGCGCTGAGGGAATATTTGCTTTCAGAGCGACGCAGCACTAGTACATTGCACAAACTACTGAAAATCTGAAGCGTTCAAAGCACGCTTTCGAAGAAGGTGCTGTAACACATACGCCACCGACAGCGCATCATCCAGAGAATCATGCCCGCGCAAAGGTTCGTGCTCTAGATTGAAGTATCCAGAAAGGGTGTTGCTTCTTGTCTTCTTGATATCTTCGTATGGCATTCCAGCCTTCAATAGCAAATTGCAAGCGTTCCCAAATTGGCGGATCGGAATTGGAGGTGCCAACCCTTCCAC
>JANPJZ010000106.1:0-5574 GCA_031425795.1 Rhodobacter sp. | reverse complement strand
CCGACCCTGCAGCAGCGCCCATTCGGCCCGCGCCTCATCGGCGCTGTCGTAGGCACCGAACTGCACCAGCCTGGTGCCCAGCGGGATGCTCGCCGGGTCGATCTCGTTCGCGGCGGGCAGGATGGCCGCCTCGGCCGCTGCAGGGGCCGTGTCACGCGCAGGCCTTGCGCGCGGACGCGGCGAAAGCGTGATCGCACCGGCAGGGGCAATCTCGGCAGGGGCAGCGGAAGCGGTCTCGGTGGGGGCCGTTTCGGCGGATCCATCCGCAGCAGTTGCCACCACGTCCAATCCCGCAGCGTCTTCGACCGGCTCCGGGTCCAGACCCAGCGCCTCGGCCAATGCCGCGTCGACCGCCACAGCCGTCGGGCTGGCGCTTTCGACCGGCGGGGCGGCGGCGAGCGCCAGATCGGCGGCGGAGGGGTCGGCGACCTCGGGCAGGGCGATGGTGGCCGCAACCTCGGACAGGCCGGGCATCGGTGTGGTCGCAAGGCCAGCGATGTCTTCAGGCACCAGCTTGACCGGACGGGGTGCCAGGGTCAGCGTGTCGGGCACATCGGCGGCGACGCCGGCAGCGGCCACGCCGTTCACCGCAAGGCCCTGATGGTCGGCAATCTCGCCCCCGGGGTCCGCAGGGGCAATCCGCATGGGGCCTTCCAGCGCCTGCACCACCGGCACGCCGGTCACATCGCGCACTGCAAGCCGATAGCCCCAGATCGCAAGGGCCACCACAAGCACGACCGAGATCAGCGCCCCGGACAGACTGACCCACCGTTGCGCCTTCGCGGGTGACCACTCACCAAGCACGGCTCGGCCCTCGTAAGGGCTGCCGCGATCATCATAATCCGCATCTGCCATCTGCTGCCCCTGCCCGCGGGACGGTTCGTCCGCCCCTGCATTCATGCCTTGTCGTCACGCCATGGCCCGGCGCGGGCGCCTCTGTTCAGCGCATTTCCTCAGCCGGGGTGACGCCAAGGATACCAAGGCCTGCGCAAATGACAACGCCCACGGCCCGCACAAGGGCGATTTTCGCCCGTGAAACCGCCTTGTCCTCCTGCAGAAAGCGCAAGCTGGCGTCGTCATTGCCTCTGTTCCACAATCCGTGCAGGTCCGAGGCCAGCTCGAAGAGGTAAAACGCCACCCGGTGCGGTTCATTCCCCTTCGCCGCGATCTCGACCAGGCGCGGCCACTCGGCCAGCTTGCGGATCATCTCCAACTCGGCCTCATGGGTGAGGTTGGACAGATCCGCCCCCGCAAGTGTGGCATCATCCACATCCACCCCTGCCTCGCGCGCCTTGCGCAGGATCGAGTTCACCCGCGCGTTCGCATACTGGACATAGAACACCGGGTTGTCCTTCGACTGCTCGGTCACCTTGTCGAAGTCGAAGTCCAGTGCCACGTCGTTCTTTCGCGTCAGCATCACGAAACGGACGACATCCGACCCGACCTCGTCAATCAGGTCGCGCAGCGTGACAAAGGTTCCCGCCCGCTTCGACATCTTCACGATCTCGCCGCCCTTCAGCAGCTTGACGAGCTGGATCAGCTTGATGTCCAGGGTGACCCGGTTTTCCGACAGCGCGCTGACCACGGCCTTCAACCGCTTCACATAGCCCGAATGGTCCGCGCCGAAGATGTTGATCAACTCGTCAAAGCCGCGCATCACCTTGTTGTAATGATAGGCGATATCGGGAGCGAAATAGGTCCAGCTGCCGTCCGATTTCTGCACCGGACGGTCCTGGTCATCGCCGAATGACGTGGAGCGGAACAGCGTCTGCTCGCGCGCTTCCCAGTCCTCGGGTGTCTTGCCCTTCGGCGGCTCCAGCGTGCCGGTGTAGATCAGGCCAAGCGCCCGCAAGCGCTCTATCGCCGCCTCGATCTGCCCCGTGCCGTAAAGCGCCTTCTCCGACGAATAGACATTCATCGTGACCCCAAGCGCTGCAAGGTCCTCGCGGATCATCCCCATCATCATGTCGGTGGAAAAGCCGCGCACATCGGCCAGCCAGACGCTTTCCGGCTTGTCCAGAAGGCTGTCGCCGTACTTGGCCTTCAGCGCCTCGCCGACCGGAATGAGGTAATCGCCGGGATAAAGCCCCTCGGCGATCTCCGGGCTCAGGCCATGCGCCTCACGGTAGCGCTCGAAGGCGCTGCGGGCCAGAACGTCGACCTGCCCGCCCCCATCATTGATGTAATATTCGCGTGTTACGTCGAACCCGGCATAGGCCAGAAGGTTTGCCAACGCATCCCCCACCACCGCGCCCCGGGCATGGGCCACATGCATCGGCCCCGTCGGGTTGGCGCTGACGAACTCCACGTTGACGCGGCGCCCCTGCCCCAAGGCAGAACGCCCGTACTCCGTGCCCTGCACCAACACCGCGCGGACCAGCCCTTGCCAGGCCGCCGGATGCAGCCGCAGGTTCAAAAACCCCGGCCCCGCCACATCCGCCGCCGCCACGCGCGGGTCCGCCATGAGCCGCGCCGCCAGCGCCTCGGCAATCAACCGCGGAGCCAGCCCCGCCGGTTTCGCCAACACCATCGCGGCATTCGTCGCCATGTCACCATGCCCCGCATCGCGCGGCGGCTCCACCGCGACACCGGCAAGGTCAAGGCCCGCAGGCAGCACGCCACCAGCCATCAGGCCCTGCAATTCGGCCACCACGAGCACACGGATTTCGGCGAACAGGTTCATTTGATCACATCCTCTGAGGCCCAAGGCCATGCCAGAGCCCCGCCGAGAGGTCAAGGATCGGCGGGGGGGAATCACCCCTGTCGCCACTCCTCCAGCGCCGCATTCTCCTCCGGAACCGCCCCGGCCGCAAAGGGCGAAACCACCCCGCGCGTCCGGAAATAATGCGTCTCCCGCGCACCGAAGTAGAACGCCACGATCGCCCCCAAGAGCCACCACAGCGGCTCCGGCACCGCGTTCAGGCCGACCATCCGCTTGGCAAACGGCTCCGGGTCCACCATCGCATAGACGAAAAGCCCGATCGTCCCGAAGGCCAGCAGCGGCCGCGGCAGCCGGTTCAATCCGTTCACCATCCGGTCGAACCAGCTCAGCGCGGGATGCTGGTATTCCTCGCCCAACTGCCGCAGCGCGGCCATCTGCGCCTCGGCCGAGAGTTCCATCCGCTTGGTGGCCGAAGGCACGAACACCTCCGCCACCCCCCTCGCCGCATCCCCCAGCGCCGTTACCGCACCAGGTGCGCCGATCAGCTTCCCGATCACCCCCATGCCGCCACCCGCGCCGCGTGCTGCGCCTCTGTCAGGTGATATTTCACCGAGATGAATTCCTCCGCCCGCCTGATCCAGCCGCCCTTGCCGCCCCCCTTCGCCCGCGCGAACTTCCGGCTTGCCGGGCGCTTGTCGGCCAGCGCGTAATAGTAGTTCCGCCGCGCGATCCCGTAGGCATCGGCCAGATGCGACGGCGCCGCCTCCTGCGCCATCTGCGCCGCGCGGATCGTCTGCGGCCCGATCTCGCCATCGGGCTCGCAGGGGTAGCCCATGTCGGTCAGGAGCCGCTGCAGGATCTTCACCGCATTGCCGCCCGCATTGACCTGCATGTCGAAGACGGAAGGCTGAAGCGCCTCCGGCAGCGCCGCAATCCCCGGCCGCTTGTAGTAATGCTCCAGATAGATCTCTACCGCCTGGGCCCGGCTCAAGGCCCGCACATCGGCCACGTCGATCCGCGTGTCCCGGTTCACGTCAATCCCAAGCCGGCGCAGGGTGTGGATCGTCACGCCATGGTTCGTCGCCCCGCCCGGATCGTCGGGGTCGTTCACGAAGCCGCCTTCGCGGGCGACGATCTCTTCGGCAATTTCACGGACATTCGGCATCGGCATCCCCATCGGCTGGGGGCCAAGCCTTGCAAAGCAAAGTTAATCCTGGCCTTGCGGACCGCTCTCAGCTTTCCGGCGCGTTCGGGTCCTTGTAGACGCCCTGTTCCTTCAGCGCGTCCACCACTTCCTGCGGCATGTAGGTCTCGTCATGCTTGGCCAGGACTTCCGTCGCAACGAAGGTATCACCTTCCATCCGCCCAAGTGCCACCATGCCCTGCCCTTCGCCGAAAAGGTCAGGCAGCACCCCGGTATAGCGCACCGGCACCGTGGCGGCAGTGTCGGTCACGGCAAAGGCCACTTCCGTCCCCTCGCCCCGCAGGATCGAGCCTTCGACGACCAGCCCGCCGATCCGGAAGGTCTCGCCCGCCTCCGGGGGCTCCGACAGCACCTGGCTCGGCGAGCGGAAGAAGTTGATCCCGTCCCGCATCGCATAGCCGATCAGTCCGGTGGCCCCGATCAGGGCAACCGCCGCAAGGGCAATGATCTGGATCCGGCGCTGCTTCTTCAGCCCCTTCATGCCCCGGAATTCAGTCTTGCCAGCCATCTGTCGCGTCCTCTTGCGGTCGTTTCGCACGTCTAAGGTGGGTATGCCTTGATCCGGGTCAAGTCGGTCCGGGTCAAGTCTGGCCCGATGCCGCACCTTCCAGCCTCACGGAAAGATCGGCGCCAGCATCAGCCCTTCGGTCTCGTCCAGCCCCAGCATCAGGTTCGCATTCTGGATCGCCTGACCGGAGGAGCCCTTGGTCAGGTTGTCAAGAACCGCCACAACCACGGCAAGCCCTGGCTTGCGGTCACCGATCACGCCGACATGGCAGAAATTGCTGCCGGCAATGTCGCGCGTCGACGGCAGCGACCCGAAAGGAAGGACCTGAAGGAATGGCTCGTTTTCATATGCGTTTTCAAGGACCTGATGCACGATCTTCGCATCGCCTTTGACATAGACCGTTGCCAGGATGCCCCGGTTCATCGGCAAAAGGTGCGGCATGAACTGCACCTGCACCGGACGGCCTGCCACCTTGGAAAACTCCTGGTCAAACTCACCCAGATGGCGGTGCTTGCCGCCCGCCGAATAGCTGTGGGTGCCGCCGGACAATTCCGCGTGAAGCAGATTTTCCTTCAGTGACCGACCCGCGCCGGAAACCCCGGCCTTGAGGTCGATCAGGATATCATCAAGGTCAATGCAGCCCGCCGCGATCAGAGGCCGGAGCGCGAATTGCCCGGTGGCCGCGTTGCAGCCCGTGCCGGCCACCAGCCGCGCCGTCCTGATCTCGTCGCGGTAGAATTCGGTCAGCCCGTAGACCGCCTCGGCCTGCAACTCTGGCTGAGAATGGGGTTGCCCGTACCATCTTTCATAAGCTGCGGGATCACGCAGACGAAAGTCGGCACTCAGGTCGACGATCTTCAGATCGCGCGGCAGCCTTGCCACCACCTCTTGTGTCGTAGCATGAGGAAGCGCGCAGAAGCACAAGTCGACGCTGGAGAAATCAATCTCGTCGATCTTTTGAAGCTGCGGCAGGTCAAGATGGCGCAGGAACGGAAACACCTCCGCCATTGCCATCCCCGCCTTGCGGTCGGCCGAAAGTGCCACGATCTGCATGGCCGGGTGGGTGGCGATCAGTCGAACCAGCTCCGCCCCGGTGTAGCCCGAGGCCCCAAGAATGGCGATGCGATGCGTCATGACCCGGCTCCCGAAAAACCCGCGCTCTCTTTGCGCCGATGCCCCGCCCAATGCAAGTCTGCGCGC
>JANPJZ010000105.1:0-1726 GCA_031425795.1 Rhodobacter sp. | reverse complement strand
CGGCTTCGCCAACACCGAGAAGCAGGACCCCTACGCGACGGTCAACCTCGGCCTGGCGCAGGATTTCCGGCTCGCGGGCGGCGGCGTGTGGACGGCGCGGCTGGACGTGCTGAACCTGACGGATGCGCGGGTGCAGCTGCGCGACGGTTCGGGCATCGGCGTGGGGGCGCCGCAATTCGTGGCGCGGCGCGGCGTCTTCGCGGGGCTGAGCCGGGGGTTTTGAGCTCAAGGCGGCACCCGATCGGCCAATTCAACCTTGCCAAGTCGGGAATGAAGGTGAAGCTGCGGGATTACGCCGCAGGCCGCACCGTCCGCGACGATCGTCGGGAGAACCCTTGATGCCTGGCCTGGAATTCTACGTCCGCGATAAGAAACAGCACGTGTTCCAGCAGGGGACGATGCTCAAGCAGTTCGGACAGAGCAACAACGCAGGAATCTGCCTAGCCCTATCAATGACATACATGCATTTTATTCGCGGGGGATTCTACGATCCTGCGGACATCATCGCGAAGCTGAAGGATGACGCAAAGCTATTCGCGTCGGTCGTCAAGCTGCAGGATCTTTACTCGAGTGGGAAGTACAGCGATGAAAAAATGAATTACGAGCAAACGCTCCCGACGATCGTCCACATGTTCCGCAAAACCCTGGACGAATTGGTATCTTCGAAGCTCGCCATGCAGAAGGAACGAATACACCTCGCACCCGTCGGTGAATACCCGGCGAAAGAACGTCCCAAAATCGCGCCTGACCTCTTTCAGGTCGTGTACGATTGCAACCCGAAAATGTTCCTGGTGACGTTCAATTTCGGAGGGGGAAGGTTGGGCCTGACGGGCGCCCACGCGATCGTCGTGGACCGCTCCAGGTCCGAGTGGGGCATCTTCGATCCCAATTTCGGTTTTATGGAGCTGCAGAAAGGCTTCAACAGCATCGAACTCGGCGTGGTGCTTGGCGAGTTTGCCGACGAATACGGCATCATCGACGCTTACGCGCTGCAGGACATCAGCAACCTTTGACGAGGTGCCGGTCATCCTGGCTGCCGGGCTGCGAAGACAGTCGGCTGGGCGGAGCCTCGAGCGGTCGCACCCGAAGGGCGCCGCCCGGTGCCTCATGGGCAGCGGCGCGCAGCGACGTCGCGGAAGTTCAGCCGGCCCCCCGATCGTCAGCCTGCCCATGCGCAGAGTCGGCTGGCCGACGCCGACGGGCACGCCCTGGCCGTTCTCGCCGCAGGTGCCGATGCCCGGGTCCATGCCGCTGTCGTTGCCGATCATGCGCACCTTGGTCAGCGCGTCCGGCCCGTTGCCGATCAGCGTGGCGCCCTTCACCGGGGCGGTGATGCGGCCATCCTCGACGCGGGTGGCCTGGCCTACGTACTGTACTTCCGGGTGCTGGAGATCGCCGGGCCGGTGAACCTGCTGCTGGTGACGCTGGTCATCCCCGCCTTCGCGGCGGTGATGGGCTGGGCGGTGCTGGGGGAGCGCCTCGGCTGGCCGCACGCGGCGGGGATGGCGCTGATCGCGCTGGGGCTGTCGGTGATGGACGGGCGGCTCTGGCGGCGCGGCGGCCAGCACCCGCCGGGCTGAGGCCGCGGCGGCTCCCCGGCTTGCCCTTCGCGGCGCGGGACCGCAGCATGGATTACCTGGAGCCGCAGGCGCCCGGCCCTGTGCAACCCGTGGAGAGGCTGCGTGAAGGACATGCAGCTTCCCGACGCCACCGGCCCGCAGCGGGG
>JANPJZ010000104.1:0-3875 GCA_031425795.1 Rhodobacter sp. | reverse complement strand
CGGTCGCAAGCATCGCTTTTCCTCATGACCGGGATCCTTGGCGGCTTCACCACGTTCTCGGCCTTCTCTCTCGATACGCTCAAGCTGATCGAGGGCGGCCAGTCCCTTCAGGCCGTTGCCTATGTCGCGGGGTCCGTGGGTATGTCCCTTGCGGCCGTTGCATTGGGTGTGGCCCTTACCAAAGGCTTCGCATGACCGTCCAGCAACTCACCGTGACCGAGGATGAGGGCGAACAGCGCCTCGACAAGTGGCTCCGCCGCCGGTTCCCGCATGTCACCCAAGGAGCCGTGGAAAAACTCTGCCGCACCGGCCAGGTCCGCGTCGACAGCGCCCGCGTGAAGGCGTCGGACCGCGTGGCGCCCGGCATGATGATCCGCGTGCCGCCTCTGCCGTCCGAGGCGGCCCCTACGGGCCCCCGCGCGCATGGCATCTCGGCCGCCGATGAGAAGATGATCCAGTCCGCGGTCCTGTGGAAGGATGAGCATATGATCATCCTCAACAAGCCCCCCGGTCTGCCCAGCCAGGGCGGCTCGGGCCAGGGCGACCGCCACGTCGACGGCCTGACCGAGGCGCTCAAGTTCGGTTTCAAGGACAAGCCCAAGCTGGTTCACCGGCTGGACAAGGATACTTCTGGCATCCTGATGCTGGCGCGCACCGACCGGGTCGCCCGCGCGCTTTCCGAAGCGCTGCGCCACCGCGCCGCGCGCAAGATCTACTGGGCCATCGTCGCGGGTGTGCCGCATCCGAGGCAGGGCTCCATCAAGTTCGGGCTCGAGAAAGCGCCGGGCCGGGGCAGGGGGGGCGAGGGCGAGAAGATGGTCTGCGTCCATCCGGCCAAGATGGCCGACCATCCGGATGCCAAGCGCGCTCAGACCGACTACTTCACCCTGTGGTTTCTCGGCGCCCGTCTGTCGTGGATGGCGCTGGAGCCGGTCACCGGCCGGACCCATCAGCTGCGCGCCCACATGGCCGAGATCGGGCATCCCATCTTGGGTGACGGCAAGTATGGCGGCTCGGCGCAGGACAATCTGGGCGATGGCTGGGGGGCGTCGGTGGGGGGCGACCTGTCGAAGAAGCTGCACCTGCACGCCCGCAGCCTGTCGATCGAGCATCCCATTACCAAGAAGATGATGACCTTCACCGCCCCCTTGCCCGAGCACATGGCCCGGACCTGGAAGCTGATGGACTGGAAAGAGGGCGATGTCCCCGCCGACCCGTTCGAGGGGATAAGATGAGCGCCTGGTCCGCCAGGCGCTTCTGGACTGACGTGACGATCCGCGCCGAAGCAGATGGCTTCGCGGTCTATCTGGACAACCGCCCCGTCCGCACGCCGCTGAAAGCCCCGCTGATCCTGCCGACAGAGGCTTTGGCCAGGGCCGTTGCCGCCGAATGGCAGGCGCAGGAGGGCACCGTGAACCCCGCGACCATGCCCTGCACCCGCAGCGCCAACTCGGCGATCGACAAGGTCGCGCCGCAGTTCGATGCGGTCGTGGCCATGCTTGCGGATTACGGCGGGACCGACCTCATCTGCTACCGCGCGACCCACCCGGACGATCTGATCGACCGGCAGGCCCGCGCCTGGGACCCGATGATGCACTGGGTTGCCACCGACCTGGGGGCCCCCCTGCGCGCTACCCAGGGCGTCATGCATGTCGACCAGCCTCAGGCCAGTCTCGCCACGCTGCACGCCGCTGTTGCGGCCCTCACACCGTTCCAGCTTGCGGCCTTCCACGACCTTGTCGCCATCTCCGGCTCACTGGTCCTGGCGCTTGCGGTCACGCGCGGCCGGCTGACGGCGGACGAGGCCTGGACGCTCAGCCGGATCGACGAGGACTGGCAGATCGAAGTCTGGGGAACGGATGAGGAAGCCGCTGAACTCATTGCCTTGAAGCGCGATGCTTTTATGCAGGCGGACCGATTCTACGCATTGTGTGGGTAACAAGTTTGCCCAAGGCTTGTGCACACCGCTGCTTAAAGGCTGATCGTTCTGCACAACATGCCGTAAACAAGCGTTTTTTCCTAAATATCCCGGAGCGGCTTGACCTTTCAAACCGCTTTAGCCGAAACTGCCCGACACTGGGAGAGGCTCACCTCCAACAGTTGCGCCGCCGCGAGGGGAATCGTGGGGCACCAAAAAAATCGCGGTCCTTGAAAGGCCGCATACTCAGGAAGAGGTAAGAATGAAAAAATCCGTATTCTTCGGCACACTTGCGGCCACCACGCTTGTCGCGGGTCTGGCCGGTGCGGCCACCCTGGACGACGTCAAGGCCCGGGGAGAGCTGATCTGCGGGTCGAACACCGGCCTGACCGGCTTTGGTGCCCCTGATGCAAGTGGCAACTGGACCGGCTTCGACGTCGACCTGTGCCGCGCGCTTGCAGCGGTCGTTCTCGGCGACGCGACCAAGGTCAAGTTCGTGCCCACGACGGGTGAAACCCGCTTCACCGCCCTGCAGTCCGGCGAAGTCGACGTTCTGGTCCGCAACTCCACCTGGACCTTCTCGCGCGATACCGAGCTTGCGCTCGATTTCGTGGCCGTGAACTACTACGACGGTCAGGGCTTCATGGTGAAGAAAGACCTCGGCGTCTCGTCCGCCAAGGAGCTTGATGGCGCCACCGTCTGCATCCAGACCGGCACCACGACCGAACTGAACCTGGCTGACTTCTTCAAGCAGAACAACATCAGCTACCAGCCGGTCACCGTGGCCGATGACAGCGAAGCCCAGCGCCAGTATGTTGCCGGCGCCTGCGATGCCTACACCACCGACGCTTCGGGCCTGGCCGCCAGCCGCGCGACCCTGCCGGATGCGGAAAACCACATCATCCTTCCCGAGATCATCTCGAAGGAACCGCTCGGCCCGGTCGTTCGCAACGGCGACAGCCAGTGGGGCGATGTGGTCCGCTGGACCTACTACGCTCTGCTTATCGCGGAAGAGAAGGGGATCACCTCTGCCAACGTGGAAGAAGTCCTGACCTCGACCACGGACGAGGAAGTGAAGCGTCTCCTCGGCGCTTCGGGCGACATGGGTGTGAAGATGGGCGTGGACAACGCGGCCTTCAAGAACGCGATTGCCGCTGTCGGCAACTACGGCGAGATCTTCTCGCGCAACATCGGTGAAGGCACGGCCATCAACCTGGCCCGCGGCCTGAACGCGCTGTGGACCCAAGGTGGCCTGCAGTACGCACCGCCCTTCCGTTGAGGCAAGGTTCGCGGGGGTGCCGTGAGGCGCCCCCGCACTTCGGTCAATCGAGAATCTGACAAGTCAGGGGCTTGAGACCCCGCCGACACCCGGAAAACCGGGGCGGTTTGTCCAGATAACAGGGGGAAGCCATGGCAATGGCAACGGACGCGCCGAAAGACGGCTTTCGGCTCTCGATGCTCGTATACGATACGCGCTACCGGTCCTACACGATCCAGATCGTGGTGCTGGTGCTGTTCGCCATGGCCGTCGCCTGGCTTTTGAACAACACCGTGCAGAACCTCGAAGCTCGCGGCAAAGAGTTCAACTTCGGGTTCCTCTGGCAGCGCGCCGGCTATGACATCGGACAGCAGCTGATCCCCTACAGCAACGACGACACCCACTTCCGGGCCCTGCTCGTCGGCCTGATGAACACCCTTGTCGTGGCCTTCTTCGGCTGCATCTTCGCCACCATTCTGGGTGTGCTGATTGGCGTGCTGCGCCTCTCGAAGAACTGGCTCATCAGCCGGCTGATGACCGTCTATGTCGAGATGTTCCGCAACGTGCCCCTGCTCCTCTGGATCCTGCTTTCCTACGTCATCCTGTCCGAAACGACCCCCGCCCCGAACGCCTTCAAGGTGACCGAGGCGATGACCGCCGCCGGCGAAAGCCCCGCCGCGTCCATGATCTTCTGGGACA
>JANPJZ010000103.1:0-2163 GCA_031425795.1 Rhodobacter sp. | reverse complement strand
CTCCGTCGGGGAGGTGACGCTGGGCTGGCACCTGCGGCAGTCCGGCCGCACCCTCGCGCTTGCCGGCAAGACCCACATGCTGCCGGATGCGCACGGCATGGCGCGGCTGGCCCTGGACGGCGACGACGAGCTGGCGGCGCTTCTTCGCGAGGGCTGGTTCACTCTGGTAGACCGCCATGACGGCCACCACGCCGAGCCTCATTCCGGCTATGCCGAATGGCTTCGTGCGCAGGGCTACGACGGTGCGGACCCCTGGACGGACCACGTCGTCGGCGTCGAGGCGCCCGACGGCACCCTCCGCAACGGCTGGCACATGCGCAACGCAGGCTTGCCCGCCCGCATCGCCGAGCGGCACAGCGAAACCGCCTACACCACCGATCAGGCACTGCGCTTCATCGAGGCGCAAGGCGAGATGCCCTGGGTGCTGCACCTCTCCTACGTGAAACCGCACTGGCCGTACGTGGCCCCTGCCCCCTACCACGCCATGTACGGGCCCGGGGATTGCATGCCCGTGCAGCGTCACCCCGCCGAGCGCGACGCCCACCCCGCACTGCGCGAGTTCCAGGCGGAGGAGGTCGCGCGAGCCTTCCAGCGCGACGACTGCATCGCCGCCGTGCGGCCGACCTACCAGGGGCTCATCACCCAGATCGACGACCACCTGGGACGCGTCTGGGCGCTGCTCGAGCACATGGGCCGCTGGGACGACACGCTGGTGATCTTCACTTCCGACCATGGCGACTACCTCGGCGACCACTGGCTCGGCGAGAAAGAACTCTTCCACGACTGCATTCAGCGCGTACCGTTGCTGATCGCCGCCCCGGACGGCCGGCCCGGCCAGGTGGAAGACCGCTTCGCTCAGGCCATCGACCTAGCCCCGACCATCCTCGACGCGCTCGCCCTGCCGGAAGCGCCGCATGTGCTCGAAGGGTGCTCCCTCATGCCCCTCCTGCGTGGCGACGCCACCCCCGCGTGGCGGGACGCGGTTTTTTCCGAGCTGGACTGGACCTTTCGCGGTGCCCGCCGCCGTCTTGGCCTGCCAACCGGCCTGCACCGTGCGTTCATGGTGCGTGAGCGCGACTGGAAATACGTGCACTGGACGAGTGGCCTACCGCCCCAGCTCTACGATCTGGCAGCCGATCCACAGGAGTTCCACGACCTCGGCCGTGAACCGGTGCACGAGGCGACCTGCGCCCGCCTGCGCGACCGCCTCCTCGATTGGGCGACGAAACTGAAGTGCCGGACCACGCTGACCTGGGCTGAGGCGGAGTTCAGGACCGATCGCCACAAGGCTGCCGGCGTTTTCTATGGCGAGTGGTGATCAGCCCACCGAATGGTAGTCGCGCGCATAGTAGATCAAGGCCTCGACGCCCGGAGATCCGGCGCGGATCGCCTGCACTTCGGCAAAGAGCACGCTGTGCGTTCCTTTCACCACCACCTCGACCACCCGGCAGTCGAAGGCGATCAGAGCGTCCTCCAGCACCGGGGCGCCGGTCACGAGCCGGCTCCATCGCCCCGCCTCGAACCGAGCCTCGCCGTCGAGTCCCGTCAGGCCGGCGAAGACGTCCGACAGCAGGCGCTGCGGCGCCGCAAGGGTGTTCACGCAGAGGACCATGTTCCGCAGGAAGACAGCATTCGAAGACGCTGTCCGGTTGAGACAGACCAGCAACGTCGGCGGCGAGTCTGTCACGCTGCAAACGGCGCTTGCCGTGAATCCGGCGCGTCCGCCTTCGCCATCAGTGGTGACGACATTCACCGCTGCACCCAATCGGGCCATGGCGTCGCGAAATTCGGTGCGATTGAGGGACATGCGGATCCTGATTGAGCCTGCGGCGACCCAGCTCGCCACGAGCCGGAGCACGGTACCGCCTGACTCTCTTTATCTCTGACCGATTAACCTGGCTGCAAGGGTTCGGGCATTGTGTGGTGTTCCGTCATGTGCATCGTGTCCGTATGCGGCGCGACTATGCCGCGGCGGGTGTGGTGCTGCGAGGGGCTGGAACGGCGAAAGCCCGTCCGTGGGTGCGGACGGGCTTTCGGGTGACTTGGATGCGGGGACAGGATTTGAACCTGTGACCTTCAGGTTATGAGCCTGACGAGCTACCGGGCTGCTCCACCCCGCGGGGGTGTGGTGTATTTCGGTTGGGTGGCCTGGCGCTGACCGAC
>JANPJZ010000102.1:0-1890 GCA_031425795.1 Rhodobacter sp. | reverse complement strand
GCCGCACACGTCCCATCCAAACTCGCGCCGCCGGGCCACGCTGTCGGGCCGCCGCACCAAGTCTGGTGCGCTGGTCGGGTTTCATGCCCGGGCCTCTGACACTATCACGGCAATTCTAGGCTGCCTGCTGCTGGACCCCAGCTTGATCGCCGCCCTGCCGGGGCTGGAGGCGCTGGTCACCCTGGGCGGCTCACGCTCGGCGGAGCTGTCGCTGCAGGTCACCACCTCACGCGGGGGGCCGGATGTGGTGGTCACCAACGGCAAGCCGCTGGACGGCGCGCTGCAGCTGGACCTTGCCCGAACCGTCGAGGCCCACGGTTTCTCGCGCTTGACCTGGAACGGCGAGACGATCGCCCTCCGGGACCGCCCGGCCCAGTCCATCGGCAGCGCAACCGTGATCCCGCCTGCCGGCGCCTTCCTGCAGGCAACGCCGGAGGGCGAGGCCGCCCTGCTGGCCGCGGTCAAGGCAGCTCTTGGCCCGCAAAAGCGCATCCTCGACCTGTTCTGCGGCGTCGGCACCTTCGCGTTGCCACTCGCCGAAGCGTCAGAGGTTCACGCCGTCGAAGGCGACCCGGCCATGATCGCGGCACTTGATCTTGGCGCCCGCCACGCCACCGGCCTGCGCCGCCTGAGCGTCGAGGCGCGGGACCTCTTCCGCCGCCCGCTGGAGCCGGATGAACTGAACAGTTTCACCGCAGCCGTCATCGACCCGCCACGTGCCGGGGCCGAGGCGCAGACGGCCACGCTGGCCCGGTCGACGATCCCCGTGATCGCTGCCGTGTCCTGCAATCCCGCCACCTTCGCCCGCGACGCAAAGCTGCTTGTTGGCGCGGGTTTCGTCCTGGACTGGGTGCAGGTTGTCGACCAGTTTCGCTGGTCGACCCACGTCGAACTCGTGGCCAGGTTCAGTCGCCCCTCCTGACAGATCCGTGATCAAGGTGCCTGGCCGGCAAGACTAGGCAGGTTAAGAGACTTCCTGTAAAGTCGCATCAAAAAAGGGGCTTGGGCAGGCATGCGGCTTTTCAGACTACTGGCGGTCCTGGTGATGGCGCTGGGGCTCGCCGCTTGTGGCGACCCCAAATTCCGGCGCTACAACGGTCCTGAGGTGACCCAGGTCCAGGTCCACAAGACCGAGCGTAAGATATATCTGATCCACCACGACCGGGTGCTGAAGTCCTACGACATCGCGCTTGGCTTTGCGCCCGCGGGGCACAAGCAGTTCGAAGGTGACGGAAAGACCCCTGAGGGCGCCTATTTCATTACCCACAAGAACCCGGATTCGCGTTTCCACCTGTCGCTTGGCATCTCCTACCCGAACGAGGCCGACATCGCCTTGGCCGAAGCGAAGGGGAAAGAGCCGGGCGGCGAGATCTTCATTCACGGCGGCCCGACCGGCCCGATCCGCCAGCGGGACTGGACATGGGGTTGCGTCGCAGTCAGCGACCGCGAGATGGAAGTGATCTATTCGATGATCAGACCGGGAACCCCGATCTACCTCATGCCGTGACCAGCCGCCATTACGTGACGCCCGATCAAGCCCCCGTTACCATCGTCCACCAGATCTTGCCGTTGGGTTCCTGGAACCAGGCAAATCCCATTTCCCGCGCCATCGGGTCCATGATCACCGTGCGGGTATCTGCCTGCCCCGACCACGCAGCCAGAGTTTCAAGCTCGGTCTCGAAGGTTTCCGAAATCAACTCGCCAAGAAGCCGGCCGCGATAGCCGACGCGCTGGACACGCTCCAGCGGCGATGACCCGTCAGAGCCGAAGTGCCAAGGCCGGTTCTGGACCGACATGTCGCGCGCATGGGTGGCGGCGGCGGCGTTCAACTGCGCATTGAACGCTAAGGGCGACAACCGTTTGGCGGACCGCAGGGAATTGACCGAATCC
>JANPJZ010000101.1:0-1629 GCA_031425795.1 Rhodobacter sp. | reverse complement strand
GGATCAGGACCGCATTTTCACCAACCTCTACGGGATGCATGACCGCAGCCTGAAGGGCGCGATGTCGCGTGGGCACTGGAGCGGCACCGCCGAGATCATCCAGCGCGGCCGCGACACCCTGATCGAGCAGGTCAAGGCGTCGGGCCTGCGCGGCCGGGGCGGGGCGGGCTTTCCGACCGGGTTGAAGTGGAGCTTCATGCCCAAGCAGTCGGACGGACGGCCCAGCTATGTCGTCATAAACGCCGACGAGTCCGAGCCTGGCACCTGCAAGGATCGCGAGATCATGCGGCACGACCCCCACACGCTGATCGAAGGCGCGCTGATCGCCGCTTTCGCGATGAACGCCAACGCCTGCTACATCTACATCCGCGGCGAGTACATTCGTGAGCGTCAGGCGCTGCAGGCGGCGATCGACGAATGTTATGACGCGGGGCTTCTGGGCAAGAACGCCGCGAAGTCAGGCTGGGACTTCGACCTCTACCTGCATCACGGCGCAGGCGCCTATATCTGCGGCGAGGAAACGGCTCTGCTGGAGTCGCTGGAAGGCAAGAAGGGCATGCCCCGGATGAAGCCGCCGTTCCCGGCGGGCTCGGGCCTGTACGGCTGCCCGACCATGGTGAACAACGTCGAATCCATCGCCGTCGTCCCGACCATCCTGCGCCGGGGGGCGGAGTGGTTTGCCGGTTTCGGCCGTCCGAACAACACCGGGACCAAGCTGTTCGGCATCTCCGGCCACGTGAACAACCCCTGCGTCGTTGAAGAGGCGATGTCGATCCCGCTGCGCGAGCTTCTGGACCGGCATTGCGGCGGCGTGCGCGGCGGCTGGAAGAACATCAAGGCGGTGATCCCCGGCGGCTCGTCCGTGCCGCTGCTGACGCAGGCACAGTGCGACGACGCGATCATGGATTTCGACTGGCTGCGCGAGCAGCGGTCGGGCCTTGGCACGGCGGCGGTGATCGTGATGGACCAGTCGACCGATGTCATCAAGGCGATCTGGCGGCTGTCGAAGTTCTACAAGCACGAAAGCTGCGGCCAATGCACCCCCTGCCGCGAAGGCACCGGCTGGATGATGCGGGTGATGGACCGGCTGGTGCGCGGTGAGGCCGAGATCGAGGAGATTGACATGCTTCTGTCGGTCACCAAGCAGGTCGAGGGCCACACGATCTGCGCCCTCGGCGATGCTGCCGCCTGGCCGATCCAGGGCCTGATCCGCGCCTTCCGCGACGAGATCGAGGACCGGATCAAGGCAAAGAAATCCGGCCGGGTTACTGCGGTGGCGGCGGAGTGATGCGGGTGGCGCTGGCCCTTTCGGTGACGCTGGCGCAGGCGGGTTGCGTGGCGACGGCACCTGCCGCGCCCGCCCTGCGTGAGCCTCTGCGCGTCAGCAACAACGGCCAGCCGTTCCAGATGTGGGACGGTGCCTCGGCGCGCCGTGCCGCCGATGCCGCGTGCGGGCCGCGCGGTGTCAACGCCTCGATCTACGACCGCTTTGACCGTGCGACGGGCGAATGGGTCTATCCGGGGGGCTGCGCATGACGAATGTCGTCACCCCTGATCACGAAGCGCTGATAACCCGGCTTTGTCATGGCATATCAAAGCCCTTCACCCCCATCTCTGCGGCAGTTTCAG
>JANPJZ010000100.1:0-14440 GCA_031425795.1 Rhodobacter sp. | reverse complement strand
AGGAACAGGGCCGAGATCGGCGCGGTGAGGAGGAGGAAGATGGTCACCAGAACCTCTTGCCAGCTGATGCCGCCGCCTTGCGGCAGCAGGTCGAGTGCCGAGACCAGCAGGGCCGCGCCCACACCGATGGTGGTGGCCTTGGTGGGCGCGTGGAGGCGCTGCATCGGCTGCGGCAAACGCAGGAGGCCGTAGCTGCCGACCAGCGCGAAGAGTCCGCCGCCGACGAGGATGATGGCGAGGAAGAGCTCGATGGCCTGGCTCATTCGATGATGCTCCCCCGCAGGAGGAACTTGCAGTAGGCCACGGTGCCGACAAAGCTGGTCAGGGCGAGCAGGACCGCCGCCTCGAGGTAAAGGCCCGTGCCGGCCCAGATGCCGTAGAGGACGACGAGGGCAAGGGCGTTCACCGTCATCGTGTCCAGCGTCAGGATGCGGTCGGTGATCGTGGGGGCGTTGAAGAGACGCACGAGGTTCAGAAGCAGCGCAAGGCAGATGCAGACCAGCATGAAGAGCACGGCGTAGTTAAGGATCAGGGTGGAGCTGATGGTCATTCGAAAATCCTTTTCAGCCGGGATTCGTAGCGGGCCTTGATGTCATCGCGCACGGCAGCGGGATCGGGGGCGTGCAGCGAGTGGATGAGAAGCGCGCGGCCGCAGGCGGACATGTCCGCCGCCAGGGTGCCGGGGGTCATGGTGATGGTGCCGGCCAGGAGGGTGATCGCCTCGGGCGAACGCAGATCGAGCGGGACAGTGACCCAGGCCGAGCGGATCTGGTCACGCGGCATGAAAAGGACGATGCGCGCGACCTGGAAATTGGCGACGATCACGTCCCAGAGGACAAGGAGGCTGTAGGCCGCAAGGCCGAAGGGGCGGCGGACACGGGCGCGGTCGGGCCACCAGGCGGAGGTCAGATGGGGGATCACCGTGCCGAGAAATACCGCCATCACGAGGCTGCCGATCTTCCACTGGTTGACCAGCAGGAACCACAGGACGATCAGCGTCAGCGTGAGGTAGGGATGTGGGAAGAGGCGCTTCATGGGGCGGCCCCCAGCCGGTTGGCGGCGATGTAGCCTTCGGACGAATAGAGGGTGGCGGCGGTTTCGCTCAGCCAGTCGGTGACGGGGCCAGCGAAGACAGTGAGTGCCGCGAGCGCCACGAGGAGGGCAATGGTGACGGTGATCGCCAGGCCTTCGGCCGGGTGGTCGTGGGGTTGGGCGTCAAGCGCGCTCGCCTTCCAGAAGATGCGGGACCCCGCGCGGGCGAAGCCGAGGATCATCAGGAAGGAAGAGACGAGGACGGTGGGCCACACGAGGCCGATCTGGTCGCGGAAGGCGTCGAGGATCAGAAGCTTGCCGATGAAGCCGGAGAGGGGCGGCATCCCGGCCATGGCGACGGCGGCGGCGAGAAAGAGCGCCGCGATCAGGCCCGATTGGGCGATGGGGGGGGCCGTCCCCTCGAGCCGGGCATGGGCGCGGCGGCGGGTGACGAGGTCGCTCACAAGGAAAAGCGCCGCGGTCGCGAGGGTGGAGTGCAGGATGTAGTAGAGCGCCGCGGCGGTGGTCTGCGGCGTGAAGGCGGCGATGGCGATGAAGGCGGTGCCCATCGAGGCGATGGCCCCGAAGGCCGCGAGGCGCGGCAGCGTGGTGGCGCCGAGAACGCCGACCGCGCCGACGACAAGGGTCACGAGGGCGGCTGGCAAGACCAGGGAGGACAGCAGGTCCCCGGTCGCGGGCAGGTCGGGCGGGAAGACCAGCGTGCCGAAGCGCAACGTCGCATAGGCGCCGACCTTGGTCATCACGGCGAACATGGCGGCGACGACTCCGGGCGCGTTCGCGTAGGTGCCGGGGAGCCAGAGTTGCAGCGGGACAAGCGCGCCCTTGATCGCGAAGACGAGGAGCAGCATCACCGCGGCGACGCGGATCAGGGCGGTGTCGCCTTCTGGCAGGGTGGGCAGTTTGACGGCGAGGTCGGCCATGTTGAGCGTGCCGGTGACGCCGTAGACCAGCGCCAGCGCGAAGAGGAAGAGCGAGGAGCCGACGAGGTTGAAGGCGACGTACTGGATGCCGGCGCCGGTGCGGGTGCCGCCACCGGCATGGACCATGAGGCCGTAGGAGGCGATGAGGAGGACCTCGAAGAAGACGAAGAGGTTGAAGGCGTCGCCGGTCAGGAAGGCTCCGCCGATGCCCATGAGGAGGAACTGTAGGAGCGGGTGGAAGTGGGCTCCGCGCCGGTCCCAGCCGGAGCCAATGGCGTAGAGGACGACGGCAAGGGCCAGTGCGGCGAGGAGGGCGACCATGAGGGCGGAAAGCCGGTCGAGGACAAGGACGATGCCGAAGGGGGCGGGCCAGTCGCCGAGGAAATAGGCCTCGGGGCCATGGGTGGTGGCGGCCCAGAGGAGCGCTGCGGCGATGCCGTTCAGCGCGACGATCCCGGCAACGGAGGCGACGCGTTGCAGGAGAATGTCGCCGCGCAGGGCGATGACCATCAGGGCGGCGACAAGCGAGGGCAGGACGACGGGGGCGATGATCCAGTGGTTCATGCAGGGCCCCCGGTTGCGCGGGACCGGAGGGTGATCTCAAGGAGCGCGTTCCGCGCGGTAGGCTTTTGTCTCGCCGCTGTGCGTGAAGGACGCACAGCGGCTCGGCCTGCCTTTGGCAGCGGGAACGCGGGCGCGGGAAATGTCATCGGCTGCCCTCGTCGTCATTGAGGTCGATGTGGTCATGCCCGGCTTCCAGATAGCCGCCGATGGCCATGATCATCAGCACCGCCGTCATCCCGAAGGAGATGACGATGGCGGTCAGCACCAGCGCCTGCGGCAGGGGGTCGGCGTAGGCTTCGCCCGTGCCGAGGATGGGGGCCTGGTTCATCGCCAGACGGCCGGATGCGAAGATGAAGATGTTGACGGCGTAGCTGAGGAAGGTCAGCCCCAGGATGACGGGGAAGGTGCGCAGGCGCAGCATCAGGTAGATGCCGACGGCGGCGAGGACCCCGATCGCGGATGCTACGAGCGCTTCCATCAGCGGGCCTCCTCGGCTGGATTGATGTCAAAGGGCCGGGTGTTGACCGGCTCGCCCGTGCGCAGACCAAGCCGTGACAGCGAGGCCAGCGCGAGCAGCACCGCGCCGAGGACGCAGAGGAACACCCCAAGGTCGAAGATCGCGGCGGTCGCCAGTTCGAACTCTTCCAGCGGCCAGAGGTTGACGTATTCGAAGCCCGAGGTCAGGAACGGCAACCCGACGAGCCAGGGCCCCACACCGGCGAGCGCCGCGATCATGACGCCCCAGCCGATCAGCACATGATGGTCATAGCGCTGGCGGGCGTGGCTCCAGACATAGCCCGAGGCCATGTATTGCATGAGGTAGGCGATGGCGAAGACGAGGCCAGCCACGAAGCCGCCGCCCGGCATGTTGTGGCCGCGCAGGTAGATGTAGACCCCGACCATCATCGCCATCGGCAAGAGAAAGCGGGTCGACACGACGAGCATCATCGGGTGGCGGTCACCGTCTTCGACCTGGACCGGGTGACTTGCCAGTCTCTTGGTCACTGTGGGACTGCGCAGCAGGGTTTCCGAAAGGGCGTAGATGATCAGCGCCGCGATCCCGAGGACGATGATCTCGCCGAAGGTGTCATAGCCGCGGAAGTCCACGATGATGGTGTTGACGGCGTTGGTCCCCCCTGCCCCGGGCTTGGACTCGGCGAGGTGGAAGGCGGAGATCGGGTCGAAGGCCGGGGCGCGCGTCATCATCTCCCACGCGAGCCAGCCGACGCCGGCCCCGCCGATCCCGGCCACGGCCACGTCGCGCAGGCGGCGGCCGGAGTGGCTTTCCACCGGGGTCGCCTTCGGCAGGAAGTTCAACGCCAGAAGCATCAGCAGGATCGTCACCACCTCGACCGAAATCTGGGTCAGCGCCAGGTCGGGAGCCGAGAAGAGCGCAAAGAGGGGTGCTATCAGAAGACCCACGACGCCGGTCAGAAGCAGCGCGACGACCCGGTCACGGTGGAAGAAGGGGGTGGCCAAGGCGGCCACGACCATCACGGCCCAGAGGCCGACGAGGACCGGGGTCGCGGGCAGGACCTCGCGGGCCCCTGCGACATGGCTGCCGCCCCAGAAGGCCCAGTCCGAGACTGCCGCAATCGTCAGAACCGCAATCGCCACCGCGCGGGAGAAGGAGCCGTCGTGGACAGTTTCGGTCACGCTGCGGGACAGGGTGGCCAGGGGTTCGACCAGGCCGTCGAAGATGCGCTTCGCCTCGGGGCGCGGAGAGGCGTCCCAGAGCCTGCGCAGGCGCGGGTAGGCGCCAAGGAGCAGGAGCCCGCCGCCGATGGCCGCGAAGGACATCCAGAGCGCGGGCGAGTCCAGCCCGTGCCAATGGTAGATGCTGGTGCTGATCGCCTCGCCCGTGACGGCGGAGGCGGCGACATCGACGAGCCAGGCGGCGGTGAGCATGGGAAAGAGGCCGATCAGGACGACGAGCGCGGCAAGGAGCGCCGGTGCGCCCCAGAGGCCGGGGCCGGGATCATGCGGGGTGTGGGGATAGTCGTCACGCACGGGGCCGAGGAAGCCGTGGGCCAGGAAGCGGAAGCTGTAGGCGACCGAAAAAAGCGCGCCGATGGTGGCCAGCACGCCGATCGCCCAGGGGGTGATCCAGACAGTGTGGGCGGCTTCCTCCAGCATCAGCTCTTTCGACAGGAATCCGTTAAGCGGCGGGATGCCGGCCATGGAGAGCGACGCGAGGAGGGCAATCCCGAAGGTGATCGGCATGAGGGTGCGCAATCCGCCGAGGCGACGCAGGTCGCGGGTATGCGCCTCGTGGTCGACGATTCCGGCGGTCATGAAGAGCGCAGCCTTGAAGGTGGCGTGGTTGATGATGTGGAAGACGGCGACGGTGGCGGCGGCCTTGGTGCCGAATCCAAGGAGCATGGTGATCAGGCCAAGGTGGCTGACGGTGGAGAAGGCCAGAAGCGCCTTCAGGTCATCCTTGAAGAAGGCGATCTTGGCGGCCATGACCATGGTGACAAGGCCTGCGGTGGAGACGATCCAGAACCACTCCGGCGTTCCGGCAAGGACGGGCCAGAGGCGGGCCATGAGGAACAGGCCGGCTTTGACCATGGTGGCGGAGTGGAGGTAGGCCGAGACCGGCGTCGGGGCCGCCATCGCATGCGGCAGCCAGAAGTGGAACGGGAACTGGGCGGACTTGGTGAAGGCGCCGAGCAGGATCAGGATCAGCGCCGGGAGATACCAGTCCGAGGCCTGGACGGCCTCCTTGTTTTCCAGGATCACCGTCAGGTCGTAACTGCCGACGATCCCGCCCAGGATCAGCATTCCGGCGATCAGGCATAGCCCCCCTCCCCCGGTCACCGCCAACGCCATCCGGGCGCCCTGGCGGCCTTCGGGAAGGTGCTTCCAGTAGCCGATCAGAAGGAAGGAGGAGAGCGACGTCAGCTCCCAGAAGATCAGCAGGAGGAGGATGTTGTCACTGAGGACGATGCCGACCATCGCACCCTGAAACAGCATCAGGTAGGTGTAGAACTGCCCCATCGGGTCGGACTTGGCGAGGTAGAAGCGGGCGTAGAGGATGATCAGGAGGCCGATCCCGAGGATCATGCCTGCAAACAGAAGCCCCAGCCCGTCCAGGAAGAAGTTGGCGTTGAGGCCGAGGGCGGGCAGCCAGTCGATCCGGCTCTGCACCACGCCGCCAGCGAGGACCGTGGGCGCGTTCAGGCCGAGAAGGATAAGCGCCAGCAGGGTGACCGAGCCGGTGACCACAGCGCAGGCGTCACGGCCCGCGCGGATCATCAGACCGGGCAGCAAGGCACCGAGAAAGGGAAGCGCCGCGATCAGGGCTAGGGACATGCTGGGCGGCTTCCTCGTCGTGGCGTGCGGTCTTCTGCGTAAAGCAGCGTCGCGGCGGGTTTCAGCCGATCTGGGGGTTCAGTCAAGCTTTTCAAGCGGGAGCGGTCGGTTGTCGCGCCTTTCTCCGAAGGTGTGCCATCCTCGGGGGCATCGAGCCCCCTCGGACGGCGCTGCCGGGTCCCGGACTTTCAGCGACCCGGTAGTGGATAATGGAGGAACGCTCCGCGGGGAGTATTTGGAAAAAGAGCAAATCCCGAGATGGTTTCCAGCTTGCTCTTTTCTACAAATACTCCCGCCGGAGGCTCCGGCGCGGAAGCAGCGGACATCCGCATCCATTCCGGGACCGGCTGGCCGATGCCAAGCGCCGCGGAGACAAGCGGGCTTCTTGCCCGCGCAGGCGACCTGATGGCTTGCGGCGCGAGCCGCACAATGTGAAAACCTTCAGGCGGCTTCGGTCACGCCCTCGGGCAGCTTGGCGCCGGTCATGAAGGCGACCGCGTCGGACATCGAGTAGTCCTGCGGCTTGATCACGCAGAGGCGGCTGCCGAGGCGATGGATGTGGATCCGGTCCGCGACCTCAAACACATGGGGCATGTTGTGGCTGATCAGGATGATCGGGATGCCGCGTGACCGCACGTCGCGGATCAGCTCCAGCACCCGGCGGCTTTCCTTGACACCAAGCGCTGCGGTCGGTTCGTCCAGGATCACCACCTTTGACCCGAAGGCTGCGGCGCGGGCCACTGCCACGCCTTGCCGTTGGCCGCCGGAAAGCGTTTCCACGGCCTGGTTGATGTTCTGGATGGTCATCAGGCCAAGATCGTTCAGCTTCTGGCGCGCGAAGGCCTCCATCCGCGCGCGATCGAGCTTGCGGAAGACCGAGCCCATGATGCCTGGTTTGCGCAGTTCGCGGCCCATGAACATGTTGTCGGCGATGGAGAGCGCTGGTGACATGGCTAGGGTCTGGTAGACCGTCTCGATCCCGGCGGCGCGGGCTTCGATCGGGGTCTTGAAGGCGATCTCCTTGCCGTCGAGGTAGATGTGCCCCTCGTCCGGTTGCACGGCGCCGGAGATGGCCTTGATGAGCGTCGACTTGCCCGCGCCGTTGTCGCCGATCACGGCGAGGATTTCGCCGGGATAAAGCTCGAAGTCGCAGTTGTTCAGCGCGGTGACCTTGCCGTAGCGCTTGTACAGGCCTTTTGCGTTCAGGATGGGTTCCATCAGCCAGACACCTTTCTGATCCACTGGTCCACGGCGACGGCGAAGATGATGAGCACGCCGATGAGGAAGAAGGTCCATTGCGGGTCGGTGCCGACAAGGCGCAGGCCCATCTCGAAGACGCCGACGATGAGGGCGCCGAAGAACATGCCGACGATGCTGCCGCGCCCGCCAAACAGGCTGATCCCCCCGATCACAACGGCGGTGATCGACTGGATATTGCCAAGCTGGCCGGTCGAGGCGGTGGGCGAGACCGAGCCGAAGCGGCCGATCATCACCCAGCCCGCGATGGCGCAGAAGAGACCTGCAAGCGCGTAGACCTGGATGAGCACCTTCTTGGTCGGCACGCCGGCCAGTTCAGCCGCCGCAACGTCATCTCCGGTGGCATAGACGTGACGCCCCCAGGCGGTATGGCGCAGGACGTAGGACATGATTGCGACGAGGGCGATCATGAGGAAGACGGCATAGAGCACCCTCACGCCGCTGCCTGCGACGGCATTCGTGGTGGCAAAGACCGTCTCTGCGGTGGCAATGTCAGGTTTTGACCCGTCTATGGGGACGGGAACCCCGTAGAAGGTCACATCCTTTCCCCAGAAGCCCAAGGCAGGGGCCTGCGCCTCGACATCCGACGAGCGGATCGTTTCGTTTGCGGAAAAGATGTAGTTCGAGGCCAGCAGGATCTGCCAGGTGCCCAGCGTCACGATAAAGGGCGGCAGGCGCAGCTGGGCGATCAGGAAGCCGTTGACCGCGCCCATGGCCGTGCCAAGGGCAAGGCCGATGGCGATGGCAAGTTCGGCGGGCACGCCGTAGCGGAAACTCATCTGGCCCATGAGGACCGAAGAAAAGACAGCAATTGCCCCGACCGAGAGGTCGATACCCGCCGTCAGCACGACGATGGACTGCGCACAGCCGAGGATGCCCACAATGGCGATCTGCTGCAGGATGGTGGAAAGCGTACCCGGCTTGAAGAAGTTGTCGGCCAGGAGGCCGAACACCACCAGAGCGACCAGCAGCACGATCAACGGCACCGCAGAGGGTGTCTGGTGCAACCAGTGCTGGAGCTTCTTCAGCGGGCCTTCCGGCTCGTGAAACTCGGCGACCGTTTCGGCGGCACCTTTCAGGCCCGCTTCATAGGTGCCCGATACCGACTTTGCATCGTCCGACATGCGCTCCCCCACCCGGTTGTGCCGCTTGGGCCTGGCTCTTGACGTGCCATGGCTGGTCCCGATTGTGCCAAGGGCGGCGCGAGGGCCGCCCTTGGCGTCAGTCTTGGCCGTACTGGCCGTACCAATCAAGACAGTTCTGGATCAGCCCCAGCAGAGCTCGGTGCCCTTGGTGGTGTCGATCGATTCGACTCCGTCAACCGGCTTGTCGGTGATCAGGGCCACGCCGGTGTCGAAGAAGGCCTTGCCTTCGGTCGGAGCCGGGAGGGTGCCGTCAGCGGCATACTTGGCAATGGCTTCGACGCCGAGGGCAGCCATCTGCAGCGGATACTGCTGCGAGGTGGCGCCGATCACGCCGTCCTTGACGTCCGCCACACCCGGGCAGCCGCCGTCGACCGAGACGATCAGCACGCCTTCCTTGCCTGCAGCTTTCAGCGCTTCGAAGGCGCCAGCAGCCGACGGCTCGTTGATCGTGTAGACGACGTTGATGTCCGGGTCCTTGGCGAGAAGGGCTTCCATCGCCTTCAGGCCGCCCTCTTCGTTACCGGCGGTGACTTCGTTGCCGACGATGCGCGGGTCGGTTTCGTCGCCCCACTTGTTGATGTCGACGGTGTCGATGCCCATGCCGGTCAGGAAGCCCTGGTCGCGGAGCACGTCAACCGACGGCTGCGAGATCGACAGGTCGAGCATGGCGATCTTGGCGTTGGCGGCTTCGGCGCCCAGCGTGGCGTTCGCCCACTGGCCGATGAGGAGACCGGCCTGGAAGTTGTCGGTCGCGAAGGTCGCGTCGGCAGCGTCGATCGGGTCGAGCGGGGTGTCGAGTGCGATCACCAGAACGCCGGCGTCGCGGGCGGCCTTGACCGAATCGACGATGGCCTTGGTGTCCGACGCGGCGATCAGGATGCCCTTGGCACCGTCGGCCACGCAGGCCTCGATGGCTGCAACCTGGCTTTCGTGGTCACCGTCGACCTTGCCGGCGTAGGACTTGAGGGTCACACCCAGCTCGGCCGCTTTGGCCTCGGCGCCTTCCTTCATTTTGACGAAGAAGGGGTTGGTGTCGGTCTTGGTGATCAGGCAGGCAGCAACGCCATGGGCTTCGGAAAAGGCCGGAGCGGCAGACATGAGGGCGAGGGTCGCGGCGCTCATGAGGGCTTTGGTGGTGAGTTTCATCTGGTTCCTCCCAAGGATCGGGGCTTTGCCCCGCTAAATTAGACTGCGCGCAGTCTGGCAGTGTTGCTGCGCCGGGCGTGACAAAAGCCGATTCCCTGCGCTGCGTCAAGATAATTAAATCACTCTGATTTATTATTGACAGGATGCCTGTTTGCTACGCACTCTGCCCCCGATCATTCCGAACCCAAGTCCGAGCCCATCGTGAAAGTTGTCGCCGACCCCGTCCAGGACCTGCGGCCCGCGCCCGATGTCTTCGGGCCGCGCGGGTCGAACCAGTCCGGCATGCGGGCGCACAACGAGCGTCTGGTGCTTGGCCTTGTGCGTCAGCACGGGGCGCTGGCAAAGTCGGACATCGCCCGGATGACCGGGCTTTCGGCCCAGACCGTGAGCGTGATCATGCGCGCACTGGAGCAGGATGGGCTGCTGTTGCGCGGCGAACCGGTGCGCGGCCGGATCGGCCAGCCCTCGGTGCCGATGTCGCTGGATGCGGGCGGCGCCTATTTCTTCGGGCTGAAGATCGGGCGGCGGTCGGCGGATCTTGCGCTGGTGGATTTCCTTGGCCGGGTCAGGGGCGCGCGGCGGCGGGTCTACCGCTATCCGGCCCCGGATGCCGTGATGGCTTTCGTGGCAGAGTCCCTGCCGCTTCTGGCCGCTCAGTTGCCACCACGCCAGCGCGACCGGATTGGCGGAATGGGTGTGGCGATGCCGTTTCAGCTTTGGGCCTGGGTAAAGGACATCGGCGCGCCGCAGACCGAAATGGATGCCTGGCGTGACCGGGACATTCAGGCTGAACTTGCAGCGCTGGCCGGCATGCCGGTGCATGTGCAGAACGATGCGACTGCCGCCTGCGGGGCCGAGCTCGTCTTCGGCACGGGGGAAAGGCCCAAGGACTTTCTCTACTTCTACTTCGGCTATTTCATCGGCGGCGGGCTGGTCTTGAACGGCCAGCTTTACACCGGGCGCGGCGGCAATGCCGCCGGGGTTGGCCCGATGCCGGTGCCGGGGCCCGACGGGCGGATGCACCGGCTGTTTGCGGCGGCTTCGCTGTCGGTCCTTGCCGCGCGGATGGAGGAGGCGGGCCTGTCTTCCGACCCCTTGTGGGAACATCCCGACCGCTGGGACATTCCGGAGCCGATCCTGTCGGCCTGGCTCGACAGTGCCGCCGAGGGACTGGCCAGTGCCGCGCTGAGTGCGGCGGCACTGCTGGAGATCGAGGCGGTTCTGGTGGACGGCTGGATGCCGGAGGCGGTGCGGGCCGAGGTGGTGCGGCGGACCGAGGCCGCACTGGCGCGGCTGGACCTGTCGGGGATCACCCCGCCGACGATCCGCGTGGGCACGGTGGGCGCCGAAGCGCGTGCGCTTGGGGCAGCCGCGATCCCGCTGTCACAGCGGTATCTCATCGATCAGAACGCCGCGGCGCGGGACGGCTGACGGACTGCCCGTGGTGCTGCGTGCCGCGCGGACCAGCAGCAGCCTAGCCCTGCGGGATCATGGCCTTGCGCTGGCGGGCGCGTTCCAGGCCCAACTGCCGCTCTCGCCAGATGATCAGGATGCCCGCCGTGACGATCAGGACGGCCCCGCCAAGCATTGTCCAGGTCGGGACTTCGCTGAACACGAAGTAGCCAATCCCGAGCGCGAAGAGCATCGAGGCGTAGTCGAAGGGTGCCACCAGTGAGGCATCGGCCTCGCGGTAGCTGGAGGTGAGCAGGATCTGCCCGAGCCCGCCGAGAAGGCCCGCCGTGACAAGAAGAGCGGCTTCGCCCGCCGTCGGCCAGACCCAGCCGAAGGGCAAGGTGACGAGCGACAGGACAGTGGCCGTCAGCGAAAAGTAGAAGACGATGGCGGCGGTTTTTTCGGTGTTCACCAGTTTTCGGACAAAGACTTGCGCCAAGGCCGCGAAGACCGCGCCGCCAAGCACCAGCATGGCGCCGAAGGCCTCGGCCACGCTCGCCGCGTCAGGGGTGATGCTCAGGCGCGGTGCAAGCACGACGAGCACGCCGATCATGCCGAGAATGACGGCGGAGATGCGGAAAAGCCTTACCTCCTCGCCCAGGAACATTGCGGCGAAGACGACGGTCAGGAGCGGTGCCGCATAGCCGATTGCCGTGACCTCCGGCAGCGGGAGATAGCCGAGACCCGCAAAGCCGAGCCCCATTGCAAGCGTGCCGACCACGCCGCGCCAGACATGGCCCATGGGGGCGCGGGCCTTCAGCCCGGTTGCAAGTTCCTGCCGCCAGATCAGCCAGACCACGATGACCGGAATCGCGAAGAACGAGCGGAAGAAGACCGCCTGCCCTGCCGGCACGTGGTTTGCCGTCGCCTTGATCAGCGAGGCCATGACGATGAACACGATGACCGAAGCCAGCTTGAACGCGATGCCGCGCAGGGGGCGCATGTTGGGGGGCCTTTCTTCTGGGCCTAGTCCACCATCCTTCCCGGCCGGGTTCAAGGGCTGAAACCGATTTGCGCCGGCCCCACGGCTGTGGTCTGATGCGGGGGACCGGTCCTGGCTGCGGTGCCCGATGTCCCCTGACGCCTTCCTTCACCATCCGGAACTGCGCGGAAAGATCACCGATCCCGACGCCTCTGCATTGCGTGGCTTTGACCCCTGGGCCCTTGCCGCCGCACGGCCAGACCTGGGCTTGGAGGCCTTCCTGAGGCCCGCAGCGGAGCGGGAGGCGCTGCGGAAGGCGACGCTGGCAGGCTTGCAGGGGGATCTCTGGGTCTTCGGCTATGGCTCGCTGATGTGGGATCCGGCGTTCCGCTTTGCCGAAGTGCGCCGGGCCCGCGTGGCCGATCATGCCCGCCGCTTCATCCTGAAGGACAGCTACGGCGGGCGCGGCACGGCGGAGCAGCCGGGGCTTCTGGCGGCGCTGGACCAAGGCCCGGGCTGCGAGGGGCTGATCTTCCGGATTGCCGCAGGCGATGTCGCGGAGGAGACGGCGATCCTGTGGCGGCGCGAGATGGCCGGCCCTGCCTATCATGCGGCTTTCGTCCCGGCGGACACGCAAGCCGGGCCGGTCCAGGCGCTGACCTTCGTGGCCGACCACAACTCGGCCGCGATCGTGGGCGGCATCGCGCGGGAAGATCAGGTGCGCTTCATCGCGACGGGGGCGGGCTTCTTCGGGTCAAGCCTCGACTACCTGAAGAACATCGCGGCGCAGTTCGCCGCGCTGGGGATCAAGGATGCCGAGGTCGACAGCCTGATGCGCGAGGTGGCGGTCTTCCTGCAGTCGCCGGAGGGCAAAGGGTGAGCCGTGTGTCCCGGCGCAGCGCCCGCCTCAGTCATCGGGGCTGTCGAGGTAGAGGACTGCAACGCTGGCGTGCAGGGTGCCGAAGAGCAGCGCGGACTGGATGAAATACAGCAGCGTGACCAGCGCCGAAGGATCGACCGCGTTCAAAAGCCGTCCGACCCCGGCAATATCCAGCCAGATCAGCGCAAGGCCAAAGGTCAGCCCAAGAACCGCGCCGTTCAGGAACTGCGTGAGCAGGAAGCGGATCAGTGGAGGCAGGTTGGTCAACTGGCGTGGCATTTCCAAAACCCTCGCGTCCAAAGTCCTTTCGGCAGGCTGCCGCAGCGTCTGCAAGGTTGGTCAACCGGGCGTCTTGCCGATTGTTCCGGTGGTGGATCTCAAGGGGCCTACGACTGCATGGTGGCAGGTTTCCGCACAGTCATTGCGGCAGGCCGGGAACGATCCGCGCATCGGCTGGTTGGTTCCGCGAAGACGCTATCGGCATGTCAGTCGGGCGTAATGGCATGGAGAACGCAGCGGTTTTCCCGACTTCACGCTGCGGCCAACGAAATGGCAGTCGAGCTTCTATCCCATTTGCCGGTGGTGTCTTCCCCTGAAACCCGTGGAGGATCTTATGGACCACAGCACGCATACCCCGCTGATGCGCAGCGAGATGACCGAACAGGCGCTGGTCGACGCACCAATCTATGACCATGACGACCAGAAGGTGGGAACGATCTCCCACCTGCATGGCCATGGCACGGTGACGGAAGTCGTTATCGACGTCGGCGGTTTTCTGGGCATTGGCGCAAAGCCGGTTCTGGTGAGCGTGGATCAGCTAAGCCTGATGCGCGATGCAAACGGGCGAATCCATGGGCTGACGTCCTGGACGAAGGACCAGTTCCAGGCGCTGCCGGAGCACCATCACTAGAATTCTGGATCGGTGAGATTTCCCGGGGGGACCGTCGCGCAGCGACGGTCCCCTTCTTGTTGGGTGAAAACGTTGGCGGTCACTTGCGGCGCACCCCCTGCCCCGCCAGTGCGGGGTGGCAGGCGCCCTGGACCGGCGGACAGAGAGCAAGCTGCCCGGCCTACTTGTCCTTGGTGGGATCCGGCTTTGCCCCTTCGGGCGCGTTCTGGCGTGCGGGGTTCATCGAGTCGAAGGCGTCGGGCGTGTGGGCCGACCCCTCATGATCGCCTTGCGCGTTCTGGCGATCCGGCGGGGTGCGCTTCTTGCTGGCGGGGGTGGGTTCGTTCGGCATCGGGGACCTTTCCTGTCGCTGGCAAGGCAAGCGGTGACCGGGCAAAAGGTTCCCTAGACGGGGAAGGGGCGGCTGAGGCCGGGGCCGGCGAGGCCAAAGCGCCAGGGCTGGTCAGTGGCGCGACTGATGCCGATCCGGGGGCCGGTCAGGATGGGCCCGGTCGGGGTGGTGGCAAGGGTGAGGCTGAGATCACCCCCGTCGAACGGCCTGCCGCTGTCGGCAAGCTGCACGCCGAGGGCCTGGGCCAGGCGACCGGGGCCGGCGCAGAGCGGGCCGCTCGGGCGGCGCTGGCGCATCAGGGGCAGGTTGATTTCGGGCCTCAGGGCGCGGATCAGGACGGCCTCACCGGGGCGCGCCACGATGTTCAGACAGAGGTGGAGACCATAGGAAAGGTAGACGTAGGCGGTGCCCGGGGGGCCGAACATCGCCGCGTTGCGGGCAGTCATGCCGCGGAAGCTGTGCGAGGCGGGATCGTCGCGGGCGTAGGCCTCGGTCTCGATCACGGTGCCGCCCACGCCGCGCACGAGGAGACGCGCGCCGATCAA
>JANPJZ010000099.1:0-11179 GCA_031425795.1 Rhodobacter sp. | reverse complement strand
GTCAAAGCGGAAGGTGGTGGCGTTGGCCAGAATCTCACCCTGCTTTTTCAGCGCGGCTGATCCATAGAGATCAATGCTGACACCCTTGTGCGGGGTGACGAAACCGGTCTGCGCCATCCAGACTTCATGCGCGATCGGGGTTTTCAGGAACTCGATGAAGGCCTGCGCTGCTTCGCTGTCCTTCATGATGAAGGCAAGCGTGCCTGCACCCAGGACGGGTGATCCCAGATCCTTCTCGGCATAGGCCGGGAAGTAGAAGAAGTCCGCATCGGTGCCCAACTCCGTGCCTTCGGGGAAGAAGGACGGGATGAACGACGCCTGGCGGTGCATGTAGCATTGAGGCGGCGAGGTGAAGAGCTGCTTCGGGCTGTCGCGGAAGTCGGTCGAAGCCACGGCCGAGGCGCCACCGGCGACATAGGCATCGTTCTTCGCAAAGTAGCCGAACTCGTCGATCGCAGCCACGACTTCGGGGCTGTTGAAGGCAAGCTGGTTGGTCACCCATTGATCATAGATCTCGGGAGACTGCGTGCGCAGCATCATGTCTTCGACCCAGTCGGTCGCGGGCCAGCCCGTCGCACCGCCTGAGCCAAGGCCAATGCACCACGGAACGCCGCCATCAGCGACGATCTGGTCGGTCAGCGCCTTCAGCTCTTCCATCGTCGTAGGCACGGCATAGCCCGCGTCGGCAAAGTTGTCGGGGCTGTACCAGACCAGCGACTTCACGTCGGCCTTGTAGGGGAAGGCGTAAAGGGCTTCAGCCCCATCCGGGCCCGCATAGGTGCCAAGCGCGGCCCAGCTTGCGCCCGCGCCATAGTTGTCGGTCAGCCAGGTGCTGTCCTCGGCCGGCAGCGGCGTGATGAAGCCGCGGCGCGCGAGGTCCGCGATCAGGCCGGGCTGCGGCAGAATTGCGACGTCAGGCGGCGATCCTGCCTCGGCGTCGATGATCAGCTGCTGCTCGTACCCTTCGGACGACGAGTAGTTCACCGTCACGCCGGAAGCGGCGGTGAAATATCCCAGCATCGACTCGACCAGAACCTGGTCTTCGCCGCGCCAGGGTCCGAAAATGGTCAGCGACTGGCCTTCAAGATTCGTGGCCTCGTCGAAGGCGGTGTAACTTGCCCAGTTGAATGCGCCTTCCCCCACGGGGAACTTCAGGTCCTGCGCCGTAGCGCCACCCGCGCCAAGCGACAGTGCCGCGGCACTGACGAGAAGCTTCGTCTTCATTGCAATCCTCCCGATTCCCCCGCCCTCATGGCGGGGCGATTTTGCCAAGGGCGGGTTGAAACGCTTCTGATCAGAATCGCTTCAAACCGCTTTGGATGCAGCAGCGTCGCCGATCCTCCCCATCAAGTCAATCCAAAGCGCCTTCAAACGATGCGAAGCGCCCGATTCCTGACCTTACGCCGCCCCGTAATCGTTTACGGACCTCGGGTGATATGTTTTGACGCACCCCGCCGAGGTGGCTAAGGTTTGGGCGGTTGAAACCGTTTTGAGCAGCATAGCCGATGAACCTCAAGGAACTCGCCACCAAGCTGGGGCTGTCGCCCACCACGGTGTCGCGTGCCCTGAACGGCTACCCCGAGGTGAACGAGACCACGCGCGAACGTGTCGTCGCCGCCGCCCGCCGCCACAACTACCACCCGAACACCCGCGCCATCCGCCTCGCCACCGGCCGCGCCATGGCCGTCGGCCACGTCATCCCCATCGCCACCCGGCATGAGATCGTGAACCCCGTCTTCGCCGATTTCATCGCCGGCGCGGGCGAGACCTATTCCCGCAACGACTACGACATGCTTCTCTCGGTCGTCCCCGACGAGGTGGAGGACGCCACCTACCGCGGCCTCAAGTCCAAGGGCAACGTCGACGGCGTCATCGTCCACGCCCCCCGGATGAACGACCCCCGCATCCCCCTCCTGCGAGAGATCGGGATGCCCTTCGTCGTCCACGGCCGCGCCACCGGCACGCTCGACCCCTACTGCTGGCTCGACGTGAACAACCGCCGCGCCTTCCAGCGCGCGACTGAGTTCCTCCTTGACCTCGGCCACACCCGCATCGGCCTCGTGAACGGCCTCGAATTCATGGATTTCGCGATCCGCCGCCGCACCGGATATGAGGACGCTCTAACCGCCCGCAGCCTGGCCCCCGACCCCGCCCTGATGGCCTCGCACGAGATGACCGAGATTGCCGGCTTCCGCGCCGCCTCCGCCATGCTTGCCCTGCCCCAACCGCCGACCGCGATCCTCGCCTCGTCGATGATCTCTGGCATGGGCGTCCGCCGCGCCGCCGAAGGCGCGGGCCTCGTCCTTGGCCGTGACATCTCCATCATCATCCATGACGACGACCTTTCCTACATGAAGAACGGCGAGGATGTCCCTATCTTCACCGCCACCCGCTCCTCGGTCCGTGAGGCAGGTCGCCTTGCCGCCGAGATGCTCCTTGACGTCATCGCCCACCCAGATGCCGGACCGCAGCAACGCCTGCTGGAAGCCGAGCTCATCATCGGCCAGTCCACCGGCCCCGTATCAAGAACCTGAACCATGTCCCTGTCACGCTTCGATTTTCCGCCCGGATTCGTCTTCGGCGCCGCAACCGCCGCCTACCAGATCGAGGGGTCCTCCTTCGGCGGCTGCGGCTCCTCGCATTGGGATACCTTCTCCGCCACCCCCGGCAACGTCGTCCGGGCCGAGGATGGCGCAGTCGCCTGCGATCACTTCCACCAGTGGCCCGCCGACCTCGACCTCCTGAAATCCGCCAACATGGATGGCTACCGCTTCTCCACGTCTTGGCCCCGTGTCATGCCCGATGGCATCCACGTCAATCCCGAAGGCCTTGATTTCTATGACAAGCTGGTCGATGGCATGCTGGAACGCGGGCTGAAACCGTTCCAGACCCTCTACCACTGGGAAATGCCCTCTGCCCTCGCCGACCAGGGCGGCTGGACCAACCGCGACACCTGCCACCGCTTCGCCGACTTTTCCGAAGCCATCACCCGCACCCTGGGCGACCGCGTCGCCGCCATCGCCACGATCAACGAGCCCTGGTGCGTCGCCTGGCTTTCCCACTTCATGGGCATCCACGCCCCCGGCCTGCGCGACATCCGCGCCGCGGCCCGGGCGATGCATCACATCCTCTTCGCCCACGGCCTTTCGGTGGAGCGCCTGCGCGGCATGGGCCAGCCGAACCTCGGCATCGTCCTGAATTTCGACCACGCCGCACCTGCGACCCAAAGTGCGGAAGATCAAGCCGCGTCAGACCTTTGGGACGGGATCTTCAACCGCTGGTTCATAGAAGGCATCACCCGCCGGACCTATCCCGCCAATGTGCTGGAAGGCCTCGCCCCCCATATGCCGGAAAACTGGCAGGACGACATGCCCACCATCGGCCAGCCGCTCGACTGGCTCGGCGTCAACTACTACACCCGCCACATCCACGCCCACGCCCCCGGCTCCCCCTGGCCCAGCCTGAAGGACATCCCCGGCGACCTGCCGACAACCCAGATGGGCTGGGAGATCTACCCCGACGGCCTGCACCACTTCCTGACCCGGATGGCGAAAGACTACGTCGGCGACCTGCCGATCTATGTCACCGAAAACGGCATGGCCAATGCCGAATTGCTTGAAGATGGTGTCGTAACCGACGAAATACGCGAGCATTTCCTTTTCGACCACCTCGCCGCGACAAAGCGTGCGATCGGGGATGGGGCGAATGTGCAGGGCTTCTTCTACTGGTCGCTTCTGGACAATTACGAATGGGCCGAGGGCTACGCGAAACGCTTCGGCCTCGTCCATGTGGATTTTGAAACGCTGGTCCGCACGCCGAAATCCTCCTATCACGCCCTGGCCCGCGCCCTCGCCCGCAATACCGGAGCCTGACATGAGCCTCGCGATCCTCGCCGACATCGGCGGCACCAACACCCGCGTGGCCCTCGCCGATGGCCCCAAGATCCGCCACGACAGCATCCGCCGCTTTCCGAACGCCGACTATCAGGCGCGCGGCCAGGATATCGCCCATGTCCTGCGCGACTACCTCGCCCAGACCGGCGCTGCGGTCGAAGGCGTCTGCGTTGCCGCCGCGGGCCCGGTGCAGGACGGCGTGGCCACGATGACCAACCTAGATTGGGTGATGGATGCATCTAAGCTGACCGGCGCCACCGGGGCCAGGAAAGTGGCGATCCTCAACGACTTGCAGGCCCAGGGCCAGGCACTCGGCCATATTCCGGCCGCGAACCTGCGCCGGGTGATCGACGGCCCGGTGCTGCCACACGCCTCGATGCTGGTCGTCGGCCTCGGCACCGGCGTTAACGCTGCACCCGTCCACCCCGGCCCGCAAGGCAGGATCGTGCCGCCCTCCGAATGCGGCCACGTCAACATGCCGATCCGGACCGAGGAAGACTTCCAGCTCGCGCGTTTCATCGAAGCCAGGCTCCGCGCCGAAGGCGAGGTTCCCCACGCCGGCGTCGAGGAGGTCCTCGCCGGTCGCGGCCTCGCCAACCTCAACGCCTTCGCCGCCTACGCCGAGGGCCACCCCACGACGATGACCTCCGCCGAGGTCCTCGCCGCCCTCGCCGCCGGCGACCCAACCGCCGCCCATGCCGCGCGCCTCTACGTCCACATCCTTGGCCAGATGCTCGCCGACCTCGCCCTGATCCACCTGCCCTATGGCGGCATCTACCTCATCGGCGGCATGGCCCGGGCGATGACCCCCAGCTTCGCCAGCCTGAACCTCACTGCCCAGTTCCGCGAAGCCCGCCGCGTCGACCTGCTGGAGAAGGACTTCTCGGTCACCGTGGTCGAAGACGACTACGCCGCCCTCACCGGCTGCGCCGCCTATTTGAACGGTCTCGCTTAGACTACCGCGGGCCCCAAAGCCCAATCGTCCGCCTTTCTTTCTGCACAAATATCCCACGGGAGGTCCGGAGGGTGTGAAACCCTCCGGGACCAGCCAAGCGCGCAAGACCGCAGGATGGGTGCCAACCCACCATCCCCTCCGATTCGCCCGACAAGGTTAACGCCCCGCCACCGCGCCGCGCGTAGAGACCGATGAAAGATGTCATGAAGACAGGAAAAAGACCCCCGCCCGGCCCAAGAGCTAGACCATAAACCCAGCGTTCGCAGGGACTTGCCCGACAGGCCTCCGGTCGGAAAACACCCTACCCCAGCCGCTCTTTCAGGAACTGCAACGCCACCCCCAACCCATCGGGAGCAATCCCGTGCCCGGTCCCCTTCATCACATGTCCGAAGACCTCGAACCCGGCCTCCCCCAAGGCTTTCCCGGCCTTCGCCATGTCGGAAAACGGCACCACCGGGTCCTGATCGCCATGAATCAGCAGCACCGGCGGCTTCACCACCGCCTCCGCCGCAAGCAGTTCCGGCCGCAGCAACCGACCCGAGATCGCCACCACCCCCGCCACCGCCACAGGCCTGCGCACCGCGACATGGAGGCTCATCATCGCCCCTTGGCTGAAGCCCACCAGCACCAACCGCTCCGGCCCAAGTCCCGTCTCGGCCAGACGGGCGTCCAGGAACCCATTGAAATCATTGGTCGAAGCATCCAGGCCCTTCTCGGCCAGCGCCATGTCTGACCCGTCCAGCCAGGGGATCGGGAACCATTGCCACCCGAACCCGCCCCCCACGCAGCGCTCTGGCGCATCCGGGGCCAAGAACAGCGTGTCCGGCAGGTGTGGCCCCAGAACGTCTGCAATGCTCAGCAGGTCGGACCCATCGGCCCCGTAGCCATGGACAAACACCACGATGGACCGCGCCACCCCAGACAGCGGACCACGCCGCCCGAACTTCAACTCCCGCATCAGATAACTCCGTCCCGTTCCTTTGCTACCCGGTAGTAGGCCCAGAGCACCCGCGCCGCAACTGACCGCCACGGCGACCAGGCCTCCGCTATCGCCCGAAGCTGCCGTTCCGAAGGCCGCGCCTCCAGCCCGAAGAGCACCCGCGCCGCCTCCTGCAAGGCCAGGTCCCCCGGCGCGAAGACGTCCGCCCGCCCCAGCGCGAACATCGCATAGATCTCCGCCGTCCAGACCCCAATCCCCGGCACCGCAACCAGCGTCCGCACGACCTCGGCATCCGGAATGGCCCGCAAGCCGTTGAAATCAATGCCTGCCCCGGCAAGCGCCCGTCCGTAACGCGCCTTCTGCCTGCTCAGTCCCGCCGCGCGCAATGCCTCGTCCGAAGCCACGGCCATCGCCATCGCCTCGGTCAATCCGAAGCTTTCCAGCCGCGCCCAGATCGCCCGGGCCGACGCGACCGAGACCTGCTGCCCCACGATCGCCCGCAACAGCGACCCAAAGCCGTCCGCCTCGCGCCGCAAGGGCAACTCGCCCACCAGCGGCAGCGCCCGCGCGAACGCAGGCTCCTGCACGGCGAGCCAGGCAGCCCCCTCGGCCACGCAGTCCAGCGAATGAATGATCCGACCAACCATTTCACCTGTTCCCAAATATCCCCGCCGGAGGCAACCGACATCGACCCTTGCCGTTCCGCTGCAGGAGACTTACCGATACCCAATGTCCCAGGATTCCCTCGCCCGCCGCAACGTTCTTGTTCTTGTCGCCGCGCAAGCCATCCTTGGCGCGCAGTTGCCGATGATCTTCACCATAGCGGGCCTTGCCGGATCGAGCCTTGCGCCAAACCCATGCTGGGCGACGCTGCCGATCACCATGACCGTGATCGGCTCCATGCTTACCGCGACGCCGATCTCGGCCCTGATGCAGCGCCATGGGCGCCGCGCGGGCTTCTTCGTCGGGGCCGCAGGCGGGGCGACGGGTGCCGCCATCGGCGCCTACGGCCTTTCCACCGGCAGCTTCCTCCTCTTCTGCATCGGCGCGTTGATTACCGGAATCTACATGTCCGCCAACGGATTTTACCGCTTTGCCGCCACCGACAACGCATCCGAGGCGTTCCGCCCCAAGGCCATCAGCTGGGTCATGGCCGGGGGTCTCTTGTCCGCCGTCGTCGGCCCGCAGCTCGTCAAGGTCACGGCGGATGAGATGGCGGTGCCCTTTCTTGGCTCGTACCTGGCCGTCATCGTCCTGAACATCCTCGGCTCGTACCTCTTCCTGTTGCTCAGGATCCCCAAACCGAAGCCCCCCGTCGCAGGCAGCCCCCTGGGCCGAAGCCGGGCCGAACTTCTGCGCAACCCCACCATCCTCGTCGCAATGATCTGCGCCACGGTGTCCTACGCGCTGATGAACCTCGTGATGACCTCTTCCCCCCTCGCCGTCGTCGGTTGCGGCTTTGACAAGGGCGACGCGGCGGATGTGGTCACGGCGCACGTGCTGGCGATGTATGCCCCCAGCTTCTTCACCGGCCACCTGATCGCCCGCTTCGGGACCGAACGCATCATCGCCCTTGGCCTGACGATCCTCGCCGGGGCCGGGGCCGTGGCGATGGCCGGGGTGCAGCTTGAAAACTTCTTCATCGCGCTTGTCCTGCTGGGCCTTGGCTGGAACTTCGGCTTCATCGGGGCCACCACCATGCTGACCGGCGCCCAGCGACCCGAGGAGCGCGGACGGCTGCAGGGCCTGAACGACCTTGTGGTGTTCGGCGGTGTCACGACCGCCAGCTTCTCGTCCGGTGGCTTGATGAATTGCGCAGGCGGGTCGGTTCAGGCGGGCTGGCAGATGGTCAACCTTGCGATGCTGCCCTTTCTGGTGCTGGCCGGTGGCGCGCTGATCTGGCTGTGGCTGCGGCCCCAGGAAATGCGCACCTGACCGGGCCGCTCTTCGTCGCATTTCATGCGCTCATCGCTGGGGCGCGCGCACCTCGCGACGAGAAGACGAAGTCGCACGAGGAGCTTGCCCCAAAGCTCGCCCCTACCAGCGCCCGGTGAAGGCCTGCCACAGCAGCCGCCAGCGCTTCTGCACCTCCGGCAGCTGGGGTGAAGAGCTGCCTGCAAGCGCCTGACGCAGAAGACCTTCCGTCTGCCAGCCCACCAGAAGGGCCGGAGCCACGCCGCGCGGCACGCTGGCTCGGGCCTTTCGCGCCGCATCCAGCCTTTTCAACCCCTGCTGCGCCAGGTCCGCCGCGTGGACCCCTTCCGGCAACGGCTGCCGTCCCCGCGCCGCAAGATCGGGCACGGCGCGCAGATAGTTGGCGCAGGCGGCGGCCCAGCCATAGGCGCGGACCGCGTTCTCGGCTGCGTCGGGTGCGCCAAGAGCGCGGGCCGCAAGCCAGATCAGCCCCGCTCCGCTATCCTCCAGATAGGTCTCCAACGCCGCAAAGTCATGATGCGGCTCCTTGTGGATGTCCCAGCGGCGGGCGGAAATCAGGCGGTCCAGCACATCGACTGGCAGGCCGAAATCCCGGATCAGGTCATGCAGCGGCCCCGCCACCTCATGCGCCCGGGCGGCTCCGGAGGCGGCGCTTTCCACCACATCGCGCCACCATTGCAGCCGCATCTCGGCGATCAGCGGTTCCTGCGTGACCCAGGGGGCGCGAGCGACTTCGAGGTTGAAGGCATAGAGCGGAAACAGCTGCGCGCGGGCGTGGGCGGGGGCAGCCATCACCGCAAGGAAGCGGTCCGGATCTCCCCGCTCCACCAGCGCCGCACAGGCCGCGACCGTCACTTCGGTGCCCCCCCCGGCTGTCCGAAGTCGCGGATCAGTTTCCACTGGATCGCATCCAGGAGCGCCTCGAAGCTGGCGTCGACGATGTTGGCGCTGACCCCGACGGTGGACCAGCGGCGGCCCTGCCCGTCCTCGCTGTCGATGATGACGCGGGTCACGGCCTCGGTCCCGCCGTTGGTGATGCGGACCTTGAAGTCCACCAGCTTCATGTCGTCGATGCAGGCCTGATACGGGCCAAGGTCCTTGCCAAGCGCCTTGGCCAGCGCGTTGACCGGGCCGCGGTCCGATCCGGCCTCGTCCATGCTGTCGGAGACGGACATATTCTTGCGGTCGCCGATCTTGACCACGACCACCGCCTCGGACAGGCTGACCATGCGGTCATACTTGTTCTTGCGCCGTTCGACAGTCACCCGGTAGCGTTTGACTTCGAAGAAATCGGGGCAAAGGCCCAGTTCGCGGCGGGCGACCAGTTCGAAACTGGCCTGCGCGCTGTCGTAGGCATAGCCCTGATCCTCGCGGTCCTTCACCACCTCGATGATCCGGCCCAGGCGTGGGTCCTTGGGGTCGATGGTGATCCCCGCCGCCTCCAGCCTTGCGCGAAGGTTGGACTGTCCGGCCTGGTTCGACATCGGGATGACGCGCTCGTTCCCCACGAGTGCGGGGTCGATGTGTTCGTAGGTGGTGGGGTCCTTCAGGATCGCGCTGGCATGCAGGCCCGCCTTGTGGGCGAAAGCACTGGCGCCGATGTAGGGGGCAGACCGCAGGGGGACGCGGTTCAGGATGTCGTCCAGCATGCGCGAGGTCTTCAGAAGGCCTTGGAGGGCCTCGCGGGTGACGCCGATCTGCAGGCGGCTGGCGTAGGGGTCCTTGAGGAGAAGCGTCGGGATCAGCGTCGTGAGGTTCGCGTTCCCGCAGCGCTCCCCCAGCCCGTTAAGCGTGCCCTGGATCTGCCGGGCGCCTGCATCCACGGCGGCGAGGGAGTTGGCGACGGCATTGCCGGTGTCGTCATGGCAGTGGATGCCGAGGCGGTGCCCGGGGATGCCTTGGGCGATCACTTCCGCCGTGACGCGGCCGACTTCAGCGGGTAGCGTGCCGCCATTGGTGTCGCAGAGGACGATCCAGCGGGCCCCGGCGTCCAGGGCGGCGTGGAGGCAGGAGAGGGCGTAGCCGGGGTTGGACCGATAGCCGTCGAAGAAATGCTCGGCATCGAAGAGGGGTTCGCGGCCTTTGGTGACGAGGTGGCGGAGGGAGGAGGCGATGGCCTCGCGGTTCTCGTCGAGAGTGACGCCCAGGGCGGTGATGACGTGGAAATCGTGGGTCTTGCCGACGAGGCAGACGGCGGGGGTGCCCGCGTTCAGGACGGCGGCGAGGGTGTCGTCGTTCTCGGCGGAGCGGCCGACGCGGCGGGTCATGCCGAAGGCGGTCAGGGTGGCGCGGGTGGTCGGGGGGGCCGCGAAGAACTCGGAATCGGTGGGGTTGGCACCGGGCCAGCCGCCTTCGATGTAATCGACCCCGAGGCTGTCAAGAGCTTGGGCGATCTGCTGCTTCTCGGCGACCGAGAACTGGACGCCCTGGGTCTGCTGGCCGTCGCGCAGGGTGGTGTCGAAGAGATACAGGCGCTCGGGGTTGTCTGGCGGGGTCATGGGGTGGGTCCGGACTGGGTGTCCCGGGCAGGGACAGTCTGCGGGTCACATGAAAACAAGGGGTTAGCGGCGATACTTAAGGATTTGGTAACGGTTGTAGGGTGGGAGCACAAAATCCTTCGAAGGATTTTGGCCGGAATTTTCGAAAATTCCGGTGTCGCTCGGGGGGTCACTGGAGCGCCTCAAGTTTGGCGGGGTCGAAGTTGGGGCCGGGTACGAGTTCGACGCCTGCCTTGGACATCCGAACCTCGACACCTGCGGCGAGGAGCGACGATTTCAGGGCATCGACGGCGGTGAAATCCTTGCTGGCCAGAGCCGCCTCACGCGCGGCAACCAACCGTGCTGTGAGGGCGGACAGGTCTGCCTTGGGCGCAAGCCACCCGGACATTCCCTGTTCCAGCAAGCCAAGCATCTGAGCTGATCCCTTCAGAAGGGACTTCTCAATGTGGCAGTTCTTCTGCGGATTGGAACTGATCGTCTTGCCCAGGGCGTGCAAGCGTGCCAGCGCCCCGGCGGTGTTGAGGTCATCGGCGAGCGCTGCGGCAAACTCTCCATCAACCATCCCATCCTCGGCGTCTCGGGTCAGACTGTGCCAGTGGCGCAAGGTAGCCTCTGCCTGCCGTGCCTTCTCTGCCGTCCAGTCCATCGGGCTGCGGTAATGCGTCATCAGGAGCACATACCGGATCACTTCTCCTGGCACGCCCTGATCCAGCAAATCCCGCACCGTGAAGAAATTGCCCAAGGACTTGGACATCTTCTTGCCCTCGACCTGCAGCATCTCGTTATGGAGCCAGTAGTGGGCGAAGTCGCCGTGGGGGTGGGCGCAGGCGCTTTGGGCGATCTCGTTTTCGTGGTGGGGGAATTGCAGGTCCAAGCCGCCGCCGTGGATGTCAAAACTTTCGCCCAGAAGCTCATGCGCCATGGCGGAGCATTCGATGTGCCAACCGGGGCGGCCTTT
>JANPJZ010000098.1:0-2362 GCA_031425795.1 Rhodobacter sp. | reverse complement strand
GTAACCGTCCGGGCTGACTGCTCTGCCGCGCGCTGATGGTGCGGGATAGTGTCCACCAATGTTAGTGGACACTATGGTGCTTGATGGCGCGACGGACGAGGCGGCTTTGGACGGATGAGGAGAAGCGGTCGATCTGTTTGCAGACGACGGCGCCAGGCGTTTCCGTGGCTCAGGTGGCGCTTCGCTACACGGTGAATGCAAACCTGATCTTCAAATGGCTGCGTGATCCCAAGTATCGACCCACACCCCGGACTGGGGCAGAGGACACTGGTTTGCGCTTTCTTCCGGTGGAGATCGCCGCGGAGGCGAAGGCGCCTGGGGCAGGTCCTGTCGCCGACAGTTGCATCGAGATCGAGCTTGTGGGCGGGCATCGGATGCGGATCAGTGGTGGCTATGATCCCGAGGCATTGGCGCGCCTGATCCGGGGCCTGACGCAGTGATCCCGGTTCCGGCCAATACGCGAGTCTGGCTGGCGGCCGGGGTGACGGACATGCGCAAGGGCTTTGCGGCCTTGGCGGCACAGGCCGAGGGCGTGCTGAAGCAAGACCCGTTCGCCGGGCATCTGTTCGTGTTCAGGGGGCGCCGTGGTGATCTAATCAAGATCATTTGGTGGGATGGCCAGGGTGCCTGCATGTTCATGAAGCGGCTGGAGAAGGGGCGGTTTGTCTGGCCCTCGGCCAAGGAGGGTAAGGTCGCGCTGTCACCGGCCCAGTTGTCAATGCTGCTGGAGGGGATCGACTGGCGGGCCCCGGAACGGACATGGCGGCCCCTGGCGGCGGGATAATCTACCGCCCTGCAAGAGAAGGATTCCCACAAGGAATACAGTGGGATAAACTTCTTGCATGCTCGATCAAACGCTGACCTTGCCGGAAGACCCCGAGGAGCTGCGCAGCTTCACCGCGCGGCTCTTGGCCGAGGTCAAGGCCCAGGCGATCCTGATCGAGAAGCTGCGCCATCAGCTGGCCGGGCACCGCGCTCACCGGTTCGGGGCCTCGTCCGAGACGACCGAGCAGCTTCAACTCGCCTTGGAGACCAGCGAGATCGCGGCGGCGGCAATGACCGCGCGGATGAAGCTCCCCGACATCGAGGAGAAGGACAAACCGAAGCGCCGTCCGATCCCGGACCACATTCCCCGGATGGAAGTTGAGCTGACCCCCGGCGCAGATGCCTGCGCCGATTGTGGCGGGCGCCTGCGCCGGATCGGCGAGGATGTGACGGAAGAGCTGGAATACGTGCCCGGGCGCTTCATCGTGAACCGCATCGTCCGCCCGCGTCTGACCTGTGCCTGCTGCGAGAAGTTTGTTCAGTCGCCGCTGCCGTCGCGGCCCATCGAACGTGGCCGTCCAGGACCGGGTCTGCTGGCCCATGTGCTGGTCAGCAAGTATGCCGATCATCTGCCACTTTATAGGCAAAGCCAGATCTTCGACCGCGAAGGGCTCGATCTGGACCGTTCGACGCTCGCAGATTGGGTTGGCAAATCCACTGCCTTGCTGGAGCCCTTGGCCGATGCAATCGGACGACATGTCCTGTCGGCTGAGGCGATTTTTGCCGATGACACGCCCATCAGCATGCTGGCCCCCGGCACCGGCAAGACCCAGACCGCGAGGCTCTGGACATACGCCCGCGACGAACGCCCTTGGGGCGGCGATGCCCGGCCCGCTGCCTGGTATAGGTTCTCCGGCGACCGCAAAGGCCAGCACCCCAAGGACCATCTCGCCCGCTACCGCGGCTGGATGCATGCCGATGGCTATGCGGGCTTCGAGGATCTCTACCGCTCGGGCGCGATCCGCGAGGTCGCCTGCATGGCACACGTCAGGCGCAAGTTCGTCGACATCCACCGGTCCCAGGGCTCGCCGATTGCCGAGGAAGCCATCGGCCGGATCGCCCAGCTCTATGCCGTCGAAAAAGAGGCCAGAGGTTCGCCACCGGATATCCGGGTCGAACTTCGCCGTGCCCATGCCGCCCCGGTCTTCGACGATCTTGAGCGATGGCTGGCCATGCAACTCACGACGATCTCTGGAAAATCCCCGCTCGCGGCCGCCATCCGCTATGCCCTGACCCGAATGGAACGCCTCCGGCCCTACCTCGACCACGGCATCCTTGAGTTGGATAACAACGCCGCCGAACGCGGCATGCGCGCCATCGCCCTCGGGCGGAAGAATTATCTCTTCGTCGGCTCGGAAGCAGGCGGCAAAGCTGCCGCCATCGCCTACACCCTGATTGAAACCGCCAAGCTGAATGAAGTCGATCCCCACGCCTGGCTCGCAGACACACTCGCCAGCATCCCGGACTACAAGATCACCAAGGTCGATGACCTGATGCCTTGGAAATGGCGCGGGTAGCGGTCAGGCCGGACGCTTAC
>JANPJZ010000097.1:0-24866 GCA_031425795.1 Rhodobacter sp. | reverse complement strand
CCGGGCCGATGCCGCCACGCAACTGGACAAGGCGGTGCTTTTTGTCCATATCGCAGCGTCGGCCCGGCAGTAGGACCAAGCCCCCGCATGACCCGCCACATCCTCTTCCTGACCGGCACCCGCGCCGATTTCGGCAAGCTCGAACCCCTTGCCGCCGCCGCGCGGGATGCGGGGCACCGCGTGACCTTCTACGTCACCGGCATGCACTTGATGGACCGATACGGCCTGACCCGCAACGAGGTGCGGCGGATGCCCGGCATCACCACCCATGAGATTGCCAACCAGGCCGAGGGTGACCCCCAGGACCTCATCCTCGCCAAGACCGTCACCGGCTTTTCCGCCTTCGCCCGCGCCGCCCGCCCTGATCTCATCGTCCTGCACGGCGACCGGATCGAGGCCCTCGCCGGTGCCCTCGTCGCCGCCACGAATTACATCCGGTCGGCCCATGTCGAAGGCGGAGAGGTGTCGGGCACCATCGACGAGGTATTCCGCCACTGCAACACCAAGCTTTGCACCCACCACTTCGTCTCCTCCTCCGATGCCGCCCGCCGCGTCGGCGCCCTCGGGGAGCCGGCCGAGACGATCCACACCATCGGCTCGCCCGAGCTTGACTTCCACGCCCGCCCCTCCGGCGTCACGCTGGACGAAGTGCGCGCCCGCTACGACATCCCCTTCGACAGCTACGGCATCGCCACCTTCCACCCCGTCACCTCGGAGCAGGACAGCATCGGCGCGCAGGCCGCTGCCCTCTTTGGCGGGCTTGAGGCCTCAGGCCGCTGCTTCGTCACCATCGCGCCAAACAACGATCCCGGTTCGCAAGCCATCTTCGAAGTCCTTGGAAAGCTTCCCAAAGACCGCTTCCGCATTCTGCCCTCCATGCGGTTCTCCCACTTCTCCGAACTGATGAAGAACGCCGCCTGCATTGTCGGCAACTCCTCTGCCGGGGTGCGCGAAGCGCCCTTCCTCGGCCTGCCGTCGCTCGACATCGGCACGCGGCAGACCAACCGATCCGACGCCCCCTCCGTCACCGCCTGCGAGGCGGCGGACCGCCCGGCCATCCTTGATTTCCTGCACACCCACTGGGGCCGCCAGGCGGCGTCGCATGAAGGCTTCGGCCAGGGCAGTGCCGCGCAGCGCTTCGTGGAAACCCTGGCCGACCCGGCATTCTGGACCCTCAGCCTGCAAAAGGCCTTCCGTGACTAGGCCCGGCCTTGCACTCACCGCATACCTTGCCGCCTCCCGTGCGATTCCGCTGATCGCGCCGACGCTGCTGCAGCGCCGCCTTGCACGTGGCAAGGAACTCCCCACCCGCTGGCAGGAAAAGCTTGGCCAGCCCACCCAACCGCGCCCCAAGGGACCGCTGATCTGGCTTCACGCCGTCGGCCTGGGAGAGACCCTCGCGCTCCGGGGACTGATCGCCGCCATGAGTGAAGAGACCGATGCCAGTTTCCTCGTCACCTCCACCACCCGCGCCTCGGCGGAGGTGCTGGCGCAAAACCTGCCCGAACGGACCTGCCACCAGTTCCTCCCCCTCGACGCGCCCGCATACCTGGCCCGCTTCCTGGACCATTGGCGCCCCTCGCTCTCCATCTGGGCCGAACAGGACCTTTGGCCCGGCGCGGTTGCCGCGACCGATGCCGCGGGCATCCCGCTCGCCCTTGTCAACGCCCGCATGAACGCCGACGCCTTTGCCCGCCGCTACCGGTTCCGCAGCCTATACACCGACCTTTTCGCCCGCTTCCGGCTTGTCACTGCCCAGGACGCCACCACGGCCCGGAACCTCCTAACCCTTGGTGCAGCAAACGTATCCGTCACCGGATCGCTCAAGGCCGCTGCCCCGGCACTCGTCGCTGACCCCAAAGCCCTCGCCGCCGCGCGGAAGGACCTTGCCGGTCGCCAGCCGATCCTCCTCGCCTCCTCCCACCCCGGGGATGAGGCAGCCGTCATCGCCGCCCTGCGCCAGATCCACCCCAGGCCTCTCCTCCTCATCGCCCCGCGCGACCCGAACCGTGGCGCGGAAATCAGCGCCTACGCGGCTGCCCATGGCCTGACCGCCACCCGCCGCAGCCAGGGCGAAGGCCCGACCGCCGGCATCTGGATCGTCGATAGCTTCGGCGAGATTGGGCTTTGGCTTCGCCTCTGTCCGGTCACCGTGATCGGCGGCACCTTCGGCCCTACCGAGGGCCACAATCCGTGGGAACCGGCCGCCCTGGGCTCGGCCATCTTGCACGGGCCGCGCATCGCCAACTTCGCTGCCGATTTCGCAAGCCTGCACGGGGCAGGGGCCGCGCATCAGGTGACGCCGGAAAACCTTGCCGCCGCCTTGGCCGAAGATCACAGCGCCATGGCGGCCCGCGCAAAACTGCTGTCGGACGAGGCGCAGGGCGCACTGGCACCCCTGGCCGCCAACCTCCTCGCTCTGGTGGCCCGATCGTGAGGCTTTGGCTCTTCCTTCGCCTCTGGTCGCTGCTCTGGCATCTCGGGCTTCCTGTCCTGTTGCTCTACCTGTGGAAGCGCGGCCGCAAGGATCCGCTCTATGCACAGCGCATGGCCGAGCGTTTCGGCCGCTACCGCCAGCGCCTCTCCGGTTCAGTCTGGGTCCATGCCGTTTCGCTGGGCGAGCTTCGCTCCGCCGTCCCACTCATCCGCGCGCTCCTTGACCGGGGCGAAGCCGTCGTCACCACGCACTTCACCCCCGCCGGTCGCCGCGAATCTGAACGGGTCTTCGCCGCCGACATCGCGGCTGGCAAACTCGCAGCCGTCTGGGTTCCTTTTGAGACCTCCTGGGCCTATGCCGGTTTTTTCCGCGCCTTCCGCCCCCGCGCCGGCCTGGTGATGGAGATCGAGATCTGGCCCCGCATGATCTTTGCAACCCGGCAATCAGGCGTGCCTCTCTTCATGTGCAACGCGCAATATCCAACGAAATCAATGGCTCGGGATGCACACCTCGGTCTCCGTCACAAGCTGATGCAGGGTTATGCGGGCGCTTTCGTCAAGTCTGACCTGCAAGAGCGGCGCTTCGCTTCGGTGGGCGTTGCGAACATCACCGTCACGGGAGAGTTGCGCTTCGACCAGCCGATCCCGCCCCGCCTTATTGACTCAGCCGCGCTCCTTCGCCCGACACTTTGCGGTGCCCGCCCGGTCATCACCTTCGCCTCGGCGGTCGAGGGCGAGGATGACCTTTACCTTGACGCCATCACCGCAGCCCTCAATCACCCATCCCGCCCGTTTGTCGTCTACGTTCCCCGCAAGCCCGAACGCTTTGACGAGGTCGCGGAAAGGCTGGCCGCGCGCGGGCTGGCTTTCCTTCGGCGCAGCGAGGTGCTCGACCCGGCGCTGGTCGCAAGACACCTCCCCTCCCCGATGTGGGAAGGGGATGGGGGAGGGGGGCGCCCCCCGGACCCCGACCTTCTGCTTGGCGACAGTCTGGGCGAGATGTATTTCTACATTGCGCTCTCCGACCGTGTCCTGACCGGCGGCGGCTTCACTCCGCACGGCGCGCACAACATCATCGAACCCCTCGCCCTGAAGCGCCCGGTGATCGTCGGGCCGGACGTTCACACCATCGAATACCCGGCGGTGGAGGCAATCGCGGCTGGCGTATGCCTTCGCGTCACATCGCCTGAGGACCTGACCGCCGCGCTGACCGACTGGCCGGGGCCGGGGGATGCGGCGATCGATGCCTTTTTCTCCGCCCATTCCGGCGCGACGGCGAAGACCCTCGCCGCCCTTGACGCGGCACTCGGCCAAATCTTAACAGATCCTGAAAACCTGACCGCAACCCATTGATTTGTCTGTGCCGGCCCCCGTGTCCCTGCCCGGGACACCGGCTTCACCAGCCGCTGAAACCGCCATCCACATTGACCATCTGCCCGGTCATGTAGCCTGCTTGCGCGCTGGCCAGGAACAGCATCGCATCGGCAATCTCGTCCGGCTTCGCCATCCGGTCAAGCATGATCAACTCCCCCACCCGCCGCTGAAACTCCTCCGAGTGGTTGTTGAAGACGGCCCCCGGAGCAATGGTGTTCACCGTAGCCCCCCGCGGCGCCCAGTATCCGGCCAGCCAGACCGTCAGCCCATGGATCCCCGCCTTCGTCACCCCGTAGGCGGAGAAGTTCTTGAACGGCATCCCCTCATAGATCCGGTGATGCGCCCCGTTCAGGGCATACATGCTGGCCACGTTGATCAGCGTGCAGGGCCATTTCCCGACGATGTCCCGGTCCATCTGCCGCGCCACCATGAAAGGCCCGGTCAGGTTGGTCCGCATGGTCTTTTCCCAGTCGCTGACCTTGAGGTCGGCGAAATCCGGAAACGCCTGCCCTGCCCCCATCAGCAGCTCCCCGGTGATGGCGGCATTGTTCAGAACCACGTTCGGCTCCCACCCGTCCTTCAGGACGCGCGGGAAGACCTCCGTCACCTCATCCTCGTTCGCGACGTCCAGCGGATAGAACCGGAACGCCTCATTTCCCCAATGCGCCTCGACCAGCGCATCTGCCCGCGTGCCCGGCAGGTCCGACGCGATAACCCGCGCCCCCTCGGCCAGCATGCGCCGGACGTAGGTTGACCCAAGAACCCCCCCGGACCCCGTGATGAAGACCGTGCGGCCTTTGAGTTGTTCAACCATGCTGTTCACCCAAAGTCTGGGCCTCCTCCATCAGGAATTCGACAAGTCGGAAATCAAAGGGTGTATCGATGTCGACGCAGCGCTCGGGCGGCATGAGATAGGGGATCACCCGCCCCTCCCACAGCCCTTTGGAGCGTTTCAGATAGCCAGGCGAAACGACATAGGTCGAGGCCGCGTGTTCATAGACCACAGGAGCTTGCTGTCGGGCGACCACCCCGCCGGGGAGGGGTTTCGACACATGCAGCGCGCCGGTGGCGTCGGGCTCCACGAGGTTGAAATATGGGTTCTTCCGGGCCTCGCAGCAGCTCATTACCAGGTCTGGATGTTCGATTTTGTAAAGCTCCAGCGCCTTCGTGATGTCTTCCGGCAGCCGCAATGGCGAGGTGCAGTCGAGATCGAGAAACGCCTCAACCGGTCCGACCAGAGCTTCGGACGCCTCCAGCGCGTGCTGCCAGACGCCCCACTTCCCGGCCGTGTCAGTCGAAAGATGCGGGGGGCGGAGACCGATCTTCAGGGCCCCCTTAGCGACGGCATGGGCGTAGATTTCCTCATCATCCGTGCTGACCACAACAGCATCCACCTGGGGATGTGCGAAAAGCTGGTCCAAGGACCAGTCGATCAGGGGTTTGCCATGGATCTCCCTGAAGTTCTTGCGAGGCACGCCCTTGGAGCCCTTGCGTGCGCCGATATGGCCCAAGATCATGGAATCTCCTTCGTGATCTCGCCGATGAAGTCCCGCGCGGCCCAGGCCTGGGCCACAAGGCGGGCCGAGGGCAGGCACAGATCAAGCCGGGGCAGCAGCGGATTTCCGGACACTTCAGTGCCCGCGGCGAGCGCAAGGAAATCGCGCATCGCGTCCAGAAACATGGCGTTGCGTTCAAGGGGCAGGGTCAGTTGGCGGGGGCCGGCAGGTTCGGTCACGCGGTAATCCTGCGCGGCAAAGTCGAAGTCATGCATCCGGTCATGCCCGCGCAGGCAAGCGCGGCGATGAAGCTGCGGGGTCAGGTAGTCCATCGACACATCGCCTGCAAGGCCAGCGGATTGCAGGGAAATCCGGCTGGCAAAATCCACGCCCGGAAAGGCCGGATGACCGATGCACTGGACGCGGGTCACCTGCAGGGCCGGAAACAGGCAGTGGGCAAGGTCAAGCTCGTGACAGAGGTCGAGGAGGACACCCCCCCCAAAGGCCCGCGCGGCGTAGCTTTCGGAAAACCGCCAGTTCTGCCGCCACTGGGTGACATCATGGCCGATGGTCAGGGCGAACTGAAAGACATCCGACAGATCCGCCTCGGCAAGCGCGCGCACGGCGGGGTGATAGCGCAGCATCAGCCCCAGCATGGAGCGGCTTGCAACGGGGGCGGCAAGGGTGGCGATCTCCTCGACATCGGCGGGGCGGAAGGCGAGAGGTTTTTCGACGTAGATCGGCAGACCACGCGCGGCGGCGGCCTCGATCAAGGGCAGGCGGATGTCGGTCGCGGTGGCGATGACCACGGCGTCGGCGCCATCAAAGGCTGCCAGCGCGCCGCCAAGGCCACCCTCGCGCCACGAGATCAGCCGGGACGAGGCCCCCAGCGTCTGAAGATTGTCGTGGTGCCTGCGCCCGATGGAGCCGGAGCCGATGACGAGAACCCGCATGATCCCCCCTTTCGGAAAAAGGCCTAGCGCGAAACCGCGCCTGCCACCAGAGGCGGGCGCTTTTGCGGCCATTCCGTGGCCCGGTGCCAGGCCTGACCAAGGGCCAGCACCCCGGCATCGTTGCCTGAGCGGCCGATGATCTGCATCCCCATCGGCAGGCCGCCATCGGAAAACCCGATTGGAACGGAGAGGGCGGGAAGGCCGATCAGGCTGGCGGGGATCACCACCTCCATCCAGCGGTGGTAGGTGTCCATGTGGTGACCGTTGATCGTTTCCGGCCAGCGCCAACCGGCCGGGAAGGGCCAGACCTGGGCAGAGGGCAGGACAAGCGCGTCGCAGCTTTCGAACAGGCGCGCGGCATGGGCATACCAGCGGCTGCGGATCACGCTGGCCTCATAAACCGCCTGGGCGGTCAGCCCCATGCCTTGCTCGATCTCCCAGATCGTTTCGGGCTTGGTCAGGGCGCGCTTGGCGGGGTCTTCGGCGAGGGCCCATTTGCCGCCCGCATTCAGCATGGCGCGGAGCGTGGTCCAGGACTGCCACAGCCTTTCGGCCGGGAAGGGCGGGGGCAGGGGGGTGACGATGGCGCCCAGGTCTTCCATCTGGCGCAGGGCCGCCTCGCAAAGGTCGAGGATGCCGGGCTCCATGGCGAAAGCGCCGCCCCAATCGGCCAGCCAGCCGATGCGAAGGCCCTTCATGTCGCGGTCCAGACCCGACAGCACGTCCGGCACGGTGCGCGGGAAGGGGACTTCCGGGTTCTCCCCCGCTAGCACCAAGAGCAACCTTGCAAGGTCCTCCACCGTCCGCGCCATCGGGCCTTCGGTGGAGAGTGTCGAGAGGTACGTGTCCCCCTCGGCATCCGACGGGACCAGCCCCCACGTAGGGCGGAAGCCGTAGACGTTACAGAAGGCGGCGGGATTGCGAAGGCTTCCCATCATGTCGGACCCGTCAGCCGCCCAGACCATCCGGTTGGCAAGCGCCGCCGCTGCCCCGCCGGAAGACCCGCCAGCCGTGCGCGTCAGATCATAGGGATTGCGCGTCACGCCAAAGACCGGGTTGAAGCTGTGCGAGCCCTGGCCCCATTCCGGCACGTTGGTCTTGGCGGTGAAGACCGCCCCCGCCTTGCGCAGCCGGGCGGCAACGAGGTCATCCGCGACCGGCACATGGTCGGCGTAAATTGGCGACCCCCAGGTGGTGCGCAGGCCTGCGGTTGCCACCAGGTCCTTGACCGCAAAGGGAATCCCATGCAGCCAGCCCGTCGCAGGCACATCATCCAAAGCCCGCGCCTCGGCCATCAACTCATCGGGCCCGCGCAGCGACACCAGCGCGTTGACCGCCCCGTTCGCCAAAGCCACCTGCGCCAGATGCGCCGTCATCACCTCGGACGGAGCGACCTTGCGGGCGTGGATTGCGGCAGAAAGCTCCGTCGCCGACCACTCAAGCATCATTCTTCGTCCACAAATATCCCACGGGGGGGCGATGAGCGATCAGAAACCCTCCAGTGGAGGGTTTCCGCGAAGAGCGCCCGGCCCGTGGCCGGGCCGGGACTGGGGGGTGTGAAACCCCCCGCTCCGGCAGGTCAACCGGGTGATTACTTCTGCAGTTCGGTCCAGATCGCGGTCATGTATTCCCGCGCCTTTTCACTGCAGACCGGCAGGAAGACGCCGTTGGCCTTGTGCTCTTCGGGGATCACCACTTCGGGGGCGGTGGCCATCGCGGGGTCCATGAAGGGTTCCGACCCGGCAATGCCGTTTGCGTATTTCGCAAAGTTCGAGATCATCGCCGCATTCTCGGGCTTCAGGATGAACTCCATGAAGGTGTAGGCCTCATCGACGTTCTGCGCGTCCTTCAGCAGCATCACCGAATCCATCCAGAGGGTGTACCCTTCCTTGGGATAGCCGTAGGCCACCGTCGGCAGCGCTTCGCGGATCCGCATGGTAGAGCCGTTCCAGTTGACCGAAGCCGCCCAGTCCTTGTTCGACATCTTTTCGGTTGCGCCGTAGTCCATCGCGATCCAGTTCGGCTTGGCGGCCAAGAGGCCGTCGCGCACCTTCTTCAGCACCTCCAGGTCTTCGCTGCACGGCTCGCCGCCGTAGTACAGCGTGGCAAGGCTGATCACATCGGTCATCTCGGGGACGACGTTGATCTTGCCCTTCAGCTCATCCGGGACTTCCAGCCAGACGGCGCTGGTGTTGATGTCGCCGGAATAAACGGCCGTATCGACCGCGATGCCGACCGAGCCCCACTGCCACGGGATCGAGTTGGTGCGGCCTGGATCCCAGGCCACGTCCTTCCACTCGGGGGCGATGTTGGCGTGGCTGGGCAGGCGGGCCAGATCCAGGGGAACGGTAAGGCCCTTGTCGGCGAAGATGGTCACATAGTTGGCCGAGGGGACCACGAGGTCAAACCCGTGTCCGCCAGCCTCGATCTTGGCCAGCGCCACGTCGTTGCTGTCGTAGTCGGTCACCGTCACGGTGATCCCCGTCTCCGCCTTGAACTTTTCCAGCAGCTCGGGCGAGGTGTAGTTGCCCCAGTTGTAGAGCTGCAGCACGCCTTCGGCGGAGCCAAGCCCCGTCGTCGCCATAAGGAGGGCGGTTGCGGTCATCAGTCTTTTCATCGCCAGTCTTTTCATCGGATGTCTCCCGGTTGGTTTTCAGGTCTTCTTGCGCGTCAGAAGGAAGAACGCGGTCAGCAACACCACCGTCAGGCCCAGAAGCATGGTCGAGACGGCGTTGATTTCGGGGGTCAATTGCCGGCGCATCTGGCCCAGCATGTAGGTGGGCAGGGTATCCTGCCCGCCGGATTTGACAAACTCGGTAATCACCACGTCATCAAGGCTGATGACGAAGGCAAGCATTGCCCCTGCGATCATGCCGGGGGCGAGAAGCGGCAGCGTCACCCGGCGGAACGTCTGCCAGGGGGTGGCGTAAAGGTCGGCGGCGGCGGTTTCCAGCGTCAGGTCCATGCCTTCCAGCCGCGCGCGGATCGGGAGGTAGGCAAAGGGGATGCAGAAGGCCGAGTGCGCGAGGATGAGGTAGCCAAGCCCCGTGGTCAAGGACCCCATGCCGATGCTGGTCAGCCAGACCTTCACGAGCCCGAATACGATCATCAGCGCCACGGCGGTCACGATTTCCGGCACCATCAGGGGCTGGTTGATCATCACATAGATGAAGGTCTGCCCCTTGAAGGCGCGGCGCCGCGTGGTCCCCAGGGCCGCCATGGTGGCGACGGTGGTGGAAATCACGGCGGCGAAGCTGGCGATGATGAGCGACCGGATCGTCGCGTCCTTGACCTGGCTGTTGTCCCAGGCCTTGGCGTACCAGTCCAGCGAGAAGCCGCCCCAGACCGCAAGCGAGGTGCTGGCGTTGAAGGAGTAGGCGACCAGCGTGAAGATCGGCAGATAGAGGGCGATGAAGACGATGACCGCCGTGGTGGCAAAACCCGGCAGCCGGGCAACCTGAAAGCCACGCTCAGCCATGGGACGACCCCTTGTTGGCATAGCGGACATACACAAGAAGCGCGACCATCACGATCATGAGCAAAAGCATCGACAGCGCAGCCCCGAGGGGCCAGTTCTTGCCCTGCAGGAATTGCAGTTCGATGAAGTTGCCGATCATCATCTGCTTGCCCCCGCCAAGGACGCGCGGCGTGACATAGGCGCCAAGCGAGGGGACGAAGACCAGGATCGACCCGGCGATGATCCCGGGCTTGACGATGGGCAGGATCACCCGCCGCAAGACCTGCATCCGGCTGGCGTAAAGGTCATAACCGGCCTCAAGCAGTTTCATGTCGAAGCGGTCGATGGCGGCGAACAGCGGCAGCACCATCAGCGGCAGATAGACATAGGTCATGCCGATGAAGATCGCGGTCTGTGTGTACAGCACCTCGATCGGCGTGTCGGTGATCCCAAGGCCAAGGAGAACGGTGTTCATCAGCCCTTCCTTCCGCAGCACCTCATTGATCGCATAGGTGCGGATCAGAAGGTTGGTCCAGAAGGGAATGGTGATCAGGAACAGCCACAATGCCCGTTCCTTCGCTGGCCGCGTGGCAATGAACCATGCGGTGGGAAAGCCTACCAGAAAGGTGAATGCCGTGGTCATCAGCGACAGCCAGAGCGACCGCCAGAAGATCGCGAGATGTGCGTCGGCCAGCGCCCATTCCTCGGTGAAGATGTCCTTGGACCACAGGATTCCGACCCATCCGTCGGTCGAGAAATCCCAGACGACGTTGCCGTGCTGGCCGGGGGACAGGAAGGAATAGACCACGACGATCAGCAGCGGCCCCGCTGCCGCCAGCGTCAGGATGACCAGCGCCGGAGTGGACAGAAGCCAGCCGTTCCTGGCTGACGCGCGAATGGCATCGTCTTCGGCGGGGCTCATCAATCCTCCACCACTTGCGCCGCGCCGGGGGCGAAGCCCAGCCGCACCTCCTGCCCCTGGACGAGCCCGCTGTCGCCACTGGCCGGGCTTTGCAGACGGGCGACCACCTCGGTCCCATCCTTCAGGTGCAGGTGGCAATGCGTGTCCGTACCGAAGTAGACAAGCGAGGCTACCCGTGCGGGCAGGATCGCTGCGGGATCGTTGATCCGTACCTGCTCGGGCCGCAGCGCCACGGTCACGCGGCGTCCGCTGTCGACCGCCTTCAACCCGTCCACCGGCACGGTATCGCCGCCCACAAGCTCCACCCGCCCGTCCCGCGCCGTGCCGGTCAGGAAATTCGTCTCGCCGATGAAGCTGGCGACGAAGCGGTTCTTCGGGCGGGTGTAGATGTCCTTCGCCGTCCCCACCTGCTGCAGCTTGCCGTTCGACATCACGCCGATCCGGTCCGACATCGTCAGCGCTTCCTCCTGGTCATGGGTCACGAAGACGAAGGTGATCCCGGTTTCCAGCTGGAGCCGCTTCAGTTCCACCTGCATCTCCTTGCGGAGCTTCAGGTCCAGCGCACTCAACGGTTCGTCCAGCAGCAGCACCTTCGGCTGCGGGGCGAGCGCCCGCGCCAAGGCCACCCGCTGCTGCTGCCCGCCCGACAGCTGCGCCGTCTTCCGCCCCGCGAGCGCCTCCAGCTTCACCAGGGCCAGCATCCGGTCGGTCGTGGCTTTGACCTCGCCCGAGGGTTTGCCCAGCATCTGCAAGCCGAAGGCCACGTTCTCTGCCACCGTCAGATGCGGGAACAGGGCATAGCTTTGAAACACCGTGTTCACCGGACGCTTGTTCGGCGGCAGCGTGGTGATGTCCGCCCCGTCCAGCAGGATCGTGCCCCCGGAGGGCATCTCGAACCCAGCGATCAGGCGAAGAAGCGTGGTCTTGCCGCAGCCTGAGGGGCCGAGCAGCGTGAAGAACTCCCCTCGTTCGATATCCACCGAAACGTCGTCCAGCGCGCGTACCGAGCCCGCACCCTGCCCGAAGGCTTTCACCACATTCCGGGCCGAGATCGTTACCTTGTCGGCCACGCCATACCCCCCGCCTTGCCGCTCATCCCGATCGGCATTTGATCATATTGAGCCGCCGCCTTTGCCGGTTACAAGCGATTCCTTCCCCGTCATCCCGCCATCGGACCCCGAATCCCGCGCCAGGGCGCGGTGCGCTCAACCTCTGCGCACAAAGCGATCAGGGTTTCATCCTGGCCGAATGCAGCGGCAAGGTGGATGCCGATCGGAAGGCCACCTTTCGACCAGCCAAGCGGCAGGCTGGCCGCGGGTTGTCCGCTGACATTGAAGATCGCGCAGAAGGGGGAGTAGGCGAAAATCCCCTCCGGCCCCATGCGGTAGGCCACGTAATCCTCGGTCGCATGGCTGAACCGTCCGACCTTGGCGGGCGGTTCGGCCAGGGTGGCGGAAAGCAGGATATCCGGACCGTCATGGAAGAACTGCGCCATCTGCCGACCGAAGGCGTGGATCTGCCCGACTGCTTCGAGATAGCGCGTCGGGTGCAGCGTTTCGGCATGGGCGCAGGCGCCCCGGCCGACCCCCTCGACCAGATCGTCGGTCATTGGCCGGCCCTTCAGGGCCGAATGGATGCCAAGCGCCGTCCCGACCGCCACGATATCGGTCCAGGCCCGCATCATCCCTGCGACGTCCGCTTTCGGCAGGGCGGGCAAGACAGTGTGTCCCATGGACTCCAGCAAGCTGCCAGCCGCTCGCACCGCCTCGGCCACCTCGGGGTGGATCGGCTCCCCGGTCAGGGTGGTGTCGCAGATCCCGATCCGCAAGCGTTGTGGCGGCCGGCTGATCGCCGCCGCATGGCCCTGGCCCAGGGGTGGGGCCCAGTATGGCGCGCCAAGGTCCGCTCCTTCGCAGGCGTCAAGCATCACGGCGGTGTCGCGCACGCTCCGGGTGAGGAAGCCGTCGATCGCCATCCCGGCCCAGCCCTCGCCGGCATAGGGCCCGTCGGGCAACCGCGCGCGTGTCGGCTTGAACCCGAACAAGCCGCAGGACGCGGCCGGGATCCGCACCGACCCCCCGCCGTCCGAGCCGTGCGCAAAGGCCACGATCCCCGCCGCCACCGCCGCGGCCGCACCGCCTGATGAGCCGCCCGAGGTGTGGTCAAGGTTCCACGGGTTGCGTGTCGGCCCGCCGTAGACGGCAGCCTCGGTCGCAGCCCCGATCCCGCCTTCGGGACTAGTGGTGCGCCCGAAGGTGACCACGCCCGTCGCCTTGATCCGCGCGAAGATGCTGCTGTCACCCCGGTAGACGGTGTTCGACAGTAGGCGCGACCCATTGTGCGAGGGAAAGTCCTTCGCCTCGATCCCAAGGTCCTTGATCAGGAAGGGCACACCCCGGAACGGGCCCGGCGGCAAGCCCTCGGCAATCGACCGCCGCGCCACGCCCTCTTGCAGAAGGACCACAGCGTTCAACGCAGGGTTCCGCTCCTCGACTGCAGCAAGGGCGGCATCCAGAAGCTCGGACGGCGTCACCTCACCCTTGGCCACCAGTGCGGCCAGTGCGGTTGCATCCTCCGCACCCAGGTCTCCGATCATCAGCGCAACTCCCTTGGCAAGGCGTCCAACCTGCCCAGATTGTCACCACGGCGCATGTACAAACTCGCCACCGTCGCGTCGGTTTGCGCCACATGAGCGGACAACGGCAGATCCTGCCCTTTGCTCTTTTTCCAAATACTCACTGGGGGTTCGGGGGCGAAGCGCCCCCGTCTTCCGAGCCGGTTGCGCGCCCTTCGCGCGCAGAGGCGAGAAGAAGGTTGATGCGCCTCCTGGCGCTCAATTTTACAACGCCGCAAGCGGGGCGGCGAGTTTACGGCGCAAGCGCCACCTCCTGCCGCAAGTCCCCATCGGACCCGAAGATCAGGATGCGGTCGTCTGTCGTCACCACCGCAACCCAGCCGGTCCCGAAGGTAACGGCCTGCGCCTTGGCCCCCTCCGGCAGGGAGAAGTCGTCGGGCAGGCTTGGGGCTGGCGCGACGAAGGCGTGCGGCATTCGGGTGACAAGCAGGCCTACCACCGTTATGACACCGCCGATCATGGTCAGTGTCAGCACGATCACCAGCCATTTCAACAGCCGCAAGCTGGGCGGCAGGGCCTCGGAGACGGGGTCATCGGGCAAGGCAGGATCGGGCATGGAAGACGCTTTCGAAGACGAAGAAACCGATCGCGGAACGCTGTCGGTGCGGATTGGCGAAGACGCCCCCGCCCGCCTTGATAAGGCGCTTGCCGCCACGGTGCCAGAGGGCGCGTCGCTGTCCCGCTCCCGCCTGATGCGGATGATCGCGGAAGGCGACGTCACCCTGAACGGCCTGCCCGTGACTGACCCCAAGGCAAAGGTCGCCGAGGGGCAGGTCTATGTCCTGACCCTCGCCCCACCCGAGAACCTGGAGACCCTGTCCGAAGCCATCCCCCTGTCCATCCTCTTCGAGGACGCGGATCTGATTGTCATCGACAAGCCCGCCGGTATGGTTGTCCACCCCGCGCCCGGCACCCCGTCGGGCACGCTGGTGAATGCCCTTCTTCACCACTGCGGCGATACCTTGTCCGGCATCGGCGGCGTCCGGCGGCCGGGGATCGTACACCGGATCGACAAGGACACGACCGGGCTTCTGGTCGTCGCCAAGTCTGACCGGGCGCATCACGGCCTCGCCCGGCAGTTCGAGGACCACTCGGTCACCCGCCGCTACCTTGCCGCTGTCCACGGCGTCCCGCAGGCCGCCGATCCGCGCCTGCGGGGCTTGCGCGGAGTGACCTTCGAAGCCGGGGGCATCCTGCGGATCGCGACGGGCCTTGCCCGGCACAAGACCGACCGCCAGCGCCAGGCCGTGGTCTGGGAAACCGGACGCCACGCCGTCACCCGCGCGCGGGTGGTCGAGGGCTTCGCGGCCCAGGCCGCGCTGGTCGAATGCTGGCTGGAGACCGGGCGAACCCACCAGATCCGCGTTCACCTGTCCTATGCCGGTCACGGGCTCTTGGGCGATCAGACCTACGGCGGCAAGCGGCGACTTTCGGAAAAGTTCTTCGGCGCCGGGGCAGAGATTGCAAACAGCTTCCCCCGGCAAGCGCTTCATGCGGCCAGCCTGGGGTTCGAGCATCCGGTGACGGGGGAGCGTGTCGAGTTCACCTCGCCCCTGCCAGAGGACATGGTGGGGCTGATCGACGGCCTGCGCGGAGGGTGACGCTTGCTGTCCCGGGCGGGGACATTTGTGAAATCCCAAGAAAATCAACGGGTTGATTTCACGCTTTACCATCTCTTAACCTGTGGTCTTCGTCTGAGGCTTTAGGGATTTCGTAACGGTTCCGTGCGAAAAGGCTGTTTGTGGTGACAATTGCGTGAGGATAATGTCACAAGCCTTCACATAGCGGTCTGTGGCGCACAATTACCTTGAAACACGGGAAGACCCGGAACACTTGCGCCTGATCGGGACTTGCCTCACCTTACCATGCTTCTCGGGGGCATGATGCACCGGGACGACGCCAGGCCTATTACAGGGGGGCACGACATGAGCACCTATACCAACCTACCGGCACCCAGCCCGGAACAGGGGCTGAACCGCTACATGCAGGAAATCCGCAAGTTTCCGCTGCTGGAGCCTGAAGAAGAATACATGCTGGCCAAGCGCTGGGTGGATCATCAGGACACCACAGCGGCACACCGGATGGTGACGAGCCACCTGCGCCTTGCCGCAAAGATCGCCATGGGCTACCGCGGCTATGGTCTGCCGCAGGCCGAAGTGATTTCCGAGGCGAATGTGGGCCTGATGCAGGCGGTGAAGCGGTTCGACCCGGAGAAGGGCTTTCGCCTTGCCACCTATGCGATGTGGTGGATCCGTGCGTCGATCAAGGAATACATCCTGCGGTCCTGGAGCCTGGTGAAGCTAGGCACGACTTCGGCCCAGAAGAAGTTGTTCTTCAACCTGCGCAAGGCGAAGGCCAAGGTCGGCGCGCTGGAGGAAGGCGACTTGCGGCCCGAGAACGTGGCCCGCATCGCCATAGACCTCAACGTCTCGGAATCCGAAGTCGTGGACATGAACCGCCGGCTTTCAGGCTCGGACGCCAGTCTGAACGCGACGGTGGGGTCGGACGGGGACAGCACCACCCAGTGGCAGGACTGGCTGGAGGATGAGGACAGCGATCAGGCCGGAGCCTATGAGGCCAAGGACGAGCTTGATGCCCGCCGGGCCCTTCTGGCGCAGGCGCTGTCGGTTCTGAACGACCGGGAAAAGGACGTGCTGATGCAGCGCCGCCTGTCGGAAGAGCCGGTGACCCTTGAGGACCTGAGCGCCAGCTATGGCGTCAGCCGCGAGCGCATTCGCCAGATCGAGGTGAGAGCGTTCGAGAAGCTGCAGGCCAAGATGCGCGAACTGGCGAAGGGCAAGGGCATGGCGGTCCCGGCCTGACCGGAGCGAACGGCTCGCGCCGCGTGAATATGATGGCCCCCGGTTCCTACCGGGGGCTTTCCGTTTGATAAGCGACGGCGGGAGCGGTAGGAGGCAGGCATGAACATGATCGATACCTTCCTCAAGCCGATGCACCCCGAGGGGTGGAAATTCGTGGCCATCTTCGCGGGGGTCACGCTGGCGCTGTTCTGGCTGTGGGAGCCCCTGGGCTGGCTGGGCGTGGGCCTTACCATCTGGTGCTACTATTTCTTCCGCGATCCGAAACGCGCTGTGCCGCAGAACGCGGGGCTGCTCGTCAGCCCTGCGGATGGGATCGTCAGCCTGATCGAACGCGCGGTCCCGCCGCCGGAATTGGGCTTCGGGCCTGAAGCGCTGGCGCGGGTCAGCGTCTTCATGTCGGTGTTCAACTGCCACGTGAACCGGGCGCCGATTGCCGGTCGGATAACGGCTGTGGCCTACAGGCCGGGCACGTTCGTCAACGCCTCGCTGGACAAGGCGAGCGAGGACAACGAGCGCAACGCGCTGGCCATCGAGATGGCGGATGGCCGAAAGATCGCCGTGGTGCAGATCGCCGGGCTGGTGGCGCGGCGGATCATGTGCTGGAAAAAGGCCGGGGACGTGGTGCGGACGGGCGAACGGTTCGGTCTGATCCGCTTCGGCAGCCGACTGGACGTCTACCTGCCCGAAGGCGTGCAGCCCCAGGTGACGCTGGGCCAGACCATGGTTGCGGGCGAGACCGTGATCGCGCTGATCGGGCAGGATGCGCCGGCACGCGCCGCGCGGATCGAATAATGGCCCGCGACCCAAGCGAGGCGCCACGCCAGCTGCTTCTGTTGAAGCTGCTGCCCAATCTGGTGTCGATCCTGGCGCTTTGCGCCGGACTGACCGCGCTTCGCTTTGCGATAGGGGGCAATTTCGCGATGGCGGTGTTCCTGATCGGCACTGCCGCGGCGCTGGACGGTCTGGATGGTCGGCTGGCGCGGATGCTCAAATCGGAAAGCGAGATCGGCGCAGAACTGGACAGCCTGTGCGATTTCGTCAACTTTGGGGTCACGCCGGCCCTTGTGCTTTACATGTGGAGCCTGAAGCTGGAGACCAACCTCGGCTGGATAGCCGTGCTGGTCTACGCGGTCTGCTGCATGCTGCGGCTGGCGCGCTTCAACGTCGGCAGCCGCGCGGTGGGCGAGGCGGCGGAGAAGACGACCTTCATCGGCGTGCCCTCTCCGGCCGGTGCGATGCTGGCACTGGTGCCGATCTATCTGGTCTTTGCGGTTCAGCACAGCTTTGGCGGGGCCTTCGTGCTGCATCCCGTGGCCGTGGCGCTGTGGATGGTGGGGATCGGGGTGCTGATGATCAGCCGCGTCCGCACACCCTCGTTGAAGCGGATCACCATCGCTGCGGACAATGCGCGCTATGCGCTGGTCGGGTCGGTCATGGTGGTAGCGGCCCTGCTGACCTACCCTTGGGTGACGTTGCTGATCTTGTCACTGGTCTATCTGGGCGCGATCCTGGCGCTGTTCTTGCGCGCCTTGCGGCCACCTCGCAGCACCTAACTTGCAATTTCCGTCCAGCTGCGCAGGCTGGGGTTGAAAAGCCACGGGAATCATATGCATGCAAGTGGATGCCATCCAGAAGACCTATCGTCGCTGGGCCCCGGTCTATGACCTTGCCTTCGGTCGTGTCACCCAGGGCGGGCGCATTCTGGCGGCCCGGCATGTGAATGCCGCTGGCGGGTCCGTGCTGGAGGTCGGCATCGGCACGGGTCTGGCGCTGGGCTATTACTCTGCCAAGGTCCAGGTCACGGGGATCGACGTATCGGCCGAAATGTTGCGTGAGGCAGAGGTGCGGGCAAGCAAGCTTGGCCTGCGCAACGTGGCGGGGCTGCACCGGATGGACGCGCGCGCCATCGCCCTGCCGGATGCCTCGTTCGACCATGTCGCCGCGATGCACATCATGTCGGTCGTGCCCGAGCCGGAGCGGGTGCTGGACGAGATGGTGCGCCTGTGCCGACCCGGCGGGTCGGTGCTGATCGCAAACCATTTTGCCGGCCGGGCCGAGGGGTGGTCGGTGGTGGAGCGGATGGCCGCGCCGCTGGCGAACCTTCTGGGCTGGCATCCGGATTTCGCGATCGAGCGGGTCATGGGCCACCCCGGGCTGAAGCTGGAAGAACAGGTTCAGGTCCGCCCCTTCGGCTTGATGACGTTCCTGCGGTTCAGGCGGACGGTTTCGGCGGGTTGATTGATCGGTAGATTTCTGGACAAGTGCCTTGGACAACATCCAGGGAGGACTTGCCATGAAACCGGTCAGATGGGGCGTACTTGGCGCTGCAAATTTCGCGCGCGAGCATATGGCTCCGGCGATCCATGCCGCAAAAGGGGCCGAATTGGCGGCCCTTGCCACCTCCGACCCGGCCAAGGCCGAAGGCTTCCAGGCCTTCTGCCCCAACCTTGTCGTCCATTCCAGCTATGAGGCTTTGCTGGCAGACCCCGGCATCGACGCGGTCTACATTCCCTTGCCGAACCATCTGCATGTGGAATGGACCCTCAAGACTCTGGCTGCCGGCAAGCATGTGCTGACCGAAAAGCCCATTGCCATGAAGGCGCACGAGATCGACCAGATCATTGCCGCGCGCGACCGGACCGGGCTTGTTGCGGCCGAGGCCTACATGATCGTGCATCACCCTCAGTGGCAGCGCGCGAAGGAGTGGTTCGAGGCCGGGGAGATCGGCGATCTGGTCCACTGCGATGTGGCCTTCAGCTTCAACCTGACGGACATGGGCAACATCCGCATGAAGCCCGAGACTGGCGGCGGCAGCTTGCGGGATATCGGGGTCTACACCTTCGGCTCGATGCGCTTCGTGACCGGGGCGGAACCTGTCGATGTCTCTGCCCGCATCCACCGCGACAACGGGGTCGACACCTTTGCCCAGGTTGCGGCCATGATGGAGGGGCCGAAGGGCCGTTTCACCTACGGCTCCACCACCTCGATGCGGATGTACAACCGGCAGGTGGCGACGTTCCAAGGCACCAAGGGAATGATCCGGCTGGAGGGCGGGCCGTTCAACGCCAATGTCAACGACCTCGCCGAGGTCGAACTGCACCAGAACGGCAACCGTGTGATCGTGGAGCGTTTCCCCACTGCAAACCAATATAAACTGCAGGTCGAAGCCTTCGGGAACAGTGTTCGAACCGGCGCGGCCTATCCCTGCCCGCTGGAGTTCGTGCGCGGCACGCAGGCCATGATGGACCGGGTCTACGACGTAGCGGTCGAGATCTGACGTCCGATCGCCCCTGCGGCATTGCCCGTCTGGCCGGTGCCGCAGGACGTTTCCTTTGCGGCATTGTCCGTCCGGGCGATGCCGCAGCGCAGCGGCGAATTGTGTTTCATAGTCACGGCGGTGTGATAGTCTGATTGCATGCCGGTGGATGCAATCGTACCTGCCGGTCTGCGCGACATATCGACAGCTTGGATAACCCTCGGTTCTTTCGCTAGTTTGTCTAATGTCACCCTGCCGGAAAGTGCGCACATGCCCCAGACCTACACCTCAATTCCCGGCCTTCTTGTTCCCCAGGTGGCCCGTGCGCACGAATCGCTTGAGCGCCGGGGGGAGGCCATTTCCGTGACGGCGTTGCGGGTGCTGGCCCGTGAAGTGATCTTGAGGGTCAGCCGCAGCGAAGCCCAGCTTGCCATGCCGGGCGACCACCCTGGAAATGCCGCGATCGAACTTCTGTGCGATGCGCTCTTGTCCCGCGATGACACTGCAGCGGCTGATTTGGTGCAAACCGCGCGGCAGGATGGCATGTCTGCCGACACCCTCTACCACGGCTATATCGCCGAGGCGACGCGCCGTCTTGGCCGCCGATGGGACCGCGACGAGGCAAGCGCCGCCGAGGTCATCCTTGCGGCCGGGCGGGTCTATGCCATCCTGCGAGACCTGCGCGGCATCTTCCTTGCCGAAAGTCTCGTGACCGCCCCGGGTGCAGAAGCGATCTTTGCCAGCGTCCCCGGAGAAGTGCATGGAATTGGCGCTACCATTGCCGCCGACACGATGCGGCGCAAGGGGTGGGACATTTCGCTTCGGCTGGGCCTTGGGCATGACGCGCTGGTCGAGGATATCGCCCGCGCACAGCCGACGATGGTCGGGCTGTCCGCCTCGCTGCCTTCGGCCACCTTTGCGACGGCGCGTCTGATCGTGGCGTTGCGGATGCGCTGCCCGAAGGTCTGGGTGCTGGTCGCGGGGCAGGTCATGTCCGCCGATCCGGAGTTTGCCCGCATCGTCGACGCAGATGCCGGAGCCGCCACGATGGACGAGGCGGCAGCCCTGCTGGCCGGCCATCTGGACGAGCTTACCAGCCTCTCCGCGCGCCGCTGCTGATCAGCGCTGCGATCTGGCCGTCAAGGGAGGGCCTCAGCCCTCCATCGCCTCAAGCTCGTCGATGAAGCCTGCGATCATGCTCAGGCCCTGATCCCAGAAAGCGGGGTCTGAAAGGTTCAGGCCAAAGGGGGCCAGAAGGTCAGTGTGGTGCTTGGACCCGCCGGCCTTGAGCATGTCGAAATACTTGTCCTCGAACCCCGGCATCCCGCCTGCATAGGCGGCGTAAAGCGCGTTCACTAGGCCGTCGCCGAAGGCATAGGCGTAGACGTAGAAGGGCGAGTGGACGAAGTGCGGAATATAGGCCCAGAAGGTCTCATACCCGTCCATGAACTCGAACGCGTCGCCAAGGGATTGCGCCTGAACGCTCATCCAGAGCGCGTTGATGTCGTCGGGGGTCAACTCGCCTTCGGCGCGGGCGGCGTGGAGTTTGCATTCGAAGTCGTAGAAGGCGATCTGGCGGACGACGGTGTTTATCATGTCCTCGACCTTGCCTGCCAGCAGGGTCTTGCGTTCCGCCGGGGTCCTGGCCTGGTCCAGAAGCTTGCGGAAGGTCAGCATCTCGCCGAACACGCTTGCCGTTTCGGCCAGGGTGAGGGGAGTGGATGCGAGGAGTTCACCCTGGCCCGCCGCCAGCACCTGATGGACGCCGTGCCCAAGCTCATGCGCCAGCGTCATCACATCGCGCGGTTTGCCGAGGTAGTTGAGCATGACGTAGGGGTGAACGGTGGTGACAGTCGGGTGGGCGAAGGCGCCCGGTGCCTTGCCGGGCTTGACGCCGGCGTCAATCCAGCCCTTTTCGAAAAAGGGCGTGGCAAGGTCGGCCATCCTGGGGTCAAAGGCGCCGTAGGCGTCAGTCACCATGGCGCGTGCTTCGGCCCAGTCGACCAGGCGCGGAGCCTCGGTCGGCAAGGGGGCGTTGCGATCCCAGACCTGCAGTTTCTCCAGCCCCATCCACTTGGCCTTCAGGCGGTAGTAGCGATGGGACAGCTTCGGGTAAGCGGCGACGACTGCGTTGCGCAGGGCCTCCACCACTTCGGGCTCCACATGGTTGGAAAGGTGGCGGCCGTGCTGCGGGGTCGGCATCTTGCGCCAGCGGTCGTGGATCTCCTTTTCCTTGGTCAACGTGTTGTGGATGCGGGCAAAAAGCTTGACGTTCTTGCCGAACACCTCGGCCAGCGCATGCGCCGCCGCCTCGCGCCGGGGGCGGGCCGGGTCGGTCAGAAGGTTCAGCGTGGCTTCAAGGTTCAGCTCTTCAGGCTCACCCGAGACGGGGAACATCAGCCCCGCCATCGTCTCGTCAAAGAGCTTGTTCCAGGCGCTGGAGCCGACGACGCTTTCGTCATGGAGGAACTTCTCCAGCTCGTCCGAAAGCTGGTGCGGCCGCATCGCGCGCATCCGGTCGAAGACGGGCTTGTAGCGGGCAAGCCCGGCACTGTCGGCCATCAGGCGGGTCAGGTGGTCTTCGTCCAGCCGGTTGAACTCAAGGCTGAAGAACACCAGCGGCGTGGTGGCATTGGTCACCCGGTCCTGTGCGTTGCCCATGAACTGGGCGCGTTCGGGGTCGATCGTGTTCTGGTAGTAGCGCAGGCCCGCAAAGGACATGAGGCGTCCCGCGATGACGTCGATCCGCTCATACTCCTCCACGCAGGCCAGCAGCTCCGGCGCATCCAGCCGGGCAAGCCGACCTTCGTAGTCGCGGGCGAATGCGGCGCAGGCGCGCTCCACCTCGGCCATGTCGCGGGCATATTCGGGGGCGTCCGTGGCAGGGTAGAGGTCAGCGAGGTCCCAGTCTGGCAGATCGCCGAAAGTGCCGGCACCACTGCTTCCCGGGGTGTGGGCGTCGAAGGCGCGATGTGGCAGGGGCAGGGTGGTTGGCAGGGTCATGAGGTCCTCCGGCATGGCTTGGTGTCATCTAGGGGGCGCAGGGCGGGATGCGCAAGGGCGTGCGCTTGTCGCCGCCTCCTCGTGCGACTTCGTCTTCTCGTCGGAACGCAGCGAGGAGTGACGAAGTCATCGACGAGCGGCCCCGTCATTGCGCGGCGGTCAGGAGGGCGCGCAAGCTCTCGATCGTGTCGATCTCCTCCACCCCCTTGTCGCGGCGCCAGCGCAGCATCCGGGGAAAACGCAGCGCGATGCCCGATTTGTGGCGGGGGCTGGCCTGGATGCCTTCGAAGCCGATCTCGAACACCAGTTCGGCGGGGACCTTCCGCACCGGGCCGAAGCGTTCCAATGTGTTCTTCTGGACCCAGCGGGTGATCTCGTTGAACTCGGCATCGGTCAGGCCGGAGTAAGCCTTGGTGAAGGGCACGATGTCATTGCCGTCCCGCACGCCGAAGGTGAAATCGGTGTAGAGGTTCGCGCGCCTCCCGTGACCGGCCTGCGCGTAAAGCATCACCGCGTCGACGGTCCAGGGGTCGAGCTTCCACTTCCACCAATCCCCGCGCTTGCGGCCCTGGAAGTAGGGCGATGTCGCGCGCTTCAGCATCAGGCCTTCCGCCCCTTCGGCGCGGGCGGTGGCGCGGATCTTGGCAAGGGCCTCCCAATCGGGCGCGGTGATCGCCGGGGATGCTGTCAGCGGCAGGCCGGGGGGCAGGGCGGCGAGGATCGCCGTCAGCCGCGCGCGGCGGTGCGACAGGGGCTGGTCGCGGACATCCACGCCTGCATCCTCCAGCAGGTCGTAGGCGAGCATCCAGGCCGGGGCCTCGGCCAGCAGAGCCTTCGGCACGGTCTTGCGGCCGATCCGCTTTTGCAGGGCGGCGAAGGGCAGGGGGCGGTTTCGGGCGGCGTCCCAGGCGAGGACCTCGCCGTCGATCACCGTGCCGTCGGGCAGGAAATCGGCCAAGGGCGCCAGGTCGGGGAAGCGGTCGGTCATCAGCTCCTCGCCGCGCGACCACAGCGCGAAGGCACCGGGGCGGGCGATCATCTGGCCGCGGATGCCGTCCCATTTCCATTCGGCCAGCCATTCCTCGGGCGACCCGAGTGTCTCCGGCCCGTTCTCCAGCTGGCTGGCGAGAGCAAAGGGATAGGGCCGCGCGTCGCCGCCGGTGTCCCCGGCGATGAGCGAGTCAAACGTCATGTGGGCCGGGTCCCAGTTGCCCATCAGGCGGTGGGCGAGGGTGGCTTCCTCCACCCCCGTCGCCTGCGCCAGCGCCCGGGTCAGCAGGCCTTGCGCGACGCCCATCCGGAAGCCGCCGGTCAGAAGCTTGTTGTAGAGGAACCGCTCTGTTGCCGGCAGGGCCGCCCAGGCGGCGAGGACGGCGGCCTTGCGCGCCTCCACCGGCAGGCCGGTCAGGCGAAGGAGGCCACGGATCGTCTGGTCAAGGCTGATGTCGGTGGCCGTGCCGGGCAAGGGGAGGAGGAGGGCGATGGTTTCGGCCAGGTCGCCTACGACGGTGTAGCTTTCCTCGAAAAGCCAGTCCGGCACGCCCGCGACCTCAGCCGCCCAAAGGCGAAGCTCGGTCGCGTTGACGGCCCGCTTCGGGCGGCGGCCGGTCAAAAGGGCGACGGTCCAGACCCGGTCCGCCTCGGGTGCCGCGCGGAAATAGTCGGCCAGCGCGGCGGTCTTGGCGCCGGTCTTGGTCGTGCCGTCGAGTGCGGAAAAGAGGGCGGCGAAGCGTTCCATGCCCGGGAAAGGATAGCGCCTTTCCGGTTGATGGCGAGGCTTGGCCGCCCCGACCGGCGTCAGGACGCTTGGGCCGGCAAGTTTGCCATGATGTATTCCACCGCCCAGGCCACGCCGCCGCCATGGGCGAGTGCGATCGGGTACATCCGGGGATACTCCGGTGCGCTGTTGTCGGGGCACCATTCGGCGGCAACGGCGAACCAGGTCATCGGGATTGCGCCGCCCTGGATCATCCGCTGGCAGGCGCGTTCGTGGGATTCTGGGCTGAGACCGCCGGATGCGTCGGAGACGAAATAGACCTCATACCCCGCCTGCATCGCCGACAGCGCGGTCTGGGCCAGGCACACCTCGGTCCAGAGGCCTGCCATCACCAGTTTCTTCCGCCCGGTGGCTTCGACGGCGGCGACGAAGGCCGGGTCCGACCAGGCGTTAATGTTGCGCCGGTCGATGGGCTCCACCTCGGGATGAAGTTCGGACAGCCCGGCGAAGAGGGGGTCGTTCAGCGGCCCGCCCTTGCCGTTGATCGTGGAGAGGATCGTTGGGACGCCCAGCGCCTTCGCGGTCTTGGCCAGCGCGAGGGTGTTGTTGGTCAGCAGTTCTGGCGGGATGGAGTGGATCGGGAAGGCGACCCAGGGTTGGTGGTCGATGAGGCAAAGGGTGGAGTTTTCCGGGGTCAGGGCATTGATCGAGTGCATGGTCGCTCCTTTGCTGGTTATTACTATAGATAAGTATTATAAGTAAGTGAGTGGACTTTCAAGCGGGGTCGAAAGCGGG
>JANPJZ010000096.1:0-8188 GCA_031425795.1 Rhodobacter sp. | reverse complement strand
GGGCTTTGGAAAGGCGGACGCGATGCGCGCTTTGTGTCGGGCAATGGTAGTGGCGATGGCGGGCCTTCTGGCTGCGCCGATGGCAGGGGCCGAGACCCTGACCGATGCCTTGATTGCCGCTTACCGGAATTCGAACCTGCTCGACCAGAACCGTGCGGTCCTGCGGGCGGCGGATGAAGATGTGGCCCTGGCCGTATCGTCGTTGCGCCCGGTGGTGGCCTTCACCGGTCAGGCCGGCTGGCGCAGGGCACAGATTGACGGGGGCCTTGTCGGCCGCACCGTCAGCGAGGGCCTGAACTCGTCCCTGACGCTGAGCGCCGATCTGACCGTGCTTGATTTCGGCCGCAACCGGATTGGCATCGAGATTGCGCGCGAAAGCGTGCTGGCCACCCGTCAGGCGCTGATCGATGTCGAGCAACAGGTGCTGCTGGCGGCCGTCTCGGCCTATGTCGACGTGCGCCTGGCGCAAGAGGTGGTGGCGCTGCGCCAAAGCAACTTGCGCCTGATCACCCAGGAACAGCGCGCTGCCGAAGCCCGATTCGAGGTGGGTGAGACGACGCGGACCGACGTGGCGATCGCTGAAGCGCGGCTTGCGGCGTCCCGGGCCAACCTTGCGGCGGCGGAAGGCGACCTGATGATCGCGCGCGAAGCCTACAAGGCGGCGACCGGGGCCTATCCGGGCAATCTTGCGCCGCTGCCGAACCTGCCTGCGCTGCCGCGCAGCCTAGAAGAGGCGCAAAGCGTGGCGCGCGCAACGCATCCTGCCATCCTGCAGTCGCAGCGTTTGGTGACGGTGTCGGAACTGCAGATCGATCTGGCAGAAGCCGCGACCAAGCCGACAGTCGGTCTTGGTGCGTCGATCGGCATCGATCAGGACGGCCTCGATTCGCAAAGCGTCGGGATCACGCTGAACCAGACGCTCTACGCCGGCGGCCGCCTGTCGGCGTTGCTGCGTCAGGCGATTGCCGGCAAGGACCGGTCGCGGGCTGCGCTGCAGCAGACTGCGGTGGGCGTGTTGCAGAACCTGGGCGTGGCCTGGGCCAACCTTGCGGTCTCGGCCGCGTCGATCCAGGCGTCGGACCAGCAGATCCGCGCGGCACAGACCGCCTTCGACGGTGTGCGCGAAGAGGCGGCGGCTGGGGCGCGGACCACCCTTGACGTGCTTGACGCCGAACAGGAACTTCTGGACGCCCGGAACGCCCGCCTTCAGGCGGTAGCTCAGCGCTATGTCGGCGTGTATCAGGTGCTGTCCACAATGGGTCTGCTGACGGTAGAGCACCTTCAACTGGGCATTCCGACCTATGACCCCGAAGCCTATTTCGACGCGGTGAAGACCGCCCCGTCGCATTCGGCGCAGGGCAAGAAGCTGGACCGCATTCTGGAAAAGATCGGCGACTAGGCCCACCCTTCGGTCTTGGCAAGATTAGCGTTGCCTCGCAGGGGTTTGGCGGGTTACGGTCAAGCCCAAAATGGCGCGGACGACAACGGAAGGCGCACATGTCAGAGCCTCTGGGCACCAACGACATCGAGGACATCGTTTCCTCGGTCCGCAGACTGGTTTCGCCCGAGGCGCGGCCAAGGCCTGTATCCCGCGATCTTGGGCTGGACAGGCTGCTGCTGACGCCATCGCTGCGGGTCGTGCCGGAGCCACTGATCCTGTCGACCCGGGCGGCCGAGCTGGAAGATGAGCCGCAGATCGACCTGGCCGAGGCCCCAATGCATGTCGTCGAGGGCGAGTGGGAAGATGCCTTCTGGAGCGAGCCGGAACCGGCACTGGCGGAACTTGCGCTTGAGGCGGAGGAGGCCGTGATCGTGCCGGCAGGGCCGGTCGTCGCGTCGGCAGCTCCGGTTGATCCGGTGGCCGCGCCGGCAGAGCCAGAGGTGTCGGCAGATCCTTTGGATCCGCAAGGCCGCGATCCGGAACCCTGGGCGCGGGACGATGCCGATTGGCTGCAGGCTGATCGGGGGGCCGAGACGGATTCCGTCGTCCCGTTCCCGCAGCCGGCCCAGCCCCAGCCCCGATCAAGCAGCGCTGTGGACTCGCTGGCCGGTTTGACCGATGCCGATGGCAACCCGGTCACCGTGCTGGATGAGACGGCGTTGAACGACATTGTGCGCAAGCTGATCCGGGAAGAGTTGCAAGGTGCCCTGGGTGAACGCATCACCAGCAACGTTCGCAAGCTGGTGCGGGCCGAGATCAACCGGGCCTTGACGGCGCGGTCGCTGGACTGACCTTTTCCGGGGCTTTGAAGTGAAAACGCGCCCCGGGAGGGCGCGTTTTGCATTCCGACAGGAGGGCTCGGCGTCAGGCGGCTTCGGCCTGCTCGGCCTCGAGCGCATGGCGACGCTCGGATTCCTCGCGGCTGAGGGCGACACTCGTGCGCACGCCTTTGGACACGAAGTCCATCAGGCCCTTCACCACACGTTCGTTCGGGTCGATCCCGGCGCAGGAAAGCACCTCGCGTCCATCGCGCGAGCGGGCCCAGCGGGCGATCTGGTCGGGGCCGTTGCCGTATTTCTTGTCGTCGGCAATGGCGTCATCCAACGCAGCCAGCACAACCGCCGCAAATAGCTTGCGTGCGCGCTGACCCTGTTCAAAGTTGAATGCGGTGCTGTCGATGGTATCCAGCATCGGACGTTCCTTTATTCTTGCTTTTGTCGTTCGCGGCGTTTGCGACTTGTAACGATTTGGTCACGATTCGGGGCCGTAGGTTTCGAATAGCGGCTATGCGCTGAGAGCATAGCTTGGGCATCGTCTACTGCATATAGTCGTCTTGCCGCCCAAACCCTACGAAGATATAGGAGGCATTCAAGCTTTATCAATCTTTGCGCGAAGGTTTGCCGGTCATGCCCAAGATCAACGGTAACGAGATCCGTCCGGGAACCATCGTCGAACACGACGGCGGGTTGTGGGCCTCGGTCAAGGTGAACCATGTGAAGCCGGGAAAGGGCGGTGCCTTTGCCCAGGTGGAACTGAAGAATTTGCGCGATGGGCGCAAGTTGAACGAACGGTTCCGGTCGGAAGACAAGGTGGAGCAGGTCGAGCTTGAAATGAAGGACCAGCAGTTCCTGTATGAGACCGACGGGCGGCTGGTGTTCATGGACAACGAGACCTACGAGCAGATCGAGCTGGACGCAGAGCTTCTTGGTGACCGCCGGCCCTTCCTGCAGGACGGGATGACGGTGTCGGTGCAGTATTTCGGCGAAGAGCCGCTGAACGTGACGATTCCGCAGAAAGTGACCTGCAAGGTGGTCGAGACGGAGCCGGTGCAGAACGGCCAGACCGCCAGCAAGTCCTACAAGCCGGCGGTGCTGGACAATGGCGTGCGGATCATGGTTCCGCCCTTCATCAACACGGACGAGATGATCATCGTCCATACCGAACTCATGGAATACAGCGAACGCGCCTGACCCGGCGCGACGTCGGGCTGGCCATGGACCGGACCCTTACAGGGTGTGCAAGGTGGCGGTCCCGGCGGTCAGGGCGCCCTCGGCCCGGTCAAAGCGCATGTGGGCGATGGCCTGCCCGCCGCTTTGGGTGAAGAGGGTGCCGGCGGGCTTGCCATCCGAAAGGATCTCGGTCCCGACGGGGGCCTCACCCGCGATGGCGAGGCGGATCAGGCCCTTGCGCAGGTCGGTCTTGTGCTTCATCCGAGCCGTCACTTCCTGGCCGACATAGCAGCCCTTGCGGAAGTCCACGCCGTGCAGGCGTTCAAACCCCGCCTCCAGGATGTAGCTGTCGTCGGGGATCAGCTCGACCCCGGTCTCGGGGATCAGATGGGCGACGCGGATTGCGTCCCAGTCGATGGCGGGCGGACCGCCGGGCGTGTCGGTCCAGGCGCGCCAGCCGAGGGCGGGGTGGCGTGGATCGGGCAGGGCATGGGGCGGCGGCGCGCCAAGGCCGCGCGTGACATGAAGCGGGCTTGGCGCGATCTGCGCGTTCGCACGCAGGCGGTACATCGTCAGGCGGCGGAGTGTGGCAGGGGCCAGTGCGCTGGCGATGTCGATTAGTAGTGCGCCGTCCGGATGCCGGAGCACGAAGAAATCGGCGAGGTACTTGCCCTGAGGGCTGAGGAGCGCACACCAGACGATGCCGGGATCAGTCTCCAGCGGGCGGAGGTCGTTGGTGACCAGACCCTGCAGGAAGGTCAGCGCATCAGGGCCGGTGACGGACCAGACCGTGCGATCGGTGGCGGCTTCGGAGGGTTCACTCATCCCCCAACCTTAAACGCTGCGCCCTGGGCGGGGAAGATCAGTCACGCAGTTGTGCCTGGTGCAACTGGGCGTAAAGCCCGGCCTTTGACAGCAACTCGTCATGGGTGCCCTCTTCGACCACGCGGCCCTGGTCGAGGACGAGGATCTTGTGCGCCCCCTTCACCGTCGACAGCCGGTGCGCGATGACCAGCGTGGTGCGGCCCGCCTGCGCACGGGCGAGGGCTGCGGAAACGGCGGCCTCAGTCCTGGTGTCCAGCGCGGATGTTGCTTCGTCCAAGAGCAGCACCGGGGCGTCGGCCAGAAGCGCGCGGGCAATGGCGATGCGCTGGCGCTGGCCGCCGGAGAGGCCGGACCCGCGCGGTCCGGCCGGTGTTTCCAGACCCTGCGGCAGGCCGGCGGTGAAGCTTGCCACCTCTGCATCCGACAGGGCGGCGGCAAGGCGGCTGTCGGCCACGTTGGTGCGCCCCAGGATCAGGTTCTCGCGCAGGGTTTCATCGAAGAGGGCGGCATCTTGCGAGACGGAGGCCAGAAGCGCGCGTTGGTCGAAGAGGCTGAGGTCCTGCACATCGACACCGCCGATCAGGATCTGGCCCGCCTGAGGCTCGATCAGGGCGGAGATCAGCTGGAAAACGGTGGACTTTCCGGCGCCCGAGCTGCCCACGAGTGCCGTGACCTTGCCCGCCTCGGCGGTGAAGCTTAGCCCGTCCAGCACGGGGCGGTCGGGATAGGAGAAGCGGACATCGCGGAAGGTGACCGTCGGCGCGCCGGGGGCAGGGCGCGCCCGGCTGATGGCGGGGCGCGTGCCGGAGGCTTTGGTGTCGAAGAGGGTGAACACCCGCTCGAGGCTCGCCTCGGCCACCTGCCAGAGGCCGGCGAGGTCGCCCATGCGGCGGATCGGCTGGAAGGTCAGCGCCATCGCGGTGAAGAAGGCCATGAACTCGCCCGTGGTGCGGGTGCCTTCGGCGACCTCACGCCCGCCGAGCATCAGGACAGCAAAGAAGCCAAGGCCGGTGACCACATCGACCAGCCCCGGCATGGCAGAACGCCCGAGGGCCGATTTCACCTCGGCCCGGATGATGCGGTTGACGATGGTCTGGAAGCGGGAGGACTGGTAATCCTCCATCCGGTTCAGCTTGACCGCCTGGATGCCGTGGAAGATCTCGTCCAGCCGGGTGGCGCGCAGGCCGGATTGTTCCCGCGTCTGCAACGTCTTGCGGCGGATGTACCGGGCAAGGCCGAGGGCGGGGATGATGAGGATCGGCGTCCCGACCAGCGCTGCGGCGGTCCAGATCGGGTCAATCGACAGGGCTACGATGAAAAGGCCGATGAGGGCGACCACATCCCGACCGATCCCGGTAACGACGGCGGTGGCTGCACCCTGGGCCGCCATCGTGTCGCCCTGCACACGGTCGATCAGCTGGCCGGGCGCGTTCACCTGGAAGAAGCTGGCGTCCAGGGTCAAAAGGTGGCGCACCAGGTCGACCTGCATCTGGGCGGCGGCGGTCTGGTTGACCCGCGCCATGATCCAGCGGCCCAGGACCATGGTCGTGGCGCGCAGCACGAACAGCCCCAGAATTGCCAGGCCAACCCAGATCAGCGCATCGCTGCCACCGGGGGCGAACACCCGGTCGAACAAGGGCTCGATCATGTAGCTGAGCAGGCCGAGCGTTGACCCTTCGACGGCCATCAGCCCGAAGGCCAGCGCAAGGAGCGGCAGATGCGGCCTGAGGTAGCTGCGCCAGAAACGCCGGAACAGCTCACGGGTGGGGTAGGCGCGGGGCGGCTGCAAGGGGTGTTGGCCTTTCGGGGCGGTGTTGGCCGGGTTTAGCCGGAAAGGCGGGGCGTCTCAAGGCTGGCCGCAGTGACGGTCCCTTGAGCGGGCCGCATTGACGAGGACCGCGGGCGGGCTTAGCCATTGCGGGCAATCAAGGAGAGACGCATGAGCCTTGCCCACGGCCACCCTTACCTCGCGATCCCCGGCCCCTCGGTCATCCCCGACCGGGTGCTGCGCGCGATGCACCGCGGCTCGCCCAACATCTACGAGGGCCAGCTGATCGAGCTGGTCGCAAGCCTTTGGCCGGACCTGCGGCGGGTGGCGGGGACGGCGGATCACGTGGCGATGTATATCGGCAACGGCCACGCGGCCTGGGAAGCGGCGAATGCCAACCTTTTCAGCAGGGGCGACAAGGCTTTGGTGCTGGCAGTGGGGCAGTTCGGGCTGTCCTGGGCCAACAGCGCCCGCGCCATGGGGGTTGAAGTCGAGGTGCTGGACTTCGGCAAATCCACCCCGGTGGACATGGACCGGGTCGAGGCGGCGCTGCGGGCCGACAGTGCCCACAGCATCAAGGCGGTGCTGACGACGCATGTCGATACCGCCAGTTCGATCAAGACCGACATCCCTGCCCTGCGCGCCGCGATGGACGCGGCGGGGCATCCGGCCCTGCTGGCGGTGGACTGCATCGCCTCGCTTGGCTGTGACGAGTTCCGGATGGATGCCTGGGGCGTCGACGTGATGGTGGCGGCCTGCCAGAAGGGGCTGATGACGCCGCCGGGCATGTCCTTCGTCTGGTTCTCCGAGGTTGCGCGCCAGCGGTGTGCGGGGTCGGACCTCGCGACGCCCTATTGGGCCTGGGGGCCGCGGGCCGAGCCGGTAGAGTTCTGGCAGATCTGGGATGGGACCGCTCCGACGAGCCACCTCTACGGCTTGCGTGAGGCGCTGGACATGCTTCAGGAAGAGGGGATGGAGCAGGTCTGGCACCGCCACCGCGTGCTGGCGGGTGCGGTCTGGGCCGCCTTTGACGCCTGGGGCGCCGGCAACCCCGAGATCGGGATGAACGTGGCCCGACCGGAGGCTCGTGGCTGGTCGGTGACGGCGGCACGCTTTGGCGCGCCCCATGCCACCCGCCTGCGCCAATGGTGCGAGACGAAGGCCGGCGTCACCCTGGGCATCGGCCTTGGCATGGCCGCATCGACCGAGCCCGCCTACCACGGCTTCCTGCGCGTGGCGCATATGGGCCATGTGAACGCCCACATGACGCTGGGCGCGCTGGGGGTGATGGAGGCGGGGATGCTTTCGTTGGGAATTGCGCACGGGGATGGTGGCCTTGCCGCGGCGGCGCGCGTGGTGGCTGACGGAAGCTGATCCGCCGACTGTTCGGCCTGCGCGGTCCTGCGAGGGCAGGATGCAGCGGCGCGGACATGGCAAAAGCCTGGACGGTCAGTCCGGGCCCCGCATTTAAGCTCGCTCGGCTGGCTTAGCCGCCGTTCTTGGCAAGCCACTCCTGCATCCACTTGATCTCTGCCTCTTGGGCGGCGATCACGGTTTCGGCCAGTTTCTTTACCTCGGGGTCCGAGCCGTGCTCCAGCACGATGCGGGCCATGTCGACCGCGCCCTGATGGTGCGGGATCATGCCACGGATGAAATCGGCATCGGCATTGCCGGTGTATTCGATGGCCATGGTCTGGTGCATGCGGTCATTGGCTTCCATGAAGGCCATCGACGCGGGGCTCATGTCGCCCATCATCGTGTGGCCTTCGTGGCCGGTTGCCTCTTGCGCCATCGCGGGGAAGGTCAGCGACAGGCAGGTGACGAGGGTTGGGATCAGACGGGGCATGGCGGTTCTCCTGTAAACTATTCCTTTAGGTGCATCCTGCGGCTGCGTGAATGGAAATCATAACCGCGTGAGGCTGCCCTATTCAGGGGCATTGTGCAGCGATGAAGCCGGGTTGTGCAGGCGGGGCCCTGTTGCGGGGGTTGCGGGGGAAGCGGCTGCCGCTATGCTGGTGCGTGAATTATTCAGGTGGACAGGACAGTGGACGGTTCGGCAACCCGGGGCAGACGGCCCGTGGTCGGGATCATCGGCAACAGTTATCTGTTGAACGATCATTACCCGGTGCATTCCGGTGGCACGATGAACTCGGCCGCGGTGGCCGAGGTTGCGGGCTGCCTGCCGCTGATCATCCCGTCGGACCC
>JANPJZ010000095.1:0-1729 GCA_031425795.1 Rhodobacter sp. | reverse complement strand
ATGCCGTCGTGGATCAGCGCCTCTTTGCCCCACGGATCGGTGTAGTCCGGCCCGTCGATCAGCAGCGTCACGCATTTCGACCGGATGCCGGTGGCAAGCATCATTTCCTTGCCACGGAAGTCCTTGGTCAGGTCGACGAAGCGGTCGAGGGCGGCCTCCAGCGGGGTCGCGTCGCGGCCAAGTTCGTTGCCGAAGGCGCGGTAGGATTTTTCCTGCCGCAGCCAGTTCTGCGCCCGGGCGCCGACGGGTTTCAGGCCGTGCTTTTCGCCGGCGTTGAGAAGGAGGTCCCAAAGGTAGCGGCCGAATTCGATCGGGTAGTGCAGTTCCCAGCCAAGTTCCCCCGTATAGGCGACGCGGACGGCGCGGACAGGGCACATGCCAAGCTCGATGTCGCGGTAGGACAGCCAGGGGAAGCGCTTGTTCGACAGGACCGTGTCGGGGTCGGCGTCCTTGACGATGTCCTTGAGAAGCGCGCGGGCGTTCGGACCGGCCAGCGCATAGACGCCCCATTGGGTGGTAATGTCGTGGATGTCGATGTGACCGTGGCCGGATGCATCCAGTCGTCGGCGGCTTTCTGCAGGAAGTCATAGTCGTAGGCCGTCCAGGCCCCGGCGGAGATCAGGTAGTATTCGTCCTGCTTGAGGCGGACGATGGTGTATTCGGTGCGGGTCGTGCCGTGGTCGGTCAGGGCGTAGGTCAGGTTGATCCGGCCCACATTCGGCAGCTTGTTGCAGGTGAAGTGGTCGAGGAAGGCCGTCGCGCCCGGACCCCGGACAAGGTGCTTGGTGAAAGCGCTGGCGTCGATGATGCCGACGGTGTTGCGGACGGCTTCGGCCTCGGCCTTGGCATACTGCCACCAGGCACCGCGCCGGAAGCTGCGGGAGTTGTGGTCGAAGTCGGCGGGGGCGTCCTTCGGGCCGTAGTAGTTCGGACGCTCCCAGCCGTTCACCTGACCCATCTGAGCGCCGAGGTCTTTCTGGCGGTCATAGGCGGGGGCGGTGCGGAGGGGGCGGCAGGCTTCGCGTTCCTCATCCGGGTGGTGCAGGATGAAGACGTGGTCGTAGCATTCCTCGTTCTTCCGGCTTGCGTACTCCGTGGTCATCCAGTTGCCGAAGCGCTTGGGGTCAAGCGAGGCCATGTCAATTTCGGCCTCACCTTCGGTCATCAGCTGGGCGAGGTAATGGCCGGTGCCGCCGGCGGCGGTGATTCCGAACGAAAAGCCCTCCGCCAGCCACATGTTGTGCAGGCCCGGCGCGGGGCCGACAAGGGGGTTGCCGTCGGGAGTGTAGCAGATCGGGCCGTTGTAATCGTCCTTAAGTCCCACGGTTTCCGAACTGGGAATCCGGTGGATGAACGACTTGTATTCGCCTTCGATCCGTTCGAGGTCGAGGGGGAACAGGTCGGCGCGGAACGCCTCCGGGACCTCATAGGGCCAGCGGGCCGGGGCACCCTTTTCATAAGGCCCCAGAATCCAGCCGCCGCGTTCTTCGCGCACATACCATTTGGCGTCGGCGTCGCGCAGGACCGGGTGCTGCGGATTGGTCTTGCGCCACTCCACCAGCGCGGGGTCAGGTTCGGTGACAATATATTGGTGTTCGACCACCACGGCGGGGGTCTTGATCCCCAGAAGCCGCGCGGTGCGCTGGGCGTGGTTGCCGGTGGCGGTGACGACATGCTCGGCGGTGATGTCAAAGCGGTCGTCGCTCGCCACAAGGTTGCCACCCTGTTC
>JANPJZ010000094.1:0-6440 GCA_031425795.1 Rhodobacter sp. | reverse complement strand
GCAAACCAGACCGGCATGGAATAGAAGATGACCGAGGTACGGCCTACGGTCGTAAGGTCCAGCGCCATGAAAAGACACAGGAATTCGGCAGCAAAGATCGCGCCCATCAGCAGGCCCGGGCCAAGGGCAGCACGGTTGAGGCGGGGTGGCCGGCCCTTGAAATGCAGCCAGGCCCAAACGAAGCCTACCGCAAGAACGGATCGCAACCCCGCGAAGAACACCGGTTGCAGGCCGGCGTTCACCAGTTTCACGACGATCTGGTTCACCGCCAGCAGCAGGGTCACCCCGAGGAGGACCGAACCTCCGAATGCGTCGAGCCGGTCCTTGCGTTGCATCATTGCCCCTTTGCCATTGCGCAAAGGTGTGACCGCCGTCGCCCGGAAGGGCAAGGTCCTGCGCAGGTCTTTTGCACCGGGATGGGCTTTCCCCCGGCGACGCCCCCGCTTAGAACGGCGCATGACAAACCGACCGCCCCGCAGCGACAACCTGACCGGCATCCTGTTGATGCTGGCCGCGATGGCGCTGTTCGCGGTCGAGGATCTGTTCCTGAAATGGGCGGCCTTCGGGCTGCCTTTGGGGCAGATCATCCTGATATCCGGCGCATTGGGAGCCCCGGTCTTCGTCGCAATGGCCTGGCGGCACCGGCAGGGCATCTTCGTGAAGGACGCACTGCATCCTGCCGTTATCGCGCGCAATGTTGGAGAGATGGTCGGCACGGCCAGCTTTGTCGCAGCCTTGGCAGTCGTGCCGCTTGGCACGGTGGCGGCGGTGTTGCAGGCGATGCCGCTGGCGGTGACGATGGGCGCAGCGCTGATCTATGGCGAGCGGGTGGGCTGGCGGCGCTGGACGGCGATTGCGGTTGGCTTCGCCGGGGTGCTTCTGGTCATCCAGCCGGGGGCCGAGGGGTTCCGGGTCGATGCGCTTCTGGTCCTCGTGACGGTTGCGGGCATGTCGGTGCGCGATCTGGCGGCGCGGGCGATCCCAAAGCACCTCACGACGGCGCAGGTCTCGGCCTGGGGGCTGATGGCGGTGGCGGTGCTGGGCGCGGGGATGCTGGGCGTGACCGGCGGCGCCCGGGGCGTGACGGGGCCCGAGGCGCTGGTGCTGGTTGGTGTGGTCGCCTTCGGCACGGCGGGCTACTGGGCGGTGACGGCCGCAACGCGGACGGGCGAAGTTGCCGTGGTGGCACCGTTTCGTTACGCACGGCTGGTATTCTCGATGAGCCTTGGGGTCGTGTTCCTGGCCGAACGGCCCGATGGCCTCACGCTTATCGGCGCGGGTCTGATCGTCGCTTCGGGGCTTTACGCCTTCGCCCGCGAGCGGCGCGCGATCCGTGCTTCCCATGCGGCATGAGCCGGGGTAAACGGGCGCGGAGAGCACCATTCGGCCGACAGGGGACCACCCATGAGCACCATCATCGACATTCACGCCCGCGAAATTCTGGACAGCCGGGGCAATCCGACCGTTGAGGTGGACGTCCATCTGGAGGATGGCAGCATGGGCCGGGCAGCGGTGCCGTCGGGTGCCTCGACCGGCGCGCATGAGGCCAATAAGCGCCGCGACGGCGACAAGGGCCGCTACAAGGGCAAGGGCGTGCTCGAGGCGGTGGCCGCGGTGAACGGCGAGATTGCCGAAGAGATCGTCGGGTTCGACGCGACCGAGCAGGTCGGCATCGACCGCACGATGATCGAGATGGACGGCACGCCGAACAAGTCCCGGCTTGGGGCCAATGCGATCCTCGGCGTCAGCCTTGCGGTGGCGAAGGCCGCGGCGGAGTTTTCGGGGATGCCGCTTTACCGCTACGTCGGCGGGACGAGCGCCCGCATCCTGCCGGTGCCGATGATGAACATCATCAACGGCGGGCAACATGCGGATAACCCGATCGACATCCAGGAATTCATGATTATGCCGGTGGGGGCTTCGGATATCCGCGAGGCGATCCGCATGGGATCCGAAGTGTTCCACACCCTGAAGAAAGAGCTGTCTGCGGCAGGCCACAACACCAACGTCGGTGACGAGGGCGGCTTTGCGCCCAACCTGAACTCTGCCCGCGACGCGCTTGATTTCATTCTCAAGTCCATCGAGAAGGCCGGCTTTCGGCCCGGCGAGGACATCTACCTCGCGCTTGATTGCGCGGCGACGGAGTACTTCAAGGGTGGCAAGTACGAGATGGAGGGCGAGGGGAAATCCCTGTCAATCGAGGAGAACGTGGAATTCCTTGCGGGCCTCGCTGCAGACTACCCGATCATCAGCATCGAGGACGGCTGTTCCGAGGATGACTGGGCGGGCTGGAAGCTCTTGACCGACCGACTGGGGGCCAAACTTCAACTGGTCGGCGATGACCTCTTCGTCACCAATCCGAAGCGGCTCGCCGAGGGGATCAAGACCGGCTGCGCGAACTCGATGCTGGTGAAGGTCAACCAGATCGGTACCCTGACCGAGACGCTGCAGGCTGTCGATATGGCGCACCGCGCGCGGTACACCAACGTCATGAGCCACCGGTCGGGCGAGACCGAGGATTACACGATTGCCGATCTGGCGGTGGCCACGAACTGCGGGCAGATCAAGACCGGGTCGCTGTCGCGCTCGGACCGGCTGGCGAAATACAACCAGCTGATCCGGATCGAGGAAATGCTGGGCGAGACTGCGGAATATGCCGGACGGTCGGTGCTGAAAGGCTAGTCACAATGCGCGCAGGGCTGGCAGTATCACTTGCAATGCTCTCAGCCCTGCTGCCTGCACGGTCAGAAGCTCTGGAATGCTACGAATACTCAATCACAGCGACTTACTGGTTCTATGAGGCCCAACCCGAGAGCTACGTCCTTGCGTTGGGACAGTTTTCAGGCGCACGGAAGGTTGAGGCCCGAAAAGCCGTTTCCACAGACACGGGCTTTCGGCCTGGTGTCGAAGTTTGGAAGGCCAGGTTCACTGGGTATACGGCGTCACGTCGAGCCTTTGACAAACCGCTAGAAGCTGACGTCACCCTGGAATTTCCAAACTACAGCTACATTGGTGGAGGCTCCGACACGTCAGGCGAGGCCGAACGGCTGCCCGGCGAACCGGGATTGATATGGCTGAAGCGAACCACGACGGGGTATAAGGCAACCGCACACCTATGTCTGCCCCTCATTGACACCGATTCGGCGAGCGTGAAGCCTGCTCTTCGATGCCTGCGGGGTGGCTACTGCCCGAAGAGTTAGCCCACGCCATAATCGGTTGGCGAAGCACAACCAGCTGATCCGGATCGAGGAAATGCTGGGCGAGACGGCGGAGTACGCGGGGCGGTCTGTGCTGAAGGGCTAAGGTCGGGAGCCGGAGTTTTTGAAAACTCCGGTCCGATTTCTTGCAAGAAATTGGCAGGCGCCCGTTTGCTTTTTGCGCGGCCCGTGGCAGCAACGGGCATGCTGATCCTGCTGAACAAACCCTATGACGTGCTTTGCCAGTTCACCGACGGCGAGGGGCGGCAAACGCTGGCGGACTTCGTCGCCGTGAAAGGCGTCTATCCGGCGGGGCGGCTGGACCGGGACTCGGAGGGGCTGGTGGTCCTGACCGATGACGGCAAGCTTCAGGCGCGGATTGCGGACCCCCGGTTCAAGCTGGAAAAGACCTATCTCGCGCAGGTCGAGGGGGTGGTTTCGGAAGCCGCCTTGGAGCGGTTGCGGGCGGGAGTGGCGTTGAACGACGGCCCCACCCTACCCGCCAAGGCGCGCGGGGTAGCCGAGCCCGAGTGGGTGTGGCCCCGGACCCCGCCGATCAGGGTGCGGAAGTCGGTGCCGGATGGGTGGATTGAACTCACGATCCGCGAGGGGCGGAACCGGCAGGTGCGGCGGATGTGTGCGGCGGTGGGGCTCCCTTGCCTGCGGCTGATCCGCTGGCGGGTGGGGGAGTGGACTTTGGACGGGTTGGCCCCGGGAGAGTGGAGGGAAGCATGAGCGCCAAGGAGATCATAGCCAAGCTGGACCTGCAGCCCCATCCGGAAGGCGGCTGGTACCGGCAGACCTGGGCGGGACCTGTGGTCGAGGGTCGGGCCAGCGGAACGGCGATCCTGTTCCTCCTCCGCGCGGGTGAGAGCAGCCACTGGCACCGGGTGGATGCCGACGAGATCTGGCTGTGGCATGCGGGCGCGCCCCTGGTGCTCGCCCTGGGTGAGGCGGAGGCGCGGGAGCATCGGCTTGGGCCGGACGTCCTTGGCGGCGATCTGGTGCAGGCGGTGGTGCCTGCGGGCTGGTGGCAGGCGGCGCGATCAACGGGGGAGTGGTCGCTGGTGAGTTGCACGGTATCGCCCGGGTTCCGCTTCGAGGGGTTCGAGCTGGCCCCGCCGGGCTGGGACCTGCCGATGGCGGGCGGTTGATCGAAGCGCCGGGAACAAGCAGGCAGGCCCCGGGTTCGCCCTTTTCAATCAACCGGAAAGGAAGACCGACATGGACCAGAGCACATCGGACAGCGATCAGATGCAGCGCCGCTACAAGGTGCGGCAGGTGACGGACTACCAAGCCTCGTGGACCGAAGGCGGCCGCGGCGAGGACGGGACGTTCACGCTGCAGCTTATCCTGGACAACGGGGTGGAAGAATACATCCTGGAACCTACGGAGGACGACATCGATGTCATCGTGAAACTGCTTGGCAAGAGCAAGCACACGACCTTCGACCTGGAGCGGAAGATCCTGATGTTTTCCAACCTGAGCGCCTGACCTGGGGGTCACGCCGCTTTGACTGGCGCAGCCAGCATGGAGCGGCGTGCCCTGAGGGGCACAAGGGCGGCGGCACCCGATCTGGCCTGGCGGTGCTTTGGTTCGGACCGGCAGGCGGGCCGCTGCGGCATCCTTGGTTGATGCGGGAGCCTCCGGCGGGAGTATTTGTCAAAAGAGCAAAGCGGGAATTGTGCGGGGCACAAGATTGCCGTGGTGAGGCAATGGCGCTTTGGGTAGGGGAAGGGGATGAGCGATACCCCTGCCTTGCCTCCCGCACCCTCACCCGTCACGCCCCGCAATGAAGACAGCCTGTCGGGGTTCATGTTCGCGCTGACGGCTTACCTGCTCTGGGGGTTCCTGCCGCTTTACATGAAGGCGCTGGCGCATATCCCCCCGGTGGAGGTGATTGCGCACCGTGTCGTCTGGTCCGTGCCGGTGGCGCTGGCGGTCTTGTGGGTCATCGGGCGGACGGGGGAACTGCGGGCGGCGTTGCGGAATCCGCGGATGCTGGGCATGGGGGCCGTGACGGCGGCGCTGATTTCGGTGAACTGGGGGATCTACGTCTGGGCCATCGGCTCGGGTCATGCGCTGGATGCGGCGCTGGGGTATTACATCAATCCGCTGTTCTCGATCTTCCTTGGCGCGGTGCTTCTGCGCGAAAGGATCGGGCGCTGGCAGGGAGTGGCAATCGCGCTGGCGGTGGTGGCGGTGGCGATCCTGACCTGGGATGCAGGGCGGCTGCCGGTGGTTGCGCTGGGGCTGACCCTGACCTGGGGGGCCTATGCCTTTCTGAAGAAATGGCTGCCCATCGGCCCGAACCAGGGCTTTGCGCTGGAAGTCCTGATCCTGTTGCCGCTGGCGCTTGGCTACATGGCCTGGGTCTGGGGCGTGGGGGGCGGACATTTCCTGCAGGGCGCAGCCTGGGACGACGCACTGCTCGTCGGCTGCGGGATCGTCACGGCGGGGCCCTTGATGATCTATGCCAACGGGGCCAAGCGGCTGCGGCTGTCGACCATCGCGATCATGCAATACATCGCGCCGACGATGATCTTCCTGACGGCGGTCTTCATCTTCGGCGAGCCGTTCGGCGGGGTAAAGCTGGCCGCATTCGGGCTGATCTGGGCGGCGCTGGTGGTCTATTCGCTGCCGCTCGTCTCGGCGCGGTTCAGGGATCAGGCCTGAGGGTCATGCCGGAGCGTCCGGCCGGCTGATCTGCCCGCCGCCGACCAGCGCCGGGGTGCCCGTGGTGGTGGGCCCGGAGGTGGCCATCTTTCGCAGCACGCGCACCGCAAGGAAGGCGAAGGCCTGCGCTTCGAGCATGTCGCCGTCAAGACCCACGGCCTCAACCGGATCGATGGTGCAGGGAATGCGGCGGCGCAGTTCGGCCATGAGCGCAGGGTTCCGCCGCCCGCCGCCGGTCACGAGGATGCTGGACACGGGGGCGGGAAAGTGGATCTGGCCGGCAGCCACGGCGGCGGCGGCGATAGCGGTGAGGGTCGCGGCGGCATCGGCGTCGGACATCAGGTCAAGATGGTCGAGGAGGCCCGAGAAATCGTTGCGATCCAGGGATTTCGGTGGCGCGAGATCGAACCATGGATCGGTCAGCACCGTCCTGACGAAAGCCTCATCCACCTGACCTGCGGCGGCAAGGGCGCCGTCGCGGTCACAGGCAAGGCCCAGGCGGCTGCGCATCAGATCATCAAGCGGGGCATTGGCGGGGCCGGTGTCGAAGGCAAAAAGCGCGCCCTC
>JANPJZ010000093.1:0-4494 GCA_031425795.1 Rhodobacter sp. | reverse complement strand
GGGGGGCCTGCGCCGCCCCCCGGACCCCCCCGCGGGATATTTGGGCAAAAGTGAAAGGGCAAAGGGCCAAGGATTAAGGGTCAGGGGTGGGTCGGGACCCGCTTCGCCAGGGGTTTGCGAAAGCGGAGCCACTTCCTGAGCCAGACAATCCGGGCCGAGCGCCGGTTGGCCCGGTGGGTTGCGGCATGATGGGCGTGCGGATCTTTCGCCGTCCCGTCGGGATGATGCGGGACAGAGGCGCGAAGAAGGTCGAGGTTGACGCTGTGCATGGCTTTCGTCCCGCCGTGAAGTTCCTGCTGTAGAACTGCCATGAAACCTGCGATAATCCGAATCAGGAAAATGCTTGGGACGAAAGGTGGGCTTACGTGTCGCGCTGGCGGGATCTGCCCTCGCTCTCGGCCTTGCGGGCGTTCGATGCGACCGCGCGGCAAGGCAGTTTCGCCGAAGCTGGGCGGCTGCTGAACGTGACCCATGCGGCGGTGACCCAAGCCGTGCGGGGCCTGGAGGCGGAGCTCGGTGTAACGCTGGTGCGCCGCGCCGGGCGGACCGTGGTGCTGACGGCGGCGGGAGAGGCGCTTGCCCGCGCCGTGGCCGAAGGGTTCGGGGTGATGGCCCAAGGCATCGAGACATTGCGCCAGCGCGAGGCGCGGCGCGTGGTGCGGGTGGCGACCACCACCTTCATCGCAGAGACCCATATCATGCCCCGCCTGCCGGAGTTCTGGGCGCGGCATCCCGGGGTAGAAGTCGCGATGTCGCCGAGCCCCGCGCTGGCGGAGTTCCTGCGCGACGGCTTTGACCTTGCGATCCGCGCCCTGTCGGAGGGCTGGAGCGCCCGGCCCGGTGAGGAAATCCGCCCTTTGGCCCGGGTGCCCTTGCTTGCCGTTGCCGCGCCGGCGCTGGCCCGTTCGGGCATCGCGCCGCAGGACCTGCCCTGGATCGTCGGGGCCGACAGCCCCTGGGAGCATGCCCAGCTTGAGAGGGCCGGTCTCGACATCACGCGGATGCGGCGTGTCGAGCTGGGCAGCCCGCATCTGGAGATGTCGGCCGCCCGGCAAGGCCTTGGCGCGGGCCTTGCGACCGAGATCATCTGCCGGGCCGATCTTGAGGCCGGGCGACTGGTCGACCTGGGGCTGCAGGGACTGCCGGTGGTGACCTATGCCGTTGTCCTGCCCGAGGGCGCGAGACGCGCCGCGGTCGGGCAGTTCGCGGATTGGCTGGCGACAATCTTCTGACCAGGTGGCTCGTCGATCAGGCCTGACGATCAGGCCCCGGCGATCAGGCGATATCGCGGACCATGACCTGATTTCCGTCCTTGCGAAGCTCGAACCGTTTGGTCAGGCGTTTGACGAGGTCGGAGAGCCGGGCGCTGCCATAGGTGCGGGGGTCGAAGTCGGGGTCGGCGCGGACCATGTACTGGCCGAGCTGGCCGAGCGAGAACCACTCGCCATCCGGGTCGATGTTGGTCATCGCCTTGCGGATGAGGGGGATCGCCTCGGTCTCGGGGCGCTTGAGGGGGGCGGGGGCTGGCTCTGCCTTGGCGGCGGCGGCCGTTACGGGCTTGGGGTCGCGCAGGGGCTCGGACACGGCTTCCTCGATGATGTTCTCGATCAGGATGAAGCGGTTGCAGACCTTGCGGAGCGATTCGGGGGTCTTTGCCTCGCCGATCCCGACCACCTCAAGCCCCTCTTCGCGGATGCGGGAGGCGAGGCGGGTGAAGTCGCTGTCGGAGGAGACGAGGACGAAGCCGTCGAACTTGCCCTGATGGAGGATGTCCATGGCGTCAATGACAAGGCCGATGTCCGAGGCGTTCTTGCCCTTGGTGTTGGCCGATTGCTGGTGCATCACGAGGCCGAGGTCTCGGGCCTGGTTCTTCCAGCCGGCGAGCTGCTGGCTGGACCAGTCGCCGTAGACCCGGCGCAGGGCCGGTTCGCCGATGGTGCTGATTTCCTTCAGGATCGCCTCGGCGTGTTTCGCAAGGACGTTGTCGGCGTCGATGAGCACGGCGAGAAGCGGTGCGGAATTGGCGCTGGGCATGACGAGGCCTTTCGGTGTTCCGGTGTGTTGCTTGTGGACGTTTTGGCGGGGCGGGGAAAGCAGAATTCCGCCAAGGGGCGGGTTCCGCACGCCTGGTCCGCGGGAACAATGCCCGGAACCCAAGGTTGTGTCCCCGTAAGCAGGGTGAGGGGCCATGGCAGAGCGGACCGACAGTTTCAAACGCATCGATCTTCTGGCCGAAACCGCCCACCTTGATGTGAAGCGGGTGGCGGAGCGGCGGGTCGTGGTGCGCGCGGAGACCCTGACGGACAGCCAGGTGCTGACGGCCGATCTGGACTGCGTGCGGGTCGAGGTGTCGCGCGTGGGCGTGGGCCGGGATGTCGACGCGGTGCCCGAAGTGCGAGTGGAGGGGGACGTGACGGTCTTCCCGGTGATGGAGGAGCGCCTGGTCGTCCATCGCCAGCTGGTCTTGAAGGAGGAGGTTCACGTGCGCCGGATCGTCGAAGTCCGCCGCACGGAAATTCCTGTCAGCGTTCGCCGCGAACATGCGGTGATCGAGCGCATCGACGCCCTTACCGGGCAGGTCCTGCAAGAGGACCATCTCTCAACAGAAGGAACGGACAAATGACCTATCAGGACGCGAGCGAAGGCATGGACATGGGCGGCAGCCACACGGTTTCAGCCTTCTACGATTCCCGCAGCCATGCCGAAGCGGCGGCTCAGCGCCTGCGCGGGCTGGGGATCGCCGAGACGCAGATCCGGCTGACCGAGGGCCAGAGCGAAGGCTCCAGCAGCGGGACCGAGGACCAGGGCTTCTTTGCCATGCTCGGCGAGATGTTCTTTCCGTCGGACGACCGGTCGGCCTATGCCGAAGGCCTGAACCGTGGCGGAAGTCTGCTGACGGTGACTGACGTCTCGGAAGCGGAGTATGACGACGTTCTGGATATCCTGGACGACGAAGGTGCCGTCGACATGGACGAACGGACCGCAAACTGGCGTGAGGAAGGGTGGTCCGAAGCGGCCTTTGGGGCAGGCCGTTCCGGCACCGGGGACGAACTGGGCGGCAGCACCGGCTTGGACGATTCCAGCGGGCGGTCGCGTGAGGGGTTGTCCGTTCCCGGAGCGATCGGGGCGGGTGGCGTGGCCTCGGCAGGCGTCGGGTCGGATCTGACTGGTGCCTCCGGGATGGACCGGTCCTCCGCTGGCTTTGGCAGCGGGGCCGGCTTTGAGAGCGCCAGGACCGGCGGCACCGAGCGCGGACTGGACGAGACTGTGGAGGTTGTGGAAGAGCGGCTGCGCGTCGGCAAGCGGGATGCAAGCCGTGGCACGGTTCGGGTGCGGTCCTACGTCGTGGAAAAGCCGGTGAGCGAGACGGTCAATCTGCGGGAGGACCGGGTCGAGATCGAGCGCCGTCCGGTGGACCGGAGCGCGACCGCGACTGAAAATGCCTTCCAGGATCGGTCGATCGAGGCAGAGGAGTACCGTGAGGAAGCCGTCGTGTCGAAGGAAGCGCGGGTGGTCGAGGAGATCGGCCTGCGCCGGACCAGCGAGAACCATGAGGAGACCATCTCGGACACGCTGCGGCACACCGAAGTGGAGATCGAGGACGACCGGGACGATACGCTGCCGTCCGGCGATGTGACGCGGCGCTGAACAACATCCCCGCCTTCGGGCGGGGGCAGGCTTCTTTGGCAGGACCTGAGACTTATCTTTCAAGGCCGAGAGCCGGACCGTGTCGAAAGCGATACGGTCCGGTTTCCGTTTGGACCTCTGCATGGCAGCCGGCCACCGCCCGGATCGACTTGCGGGCCTGTGACGGCAGAGGTGGCGCCTCTCAGTCGCGCAGAAACTTGCTGGAAGGCGCGGATTAGGGGGTTGGCTCCGTCGCAGGGCGCACCAACGCCGAACGTGAGAGTCTTGAGGCTGACGGCGATGCAGCGGGGGGTTACAGGCTGTGAGCCCTGACGAAGCAGGACGCCCAGCAGCATGACCGCAAGGCCGCCCCCTGCAAAGTTGCACATTTCGGTCCGACTTCTGTCCTTGAGATACATAGCCAAGGCACAACAGCTCCCATTTCTGGTCGCTGCAGCCTGGTTCGGTGCGGGTGCTTCAGACGTGACCTAATAGACCACCACCGCCCGGATCGATTTGCCCGCATGCATCAGGTCGAAGCCTTCGTTGATGCGGTCGAGCGGCAGGATGTGGGTGATCATGCTGTCGATCTCGATCTTGCCGTCCATGTACCAGTCGACGATCTTTGGCACGTCGGTGCGGCCGCGTGCGCCACCGAAGGCGGTGCCTTTCCAGATGCGGCCGGTCACCAGCTGGAAGGGGCGGGTCTCGATCACCGCGCCCGCCGGGGCGACGCCGATGATGATGCTCTGCCCCCAACCGCGGTGGGTGCATTCCAGTGCGTCGCGCATCACCTTGACGTTGCCGGTGCAGTCGAAGGAGTAGTCCGCGCCGCCGATCTTGTCGAAGGGGGTCTTGGTCAGGTCG